>JAIPFF010000054.1 GCA_021736785.1 Thiohalocapsa sp. | reverse complement strand
ACTCCCGACAACCCGGGAGTGCGTGGCTTGCCGCGTTCCGTTCGATGCCGGCGCAGGATCACGTCCGTGCTGAAGCCCGGACTCCCGACAACCCGGGAGTGCGTGGCTTGCCGCGTTCCGTTCGATGCCGGCGCAGGAAGACGTCCGTGCTGAAGCCCGGACTCCGGTCAGGCGACCGCTTCGACGGCCTGCCGGGCGATTTCGAGCTCTTCGTTGGTCGGGATGACCAGCACCTTCACTGGACTCTCGGGGCGCGACACCACCCGCTCGCCGCTGTCGTCCGCCGAATTGCGCGTCTCGTCCAAAGCGATGCCGAGCCCGGTCAGGCCGCCGCAGGAGCGCGCACGCACTTCCGCGTCGTTCTCGCCGATCCCGCCGGTAAACACGACCGCATCGACCCGACCCAACTCGGCGTAATAGCCGCCGATGTATTTCTTCAGCCGGTGGCAAGTCATGCCGATGGCAAGCTCCGCGTTCTCGTCCCCCTGCTCGGCCAGACGATGAATCTCGCGCATATCGTTCACGCCGCAGATCCCCACCAAGCCACTCTGGCGGTTGAGTAAATCATCTAGCGTCTGATTGTCGAATCCGAGATTCTTGCTCAGATAAAAGTGGATCGCCGGATCGATATCGCCGCAGCGTGTGCCCATGATGAGGCCTTCAAGCGGCGTCATGCCCATGGACGTATCCACGCTCGTGCCGTCGCGGACCGCCGTCGCACTGGCGCCGTTGCCGAGGTGCAGCGTGATCAGATTGCAGTGCTCCAGCGGCTTGCGCAGCATGGCCGCCGCCCGCTTCGCCACATAGTGGTGCGACGTGCCGTGGAAACCGTAACGGCGCACTCGGTGCTCGCGGTACAGATACTCGGGAATCGCGTACCGGTACGACGTGCGCGGCATGGTCTGGTGAAAAGCCGTGTCGAACACCGCCACTTGCGGCACATCGGGAAAAAGCTCGCGCGCCACCAGGATGCCATCCAGATTCGCCGGATTGTGCAGCGGTGCCAGCGGAATCATCCTGCGGACGACTTCCACGACATCGTCGTCCACAACCGTCGGAGCATGAAAGGCCTCGCCCCCATGAACGACACGATGCCCCACCGCCCGAAGCTCCGACAGATCCGCCAGCGACCCGCACTCTTGCAGTCCGGCAATGATCCGTTCCAGTCCGTCGCGGTGGCCGGACACCGCGAGCGAGTCCTTCGCCGTCTGCAGCTCGCCGTGCGTATCCACCCAGCTTCGCTCGATCCGCGCCTGCGCTTCGCCGATACGCGTAACGGACCCGGACGCCAGGACTGTCCAGTCATCGTCGCTGAACAACTGGAACTTGATCGACGAACTGCCGGAATTCAGAACCAAAACCTTCATCAACTACTCTCCCAGTCACGCGCCCCGGAGAACCCGCGCGCCTGCGTCTTGACGGTACCGCACGAACGCCCGCACGGAGTTTGCCGATCCATTCCCGCCGACTCGTCCGATACCTCGGATTGCTTTGCGGCGAAACAGCGGCGCTCGGGCCAATGGTATAACGCCGACGCCCGCATCACGAACCGCCGACGTCGCTCGGCGCTCGGTTTCGAGCTCGCGCTTTATCCAGGGCGCCACGCCCGGTCCGGTTTCGCCGATGCACGAGGCCTCCGTTCGTCCGTCAGCCGACCGAGCACCGCGTTCCGCAACGACGACGCGTCAAACGCCGGGCACCCTGCCCTCGTCATCCCTGCCGGATCAACGACATTCCGCCAGCCAGCTCCGGGCCGGCAAGCGCCCTGACGACTCATCTGCGGCCGTGATCCCCGCCCAGCAGACCAGCACGATGGTTTGGACATTCCTGAACCGCGTCAAAGCGCGTTTCGGAAGCAGCGACGCGGACTTCCGGGAGATCCTTCGCGGCGGCGCTACTGCGTTTCTAATGAAAGCGCTAGCCGCCGTTTCCGTCTTTGCCATGAACATTGCGGTCACCCGCACGCTGGGCGCGGCACAGGCCGGACTCTTCTTTCTGGCGTACACCATCGTTACCCTGCTCGCCACGGCCTCTCGGCTCGGCTTGGATCTCGCGCTCGTCAGGTTCACGGCCTCCTACGCGGTCGAAAGCGAATGGGGCCAGATCAGACGCCTACACCGGACCGCGTTGCACTGGTCGCTAACTGCCTCGATCCTGGTCGCCTGCACGCTCGCACTGCTCGCGGACTGGCTCGCGGGCCACGTCCTGCATAAGCCGCAATTTGCCGAAGCCCTGCAGGTCGCCGCGATCGCGATCCCGCTTGTCGCGTTGATGTTTGTCCACGGCAAGCTGCTCCAAGGCATCAAGCGCGTCGCCCAGTCCCTGTTCGTGCTCAGTGTCTGCGCACCGCTGGTCCTGCTTGCGCTTGTCCTGTTTATCGGCCCCGCCACGGCGGTGACCGCGGTCTGGTATCTGGCTGCGGCGACTGCCGCGGCGGCCGCAATCGGCGCCTTTTGGTGGTTCTCCGCGGTACCGCGACCCCGGGCACTACCCGCGATCGATCGCCGCGAGTTGATACAAGTCTGCATGCCTTTGCTGACCGTCTCTGTGCTGGCCGCGGTTGTTACCTGGTCATCCCAGCTCATCCTCGGCGCTTGGGCAACAAGCGCCGAGGTCGCCGTCTTCAACGCGGCACAGCGCACCGCGTTGCTGATTACTTTCGTACTCTTGGCCGTCAACACCATCGCCGCTCCCAAGTTCGCCGCGCTTTTCCGCACCGGCAACCACGCAGCGCTCAGACACTCCGCGTTGAGCGCCACCAAGCTCATGGTCCTCTTTTCCCTCGGCCCCCTCATCGCAATGTTGCTATTTCCAAGGGCCTTTTTGATGCTATTCGGTGCGGAGTTCGGCGCCGGCAGCACTGCATTGCGAATCCTCGCGCTCGGCCAATTCCTCAACGTCGCGACCGGCTCCGTCGGCTTCCTACTATCCATGACCGGTCACGAAGCCAAACTGCGCGACACGGTCTTGATCGCCTCCGTTCTGGCGGTACTACTGGGTTTCGCGCTCATCCCAAGCTACGGAATCACCGGCGCCGCAATCGCCACCGCGGCCGGTGTCGCGACGCAGAACCTACTCGGCGTCTACCAAGTATCCCGCGCCCACGGCTTCAATACGCTTGCCATCTGGCGCTAGGGACGCGTCGAAATACTTCGGCGCTGCCCATACGCGGCAGGCCCCCGCGCCATTCTCAGCCAACCGAGCGCTTCAAGATCAGGGAACCCCGAAACCGCGTTTTCGGGTTCTGTCTGATGTCTTGGCCAGGACACCTCATCGATCATTGCTTGCCTAAACATCAGAGCGCCACTCCATCCGCATTCGCCGATGACGACCGACATATTCATGCTTCGACGTCGAAACGCCGGCCCGCGACGGAGGCGCCGCGCCGCGATCTCGCGGGCGCTAGCGATTCTGCTGATCTGCACGCCGCTTCACATTGTCGCCTCGGACTCTACCTCCCCCTACGGTGTTCACGCCCACGTCACCCGCCATGAATACGGACAAATCGCTAGGCACGCCGCGCTTTGGCGTCAAGCCGGTATTCAATGGGTCCGCACGGATTTCGTCCTGTCTTTCGTCGAGTCACCTTCCGATCAGTTCGACTTCTCAAAACCGGACCGGGTCGTGCGGACCCTAGACGAAGCCGACATCGGCATCCTGGGCCTTCTCCACGACGCGCCGGGTCTCGGCGCGAAACGCGAGAAGGACGAGGAGGATCTCGACCGATGGCTGGCCTTCGTCGAACAAACCGTGGAGCGCTATAAGGGACGCGTCGGCGCCTGGGAGATTTGGAACGAGCCCAACCTCGATCAATTCTGGAAAGCTCCCGACCCCTCGATCTATGGGAAATTCCTGAAAGCCACGTATAAGACAATCAAGAGCGTCGACCCCAACGCCACCGTTGTATTCGGTGCGACGGCGAGAGGGGACTGGGACTTCTTGGAACGGGCCGCCGCCAGCTCCGACGGCAGCTTCGACGTTCTTGCGATTCATCCTTATGCCCACGATGACCCCGTTTCACCCGAGTCTTACATCCCGTTCGTCGCGGGATCGTTGCAGAACCTGCTGGCCCGCGCCGACGTCGGAGCGCGTCCGATTTGGTTCACCGAATGGGGTTGGCCGACCCATTTCGGGCGCAAGGGTTACACACCGAAGCAACAAGCCCGTTATCTCGTTCGCGGCTACATCCTAGCGCTGCACACCGGTATCGAACGCGTCTTCTGGTATGAGTTTCAAGACTTCAGCCGCACCAACGAACGCGACCGCGACTCTTTTGGCCTAGTGACGTTCGCCGGCCACAAGAAGCCGTCCTTCACTGCTTATCAGACACTCACCAAAGCTCGGCCCGCCGCTGCGAAGCCCATAAACAAGCCGTGGCAGACCGGATTGGTCTTCCATCCCGCGTGGCGGCGTTCCGACGGCAGCACGGTTCACGCGATTTGGGAGCTCTGGGGCTCGCCGTTGTCGCCGCGCCATATGACCGTCTCCATAAAAGGTCCAATAACCCGTGCATTCGATTATCTCGGAGAGCCCGTTGACCTGTCTGTAGACGAAAATGATCGCGTAACACTGGCATTGCCCCCCGGCTCTCCACTCTACATCATCGGCCCGAGCAACATCGTCATACCGCAGCATCCGTAAACGCAATGTCACTGCCAGACGAAGCTGTCCTCACTTTCCTCGAACCGGGATATAGAATTCCGATGCGATACGTTTCCGACGTCGTCGCTCGCTCGAATCGCCGATGTATCGAACACGTGATCGTCGTCAACGATCACGCAAGCATCAATGGCGGGCAGACGCGCATCGCAATCGAATCCGCTTTGGAGCTCGTTCGCTCGGGCCTGAGGGTTACCTTCTTCGCGGCATGCGGACCCGTCGATCCTCGCTTGTATGAAGCCGGCATCGAGGTATTGTGCCTGCAGCAACACGACATTCTGACCGATCCCAGCCGGCTTCGCGCCGTCACACAAGGCCTGTGGAACCTCAAGGCCGCCCGGCGACTTAGGGCCTTACTGGACGCGCAGAACCCGGCAACAACCATCCTGCACTGCCATGGTTACGCCAAAGCGCTATCGCCTTCTATCGGACGTGTTCTGACCACAAGCGCTGTACCCCATGTCTTCACGGTACACGAGTACTTCCTGACTTGTCCCAACGGCGGATACTACGACTACCAAGCCCAAGCGATCTGCAAGCGTCGGCCGTTGAGCGGGCCATGTATGCTCCGCAATTGCGACGTACGGCATCCGCTGCATAAGGCGTGGCGCGTCGTCCGCCAACTGATCTTGTGGAGATTCGGCAAAATGCCGCGCCGGCTGCGCCACATCATCTATATCTCGGAGGTACAGCGGCGCGTCATGCGCTCTCACCTCCCTTCAGGCGCGTCGCTGCACTACCTACCCAACCCGATCTCCGTCTCGACCACCAAGCGCGTCCGCGCGGAGGACAACCAGCTATTTCTGTTTGTCGGACGTCTGAGTCGCGAAAAGGGGGCTGTGCTGTTCGCCGCGGCTGCAAGGCGACTCGGCATCGGATGCGTCTTCGTCGGTGACGGGCCCGAGCGCGACGCCGTCTCAGCAGCCAATCCCGACGCGATTGTCACCGGATGGGTCAAGCCCCATGAGGTCGATGCTTGGCTCGACCAAGCGCGTTGTCTGGTATTTCCGAGCGTCTGGTACGAGACGTTCGGTCTCGTCGCCTACGAGGCGCTTTCCCGAGGCGTACCCGTGGTCTGCGGCGCATGGAGTGCCGCCGCGGAAGCGATCACGGAAGGTGTCAACGGTGCGTTATTCAACCAGCCGACAGTCTCCTCGTTGACCAATGCGCTGTCCCAGTTGAACGCTATCCCGGATTTTCGGCAAGTTTCCGAAAGCGCGCTTACCAGGGCGCGCCGGGAAAGCATGAACTTGAATGAGCACGTGACAAAGCTTCGGCAGCTCTACAGCACGGTCGGGAGCCGGCACTGAGCCCCTTACGCCGCAACTTGCGGTCTGCGACGAAAGGAATTCATACCTACCATGCAGTCTTCCGCATACTCGACTCCGCAGCGAATGTCGCTGGCACGTCTGTTTCGCCGCGAATACGTCATCCTCCTGGCGTTGGCTGCTTGGCTGATCGGTCTGCTCATACCCTATTGGAACTACTCCGACTGGGAGGGTCGTCAGACCGTTCTCGAGGAAAACCTTACGGTGCCCTTCCAACTAGGGGGAAGCATTCTATTTATCGCGTTTATGCTCGCATTCGGCACCCGATTTCTTGTCCGCTACATCAAACTGATCCGCTATAACCCGCATATCATACTGCTGTTCATCTATTTCACTCTGCAGCTGCTCTTCTCGGCAATCTCCATCGCTCCGCTCGAGAGCGCGGCCTACGCGCTCTACAGCGGCATACTGGTCATCGCGCTCGGTGCAATATGGACAATGGACGACGCGGTGCTGATACGTGGTCTCCGCTTATTGACGATCGCCTTCATCGTGTATATGGCCGCGTATATGCTGAAAAACCTGGACGGCCAGCTGTTCGGCGCAATCCAGAAAAACCAGTTTGCCAAGTCCTTGCAAGCGGCGTTGTTGCTGTCTGTATTGACCTTTGCCCGAGGCCGCGTTTTGGTTGCGGCCCTGCTGGTCGGAATCATCGCATTAATGTCCTCTCGCTCGTCGTTGCTGACCAGCTTAATCTTGATCATCGGCATCTCTGCCCAGTTCGCGTTACAGGGACGTCCGGCACAAGTGAATAAATGGGTTATCGCGACGCTCGCGACGATTGTCATCTTGATTCCGGCGTCGCCCATCGTCGTCGAATTTGTCTACAGTCACGTCTTGGCACTCGATAGTGAAAGTCGCGGCTTGGACGCGGGCCTGTTTACCGGACGACAATACCTCTGGAAGCCTGCCGTCGACCTTCTAGCGGACAAGCCATTTTTGGGGTACGGGTTCAGAACCCGCGAAGATCTATCGGCACCGGTGGGTCCGGAGTTCAACGCCCATATGGGCTATTTGAATCTGATGCTGGACAGCGGTGTTGTCGGCGGCGCATTTTTTCTCTACGCGCTATTCTTCGTGATCGTGGCTCGCCTAATTCGGCACCGTGTGGTGAACGCGACGTCCATCCGCGTATTCGACCCCGTGAACTTCCGGGATCGATTGAATTTTCTGATTCTGCTGTTTATGATCTCGTATGTCGCGCTATTGTTTTCAGAGCCGATTTACTTCAGCTTGGGTACACCATTCTCGCTTCTGGTCATTCTTCTCTTTGCCGCCCCCGTCACGCCGAGCAGAGTTTACGAAAGACCCAACCTGTAACCCGCAGCGCAGCCCGTGATTCGGCACACCGAGGTCGCCCAACATGGCGGTTGGGTTAAACGGCCGACGGAGGCGCTTGATTGTCGCGTGATTGACACGCGTAGGACTTGCAGTGCTCGACGACCGATCCACCGTTTTCGTCCGAGTGAGCGTTTCCCGTGACGTTTCCCGTGACGTTTACCGCGGCCTTACAGACCGTTGCATGCCCGCCAGACAGCGATGTCCGGCGCGCAGAGCTCCGTTATTTGACTTCGGATCTCGGGCGTCAAGCGACGCTCGACATCGGTACGGGCACGATCACTTTTGTTTCGGTGGCCGATCTTGAGCCGAATTCCGAGCCTAGTTGCAATGTCGGACTCGAAGCGATCCAACTTCGATAACGTCCCGACCACGTCGAACCGCCGCAAGTTCGAGATGGCCGCGTCCACCGCGTTGTCCGAAGACAGATCGCGCTCGGGGGAGAAACCGCAAAAGTACTCGACGTAAGTCGAGCCCAGCCGCTTCGCGCGCGGCGTGTCGAGGAACTCGCCGAGAGGTTCCTCGATCCTCCCGTGAGCATCCGGCCTGCCGTAGCTCCAGCAATAGTGCGAGATGAAGCGCGACACGGGCTCGCGCAGGATCGTAATGAACGTATAACGGTCGCCGAACCGCTCATAAGCCGCGTTGCTGAACGGGACATGCAACGAGATGCATCTCACATCTTCGAAAAGCCAGTACAGCATCATTTGTTGCCTGAAGCCGATCACGTCGACCAGCAGTTGCTCGCGATCCGCTCGGCCCGTAAACGCCTGATAGGCAAGAAAGCTTTGCTCCGGACGTACCGTCGCTTGACTGAGAAAATAGCGCCGTCGCAGCGCAGCACCCACCGACGTGCCCCCGCACTTCGGTACGTGATGGAAGACAACCCGCTGAGGCGATAGTTTGTCCAGCAGGCGCGTCCTGACTTGCTTGATCCGGGAAATCGTCGGGGTCGCGCCGGCGAAGTGCCGCGCAGTCACCGCGTTTTCCTCAGGAAGGCGTGCAGCATCGACCGGCCTGCCGGCGGCATCACCGCACCGTAGAGATGCACCAACCGAGCGAGGATCAAGCTACCGCCGTGATAACCCGGCGGCCCGTTGCGCAAGGCCACATGATGCTCGTAGCGAGTAGGCGGGAACAAACGCTTCAGAACCGAGCGCGTATTCATCTTATAAGCAACCGGGAAGACGTCTTCGTCACGCCGCCTATCGATGCCGATTTTTCGCAGCAAGGGTGCGTGCAAGCGATTCGGAACAAGTCTCGCGCCGATACCGACATAGCCCCATTTGTTCGGCGTCCACGCGCAGATCCAGCCACCCGGCTTCAGCACGCGATCGAGCTCTCGGGCCGTCGTTTCCGGCGTCGTGACATGCTCCAGCACTGCCCACGCCATCACCAGGTCCACCGAGTCGTCAGGCAGTGGAATGCGGCCATCCGCGTCGATGACATAGTTCTCGTCGGTCATGGAATTTTCCATGACCACCGGGTCGACATCGACACCGATCAGACGGCGACAGCGCCCTCTCAAACTACACAGCTCCTTCTTCCAGCCTGTCTCGATGTGCTGGAGCTTCCCCCGCCCCGCTCCGAAGTCGAGCACGACGCTTTCCTGCGACACCAGGGCGTTGACGCGACCGAAGAACAGAACGAAATGGGCGTCCGGAGCAAAAGCGCCAGCCGCATAGTCGGGATAGAGGCGGGCATGCACCCGATCCCCCGCGTCGAAGGCGCGGAGATTCGCCTGCCGCTCGGGCTCCCCCATCGCTAGGTCGAAATCGGCCATCGTTCCGGCACTGATTGCTGTCGCTTGCGCTTGTTCGCCCTGCAGCGATCATAAACGCGCTCCGTTTCGTCGAGCATGCGCTCGAGCGAGAACAAGGGCAGCCGAGTCATTGCAGCGGCCGACATACGTTTCCGGACATCCGGTTTAGCCAACAACACCATTGCCGCAGCCAAGCTCGATTTCTCCTCCGTATTGGCGACCACGACTCCATTCTCCAATTGCGATACGACCGCGGACACACCGCCGACATCGGTCGCGATAATCGGTAAGCCAACACTGGCTGCCTCGAGCAGCACATAGGGCATGGCTTCGTACCGACTCGGCAGCACGAAGACATCGAAGGCCCGCATCAACGTCCAACCATCAATGTCTGAGGTCAGGGTCACGCGGCCGGCCAATTCGTGCTCGATGATCAGGTTCCGCAGCGCATCTGCCTGGTCGCCGCTGCCGAGCAGGACCAGGCGCGCGTTCGGCACGGCGCGGATGACCTCCGCGAAGGCACGGACTAACCGCTCCGGCGCCTTTTGCTTGCATAGCCTGCCCACGAAGCCAAACACAACGTCGTCATCCTCGAGCGCAAAGCGTCGGCGCAACGCCACGCGCGATGCAGGCGGCGGGACGCCGACACCGTTGTGCACCATGTGCAGCTTCTGCTTCGGCACGCCTAGCCGCAGCGCATGGGTATACTCTTGGAAAGAAACCGCAATCACCCCGTCCGTCCGCCATCGCGCCAAACCGCGCTCGATCAGCCCAAACGCCAGGCGCCCTACTGGTCCAAGCGCAGGATCGAGCGTCCGGAACGCATGCGGTGTATACACGCGAACGGCCTGACGAGGAGCCGTGCTCAGCCGGGACAACGCTCCGGCCTTCGAGCTATGTGCATGGACAATGGAGAATGGTTCCCTCTGATCGAGGATCATCGTGACTCGTCGAAGTGCGACCGCATCCGAAACGCCGAGCTCGCGTTGCATCGGTACGGCCAACGCCTCGCACGGCAACGCGTCGAGCTTCTCCAAGAAATCTCGTTCCGCGCGACCTTTCGAATAGACAACCGTCACATCATAGCCCCGCCGGACCAGTCCATGGCTCAAGTCCAGAACGTGCCGACCCGCGCCGCCACCGCCAGTTTCCAGCATCAGGCAAATCCTGCGAGACATGTCTTAGCGTCCAAATAGGGTGAGCCGTCTTAGGCAAAGTGTATCCACTACCTGCTACCCCAAGCCGAGAGATCGAGGTCGAACGCCTCCGCGAGTCGCGTGTTTGCGTCGCGATATTCCAATCGCAACCCCTCCAGCGTCTCGCGCTCCCTCTCGTCAGGTTCTTGCGGGGTAGATGTATTCAGGAACCGGTATAGCCGACGCGCAAACCGGTAAATACTACCATCCGGCATTCTTCCCCGAAGGGCAATGTTGACTTGCTGCACCACGCGGCTCTTGACCCGATAACCTTCATTCGCTTTCCGGAACTCGTACTCCTCGTAGAAGCCTGCATCCAACCCCATAGACGCTGCCAGGCTTTTCATAAAGCGCTTGGGATCGGAACGTAGCTCCTCGAACAGCCGCACCTGCATGCGAGCCCGACCGGCACGTTCCGCCCAAGCCTCCAGCTGATCCACATAGCGCGCGTTACGCAATGCATGCCGTAGCAACTCATTCCCGCGAAATTCCTTGTTGCCCTCGCGAACCGCTTCGACGAACGCGTCGAACGACATGTCCGGCGGTATCCAATTCCAATTATTCTTGCAATAACTGAACAAAGAGTAGATCTGGCTGGCCGGCTCGCGCACGACAAAAACAAAATGAGGTCTGCCGGGCAGTTCCGGCAAACGCTGAAGAGCCGTTTGCTGGTATACGTACGACGGAGTTGCCTCGAACACCACCGACGGCACAGTGCAGAGCTTGGCACGAAAGCACCTCTTATATGCGCTCAGCCCGCGGTCGATATGCCTGGACGGATCGAACATGTGGGCGCCCCGATCGACGAAGAAATTGGTTTCCTTGGGGTAGGAGCCCAAAGCCATCGGATGGTCCGACAGCCACCCGTGAATAGAAGTTGTTCCCGCCTTCGGTACGCCGGCTATGATCAAATTCGGTAGATAGTCGTTTGTGCCCTCTGCCCGCAGACTCACCCGACCACCTCCCCATACGTTATTGGACTATTCCACCAGCCATGTGGGCAGCAAGCGCTGTCAAAGCTCAATACGCGCCTTCTCGCTTCAGCACCACACTAAACGTCTTCATCAGAATGACGAGATCATACCAAAGCGACCAGTTTTTCACGTACCACGAGTCCAAGAATACGCGTTGCTCATAGCCCGAGTCGTTGCGCCCGCTGATCTGCCAAAGCCCCGTCATTCCCGGCCGGATGGCGAGGTACTCGTCAACAAAGTCACCGTAGCGCGATAGCTCGCTGTCGACGATGGGCCGCGGCCCAACCAGGCTCATCTCGCCAGTTAAGACATTCCACAGCTGGGGCAGCTCGTCGAGACTGTAGGCTCGGAGAAATCGGCCGATGGGCGTGACTCTCGGGTCATTGCGAAGTTTCTGGTCCGTGTGCCACTCCGCGCGGGCTCGACTGCTGCTTTCGAGCAGCCGTGCCAATACCTGCTCGGCATCCCTCACCATGGTGCGAAACTTGTAGCAGTGAAACGGTTTCCCGTTCTGCCCGATACGCGTCTGCGCAAAAAGCACCGGGCCGCCGCCCAGCGCAATGCCAACCGCACAGTAGATCAGGAACGGGGCGCACAGCAGGATGAGAACAACGGAGCCGACAATATCGAAGGTCCGCTTCACGAGCCGAGCACCGTGCCGGCTCAATTGGTTTCTTAGACTTAGAAAAAACAAGTCATGGCGAAAGAAGTGATTGACCTTTGCTCCGTACAGCGGCAGGCCCCTGAGTGGAGGGACAACACTGACTTCACCGCACATGCGTTGCAGCTTGCGGATCAATTTCACCTCGCTTGCGACCAGTTCTCTGTCCAGCGCGACGACCAGCGACGGCTTCTCCGGGCTCTCACTCAAGAGCTGAAGAGCTGAGCTCAGCGGCATCACAGGAACGCGCGCGGGGCCGACCATGATGTGTTGCTCCGGGCGTTCTTGCGCCGGCGCCGAGGTCACGCGAGCGACGCCGATGACGTCGATACCCATCAGCGGCTCGCTTCTGATCGCGGCCACGGCATCCGCGGCGTTGTCGCCGTCCCCCAACACAATGGTCGGACGCTGCCAGACCCTAAAGTGCAACAACAGGCGTTTGGTGCCGGTGCGAAGCATGGGGATTAGCGGAACGGTCAGCAGCCACGTGCCCAGAAACCACGCACGCGAGAACGGTAGCTTGAGCAGATACAACACCGCGGCATCAATCAACGCCAAGCCGACGATGACCTTGAAAATCTCCGCCAGTTCGTCCCAAAACGGACGTCGTCGCGTGTAATGCCCTAATGCCCAAAACCACACCTGCGCGATCAGAAGAAGAATAAGAGCGACGGCAATGCGTTGCTCTGCGACCGGCAAGAGCCAGATGCCGAGCAATTGGTGCTCACTCGGGCCCAAATAGAGCCAATGCAAGACATTCGCCGTAGCACCGGCGAGCAAAAGGGCGGCGAAATCGGTGAGTACAAGCGAGACCGTCGCGATGCCGCGTCGAGGAACGACCCAGACTTTGCTCGGCGTTAGCGCTTCGATTACAGCAGACATATCACGCCCTTAGCAGGTTGCCGCGTACACGTCGCCCGATTGACCTATTTTTTGCCGGGGCTCACCGGAACGGATTCTCGATCTGCCGCTCTTGAATGGAGGTTCCCTCGACTGCACCCGCCGTCGTTACCTTTGGGGAGGCACGCGATTGCTGATACCTGTCCCGTCTTGCTTCGGTTCGTTCCGAGCGAATTAACGGGATGTCCGGCGACCGCAGAAATATGCCTAGCAGCAGGGCGAAAACAAGCTGGTTCGCCGGGATGTAGAGGTTGTAATCCAGCAGCTCGTGCAACGCCATCAGTGCAACACCTATTCCCGCGCCGACTTGGATAAATCGCTCCGCGTGCCACTGCGGTTGCCGGTAAATCCGGCGCCAGTGGTTGAGGTAGATGAGGAGGATCAACCCGGTAATCAGCGCCGCGAATACCCCGACATCGAAGAGCCACTCCAGGTAGTCACTATGGGCTCGGTTGATGAATGCGCGGCCGAGCTCCACGGGCTGGAAGGCGGCAAAGGCATCAGGGTATGTTGCCGGCCCACTCCCGATCGGGAACATTCGGCCAATCCCGATCAGGGATGCCGAGAAGATATCGAAGCGCAAGTCTTCCACGACACCGACCATAGAGAACCGGTCCATAACAGGCGCAAGACCGACGGCAATTCCGACCCCGAGAACAAGCGCAACCAGCGTACCCGTCGCGCCTAGAATGCTGCGGCTGCCCAGGTGACGGGCAAACAGCAGGGTGCTGGATACGATGCCGACCATCGCCAAGAGGATCCCGGTACGCGAGCGCGTAAAGATCAGCCCGATGACGATCAGCAGTGCGACCGAACCGTATAGCGCTGCTTGGTTAACATGCAGCGGTAGCCTGCTCGCAATGCGCCGACCAGCGGGATAGCCGCGCGCCGTGCTTCCGCTCCGCAGCGAGTAAAAGAGCAAAGCCAGCGCCAAGGGCAAGGCCATCTCGAGTAGCCCGGCCAGATGATTGTGGTTCGGGTAGGTGCCGGTCGCCGAATCGGCGTGCCCTCCGGGGACGGCAAACAGCATGTCGCCGCTCTGCGCGGTCCCGAATTGCACCAAGCCGAGCATGGCCTGAAACACGCAGACCGCCAGCACCAGTTGTACAAGCCACAGCACATGACGGTGCTCGACGATACGCACGGCGAGAAACACACCGATGGGCAACAGGAGCGCAAGCCCGCCCGCCAAGGTCGCCGACGGATAGACCGACACCGGCAGCGAATCTAGCCCATCCAGCCCGGAGAGTCGGAGCCCTTCCAGGTATGTCGCCCGCCCCGGCAGGGTCTCGATCAGCGAGATCGGCACGGGCGCGAGATAGGCAACCGGCAGAAGCGCGAGCAAGACAAGCACGACGATCTCGGCGCGGGTGAGGCGCGCGAGCGGCGCTGACCACAGGGTCGCCAAGATCATTCCGAGCGCCAGCAGCTGCAGTGCGATTGACGCCATGGGCGTGGCCCCGGCGCGAAACAGGGGCGCCAGCAACAGCGCAAGCACGATCAAGGAGAAAGCACCGCGGTGGAACGGATGCGGCTCCGGATTCGCTTCGGCCCGGGTAATCAATCATTACTCCTGCGGCGCTCAGCGGCGCCGGCTTTGCGATCGGCTAAGCACAGGGGCCCGCCCGATCGGGGCGCTCTAAGAAAACAGTCTCGTCAGCCAAGTCGGCTTGCCGGCCCCGCGAGGCACCGGCCCGCCCAGGTCATCAAACAGCGGCGCCGCGTGCACCGACGACGGCTCGGCATCGCGGAGCACGGCCTCCGGACGGCCTCGCACCAGCCACCAAGCTTCCTCCTTACCCACACGTGCAGCCGCCGCATCGCGGCCTTCGGAGAGCAGCGGAGGCCGGTGCACCGCGTCGTGCGCGTCGGTCGCAAGCAGGTGAACAATGCCGTCGTCGAGCATCTTCTCTCCCCAATAGCGCGCAGACCTTCCGAAGCGCCCCGCGAGCGCCCCGGCCGTGAGCTGAATCCAAGCGCCATCCCCGGCCGCCCGAACGATCCAGCCGTAGTGCTCCTTGTCCAGCCAAGTGAGCCGCTCCGGATGCGTGACCACCGGCACGAAGCCGGCAGCCAGGGCATCGAAAATCGTTTGCTGAAAGCGCACCGGCACCGTGTGATGCGGCGGCTCGAGCAAGAAGTAGCGCGAGCCGTGCAGCGTCGGATGCGTGCCCCGACGTAGCCCGTCCACGAGCTCCGGGACCAATTGAATGTCAGCGCCGTCAGTAATCCCGAGCGCTATCCCCGCCTCGGCCAGCGCCTCCCTCAAGGTAGCGACCGCAGCAGAGATTCCCGCAGTCGTATTCTTGTAAAGGCCGGGATAAATGTGCGGCGTACAGGCCGTCGTCGTAATGCCGTCGGCAACAGCGAGGCGGGCCATCGCGAGCGCGGTCGAGAGGTCTGGCGCACCGTCGTCGATGCCCGCAAGCATGTGGCAATGAAGATCGATCACGAAGATCTCCCCGGATAAGCCCGACGCATTGGAAGTACATCAAAGAGGGAAGAGCATCTCGTCGCCGCCCGCTATCGCTGCTTTGCGCCTATATCAATGCAATAGATGGCCGAAACGTGAGACCGCCAGGCCGACCCCGGGCGCAAAGCGTCATGCTGCATCGCACGATCAATAGGCTAACCGCAGCGGAACCGGAGCCAGGATGGGGTCATGCACTTAAGCGGGCCTAAGGCAAAGCCCTAGAATGCAGTTTTTCGGTATCGACGCGCCCATTTCGGCGTCGCACAGCCCGGTGGAAGCTGTATGATCGACACGACCGCACACAAGGCCGGTCGGCCGTGGCGGCCATTCGCGCAATCAGACTGACGCCGTGCGCTCCGATGCATCTCGGGCGCTGCGTTGGGCTCGGTTCAACGCCGATGTCGTGTTGTCGAAGCGCAAAGACTGAAGTGAGAAGCAAGCTATGGACGCTCTATTGCGGATTGCTCTTTCCGTCCTGGCCATGTCGGCATTGGGCGCCTGCAGTTCGAGGCCGTCCACTACGGGCATCGCCGGCCCATCAAATAGTCTCGCCTCGCCCGGCACGCTCTCGGCATTTTCGGGGGCCCCGGCACAGGCCGGCCAGGGTGCGGAGACCGGCGGCATGCTGGTGCCCGCGGTCGTCGGTATTCCCGACGCGGCTGCCGGAACAGCCACTTACAGGGTTTCCCCCGGCGACGTGCTTCATGTCGACGTCTTTCAGGTGGAGGAGTTGTCCACGCAGGAGCGCGTGGACGAAACGGGAGGGATCGTCATGCCGCTGATCGGGGCGGTGGCGGTGGCAGGACTGACGCCGGCGCAGGCCGAAGCCAAGATTGCGGCCGCGTTGCAGCAGGACTATTTGCAGAACCCCCAAGTGAACATCTTCGTTTCCGAATACGCCAACATGAAGGTCACGGTGGGCGGGGCGGTGAATAAGCCGGGCGTCTTTCCGCTGACCGGCACGACCACTTTAATGGAAGCCATCGCGCATGCCGAGGGAGTCACCGACTTGGCCGACACGAGCGAGGTGATCGTCTTTCGCAAGCAAGCGGATCAACCCGTGGGCGCCTACGTCATTGATCTGGCGAAGATAGAGAAAGGCCAATTGACCGACCCGGTATTGATCGGCAGCGATAAAGTCATCGTTCCGCGGTCCGGATCGGCCACATTCGTCAAAAGCGTTGCCGATACGCTGCGCGGTTTTGTCCGCGTCGTTGCGTTCTAAGTCGATGAAAACGACAACCTAAGGGCAACGAGGCCCGACTCCGGGCGGAGCCAGCAAACGCTCGAGCGTGCAATGCACGTCGCGCTTGTGACTTCGCCGTTCGAACGAACGAGGAACGCCGATGAATAGCGCACGCGATCTGCCCGTCCCGGATAACGACGCGCATCAGCTTGCCTTTATTCAGCAGGCGGGCCACCTGCAGCGGATGGGCGGAGCGCTCCCGCCTCCGGGCCGCGTCTCGAACGACGACGTCCTCGACCTGCGCGAGTATTGGCGCATCCTGATGCGCCGCAAAGGGACCATCCTGCTGACCCTTGGGCTGGCGGTCGTCATCGCGGTGCTGGCCACGTTCCAGACAACGCCCATCTACCGCAGCACGCTGATGCTGCAGATCGAGACGACCGGCACCCAGATCGTCGACTACGGCAGCGTCGTCCCGGAGGAAGGCGCCGGCATCCGCTCCAACCAGGATTTCTACAAGACCCAATACGAGTTGCTTAAGAGCCGTACGCTGGCGCGCCGGGTCATCGATCAACTCGGGCTCGAAACGATCGGCGACGACGATGAAGGCCCGTCCTTCTTCGACCGCGCCCTTTCCGGGGTCACCCACTGGGCAACCGCGGTGGCAGGCTCCACCGAGACGACGGCCGACGCACCGGCCATCGACCCCGCCCTTGCCGCAGAGAAAGAAGAAGAGGACGCCTTGCTCGAGCACCTGAGCGTCGAGCCGGTGCGCGATTCGCGCCTGGTGCGCATTCACTACGACAGCACCGTCCCGACCGAGGCCGTCGCGGTGGCCAATGCGATTGCAGCCAACTTCATCAACCTGAACCTGGAGCGGCGCTTCGACGCGTCCTCCTACGCCAAGCACTTCCTCGAAGACCAGCTGGCGCAGATGCGCGCGACGCTCGAGGAATCCGAGAAACGTTTCGTCGCCTATGCCCGCGAGCGCGAGATCGTCAACATGGACGACCGCCTGGAGATCATCCTCAACAAGCTGCGTGAGATGAACACCGAGCTGGTGCAAGCTGAGGCCGAGCGCATCGAGGCGGAATCGGCCTACCAGGAATTGCGCGATGCCTCGGACGGCGCCCCGGACATCCTCGAGAGCGAACTGGTCGCCTCGCTGAAGCAGCGCCGCAGCGAGCTCGAGGCCGAGTACCAAGAGCAGCTCGAAGTCTTCAAGCCCGGCTATCCGGCCATGCAGCAGTTGCGCCGGCAGATCGACGAAGTCACTCGGGAGATCGCCCGCGAGACCGGCTCCGTGGTGCGCTCGGTGCAGGCCAAATATCAGGCCAAGGTCCGCGAAGAAGCCAAGCTGACCCAGCGGATCGCCGAATTGAAGGAAGAAGCGCTGGCGCTGCAGGACCGCAGCACCGACTACGAAACCCTTCGCCGCGAAGTCGAGACCAACCGCGAGCTCTACGACGGCCTGTTGCAGCGCATGAAAGAAGTCGGCGTGGCCGCCGGCATCGGCGAGAACAACATCTCGGTGGTGGATCCGGCAACCATCCCGATCCTTCCCTACAAGCCCGACCTGAAGATGAACCTGGCCATTGCCATTGCGCTCGGCCTGTTCCTCGGCGTCCTGATCGCCTTCCTGCTCGAGCTCCTCGACGACACCGCCAACACGCCGGAAGAAGTGGAGGCCCTGGTGGGCGCCGCGGTCTTGACCCTGGTGCCGCGGATTTCGGCGAGAAAGCACGGTCTCACCGAAAGCGATATCGGCCTGCT
The DNA here is from genome assembly GCA_021736785.1 of Thiohalocapsa sp. GTDB lineage: Bacteria > Pseudomonadota > Gammaproteobacteria > Chromatiales > Chromatiaceae > Thiohalocapsa. Next base: position 21,443 of record JAIPFF010000054.1, on the reverse strand, counting down.
CGCCTTCAAGGACCCGAAAAGCGCCATCGCCGAGTCGGCCAGATCGCTGCGGACACAGCTCTTGTTCTCGACCGCCGAAGGAGCACCGAAAATCCTGCACTTTGCCAGTTCCGGTCCCGGCGAGGGCAAGACGACGACAGCCGTCGGCACCGCCATCGCGTTCGCACAGGCCGGCGCCAAAGTGCTGCTCATCGATGCCGACCTGCGTAACCCGTCCCTGCACCGGGTGCTCTCGCTGCCGAACAGTGTCGGCCTCACCAACCACATCGCCGGCACCGCGGAACCGGTCGACATCTCCCGGCCGACCCCGGTGCCGCGGCTGTTCGCCATCACCAGCGGACCGCTGCCGCCGAACCCGGTCGAGCTACTCTCGGGCGCGAAAATGCTCGATCTGCTGAGCCTGTCGGCGGAGCGCTTCGATCAGGTCATTATCGACGGACCGCCGGTCATCGGCCTCGCCGACGCCCTGGTGCTGGCAAACCTTGCCAAGGCAACACTGTTCGTCGTCGACCCCGAGGTCGCGCGCAAGCGCGAGATCGAAGGCGCCGTCAAGCGGCTGTATCAGGCCAATGCCTATGTGCTCGGCGCGGTGCTGTCGAAGGTGGGACGAGGCGGCAAGGGCTACGGATATGGCTACGGCTACTCCTATCAATACAGCTACGGCCAAGGCCAAGCCGAAGAGCCGATGCTGCCGCGGCAGGAAACCGCGTAATCGCCCGGGGATGCAGCGCAGGACGCATGCAGCGCAGATGGTTCCGGCACTCGTCGACTTGGCGCTCGACTACTATCGGACGCCCCTCGCGTACGCGCATCTGTCCGATCTGCGCCAGCCCCTGCCCCGCGGCTTCGAAGGTCTGTTCTCGGAGCTCGGCGCCGCCTTGTCGGCGGGCCGTATCGAAGACACAGCCGCCCTGCTCTCCACCAGCCCGGCGGAGCTGGACAAGGCCGCACGCTTCTTCGCCCGCCACGTGCTGCTCGACGCCGCCGGCGACTACTACCGCTGCCTCGGGCTGACGCGGGACGCCGATCAGGACACCGTGCGGAACCATTACTTGCTGCTGATGCGGATGTTTCACCCCGACCGACTCGACCAGCCCGGCGACGCCGACCTGGCCTACGCGAGCCGGATCAACGCCGCCTATCAGACCCTGCGCGACCCCGACCAGCGGGCCGATTACGACGAGACGCTCAAGACATCGCCCGGGCCGAGAGCCGGCAGCGACCCACGCATCTTTTTCAGACCAGCCCTGAAGACCTTGCCGGAAACCGACCCTTACCATCTCGGCGCAATCGACGCCGCAACCCGACGGCGCTTCGCCATCGCGGCCCTGGTCGCCGCCCTCGCGCTGGCCTTCGCCTACCTAGGCCTGAAGGGCACCGAGACGCCTGCACTGCGCCTCGGCCAGCAGTCGCCGACCGCGCCGCCGGCGCCCCATTACCTGCGCAGCAGCGACACGCGGCAATCCACCCAGCCACGCCCCGAGCGCCCCGAGCGCCCGGCCAATCCAAGTCCGCCGGCCACCGCCGCGCCCGCATCCTCCCGGATCTCTCCTGCAACCGCCGCAGCGCGCGCGGCGGCGCCTACCGCATCGCCAGGATGCCCTATCAACTGGATTGAGATGCAACAGTGACCGCTCGGATCATTTTCTGGCGTCTCCTGCTGCTCGCCGCGGCAGGGTTTTTGGGGTGGCTGATCATCGGCTACGGCTTGGCCGCCTACTATGCCGAGAGACTCGCACAGGGAGACGAGGCCGCCGCCGAGCACGCGCTCACCTGGCAGCCGAACAACGCCCGGGCGCTGCTGGCCAAAGGCCGGCAAAGCCTCCCCGACGACCCTCAAACGGCGCTGGGGCTGCTGCAGCGCGCCTATCGTGCCAACCCCACCGAGCCGGCGCCCCTGATCCTAATGGCCGGCCATCACTTCGAACAGGGCGATGTCGGGCACAGCGACAGGCTGATCTCGTTCGCCGCCGAGCTCGATCCCGCCGATCCCGCGGTGCAGCGCGCAGTCGCCGCCTATTGGGCCGAGCGCGGCGATACCGAAAAAATGCTGGCGCACTGGTCCACGGTACTGCGTGCGGATCGGTCCGCTCGAGAAGACCTGTTTCCGCTGCTCGTGAAGCTGGCCGAATCGCCGGACCTGAGGCAGCAGCTCGAGCCGCTCATCCAAGAACCGCCGTCTTGGTGGAACGACTTCTTCGGTTATCTCACCAGGGAATCGTTGGATCTCGAGACCGTGCGTGACGTCTATGCACTGCGGCGGCGGGCCGTCGCGGTTCCGCTCACGGACGACGAGCGCGGCGACTATGTCCGGCGCCTGCAGAAGGAGGGCTTGATCAGCGAGGCCTACCTCACTTGGATCAAGGGGCTCGACAACGTCGAGCGGGGGCATCTGGGTCTGCTGTACAACGGTGGCTTCGAGCTGCCGCCCAGCAACCAAGGTTTCGACTGGCGGATCTTCCCCGACCGGCACTTCGCCGCGAGTCCGGCCGCCACCTATGGCGCGAGCGACAGCAAGGCGCTGCGGCTCCAATTCCGCGCTTTCGAGGGCCGGTTCTGGCGCCTCGGGCAACCCCTGTTTCTGGATACGGGTAACTACCGAATGGCCGGGCGCATGCGCCTGGACAGCCTAAAGTCTAAGGGCGGCGTGCGATGGCAGGTGATTTGCGAGCAGCCCGAGCGCATCGTCCTCGGCGAAGGGCCGCGGCTGCTGGGGTCCGGCGACTGGAGCGAATTCGACTTCACGTTCCCGGTCCCCGCCGGGTGCACGTACCAGCAGCTCAGGCTCGTCTCGGCCGGCTGGCGCGACTTCGAGCTCAAACTCTCCGGCGTGCTGTGGTTCGACGACCTCGAAATCACACGCGTCCAGGAGCTCGACGCGGCCTCGCAGGCGGCGGCGCTGTTGCGCACCGGCCAAAACGCCGGCGCCCGGAGCGACATTGGCCAGATCGGCGGTGACTAGATCGGCGGTGACTAGATCGGCGGTGACTAGATCGACGCGTTGTCGGCACCGGCCGCACCGCAAAACAGACTGCGCCGCCGCGGCGGTTCACAACAGGGCAACGCTGACTTATCGCGCTTCCCGCCCGGGCCAAGGGCGGCCCCGCATTTTTTCGCAAAACACGTCAACCCGAAGAGGATCAAAGCCATGGCACACGCAAAAGCGCTTGCGATGACCGCAACCGGAGTTGCACTCACGGCCGTTCTAAGCACCTCCCTGGCCTCCCAGCCCGTCGGCGAAATCAAACGCGTCGAAGGCTCCGCAATGATCAGCCAAGGCGCTCAATACGTCGCCGCGCGCGAAGGCATGCAACTACACGAGCTCGATCGCATCCTGGTACTGGAAGACAGCTCCGCCCTGCTGCAATTCGCCGACGGCTGCACCCACAACATGTCCGCCCAAGAACTGCTCACCGTCGGCCCCCGAAGCACCTGCGCGACACCCGAGCCCGTCGGCGTGCAAGACATCGAGCCCGTCGGCGCGCAAGACATCGAGCGCACCGCCGTCTCCCAACTCGAAGCCGGCGCCGGCGGCGCGACCTTCGCCGGCAGCACCACCGCCGGACTGATCCCCCTCGGCATAGGCGCCGCCGGAGGCTTCGGCTGGGCCCTCTCCGAAGGCGTCGGCAGCGACGACCGCGACCCCGTCAGCCCGCAATAACCCTCCGGGAGTCCGGGCTTCAGCCCGGACGTCTTCCCGCACCGCAACCGATGCCCCGTCCGCGGCGTGCCGCAGACTCCTGGCGCTCTTGGGAGTCTGGGCTTCAGCCCGGACGTCTTCCCGCACCGGCACCGATGCCCCGTCCGCGGCGTGCCGCAGACTCCCGGCCCTCTTAGGGAGTCTGGGCTTCAGCCCGGACGTCTTCCCGCACCGGCACCGATGATCCGTCCGCGGCGTGCCGCAGACTCCCGGCTCTCTTAGGAGTCCGGGCTTCAGCACGGACGTCTTCCTGCAACGGCATCGAACGGAACGCGGCAAGCCACGTACTCCCGGGTTGTCGGGAGTCTGGGCTTCAGCCCGAACGTCTTCCCACCCCGGCACCGATGATCCGTCCGCGGCGTGCCGCAGACTCCTGGCGCTCTTAGGGAGTCTGGGCTTCAGCCCGGACGTAACCCCGCACCGCAACCGATCCGTCCGCGGCGTGCCGCAGACTCCTGGCGCTCTTGGGAGTCTGGGCTTCAGCCCGGACGTAATCCCATCCCTTACCCCACAACCACTTCCGCCTCCGGCAGCCTCTCCCGCAGCGCCTCGCGCAAGCTCACCTTGGCCTCGCGGTCGCCATGCACCAGAATCACCTTGCGGGGCTTGCAGCGCATGCCCGTCACGAAACGGATCAGCCCGTCCCGGTCCGCATGCGCAGAGTAGCCGCTCAACGTATGCACCGCGGCGCGGATGTCGTAGCGTTGGCCATCGAGCATCACATAACCGCCGCGCGGCCCGTAATGCTGGATATCCCGCCCCGGCGTCCCGGCCGCCTGATAGCCGACGAACAGAATGTCGTGCCGCGGATCGCCGAGCATGGCCTTGAGATAATTGACGATGCGCCCGCCGGCGCACATCCCGCTGGCGGCGATCACGATCGCCGGGCGAATGCGCCGCGCGAGATAGTGCACCGTTTGCTCATGGGTGGCGTGATCATCGATGGTCAGCACCTGATCGAAGTCCAGCGGATGGCGATCCGCCTCGACGCGCCGCCTGGCCTCCCGATCCCAGTGCTCGCGCAGGCGCGAGTAGCCCGCCGTGAAGTCCGCCGCCAAGGGCGAATCCAAGATGATCTCGATGTCGTCCCAATTGAGGCCCGGGGACACCGGACACTGTCGGTTTCGGTGGATGATCTGCTCCAGCTCGTAGAGCAGCTCCTGCGTGCGGCCGATGCTGAAAGCGGGGATCAGAATGGTTCCGCCGTCGCGGGCCGCGTGCTCGACGATGGCCTGGAGGCGTTCGGCTCGCTGGCGGCGGTCCTCGTGGTTGCGGTCGCCGTAAGTGCTCTCCAACACCACCACGTCGGCGCCGTAGGGCGGGCGCGGCGCCGGCAGGAGCGGCGTATAGGGCGCCCCCAGATCACCCGAGAACACCACACGGGAGCGCTGCCGGCCCTCACGCACGTCGCATTCCACATAGGCCGAGCCCAGGATATGCCCCGCCGGCTTGAGGCGAATCCGCAGGCCTTTCTCGCCCTCGAGCACCGTCTGCCAAGCCCCGTACGCCAACGGCCGCAGGCGCTCGCCGATCACCCGCAGGAAGCGCTCGATCAGTAGCTCATCGCGCGTGAAGCCGATCTTCAGCGCATCCTCGAGCACCAACGGCAGCAGCTCCGCCGAGGCCTCGCTGCAGTAGATCGGGCCGGTGAAGCCGGCGGCCATCAAATAGGGAATGCGACCGACATGGTCGATATGCACATGGGTGACGATCAGCGCCGCCACCTGCTCCAACGGGAAGCCGACCTCCATCCGCCCGACGCCGGAGCCGTCGCCGGACGCCTCCGCGCCCTGAAACAGACCGCAATCGACCAAGACAGAGCGCCCGTCGGCCAACGTCAGCTCGTGACACGACCCCGTAACGCCCTCCACCGCCCCATGATGCGTGATACGAAAATCCGTCATCATCCTAGCCCCGTCGATGCGTGGACCGATTGTGCCGCTCGCACACGGAAACCGCAATCACTGACAAGCGAGACCGTGCGGGAAGGGCTGAGTGCACTGACCAGCGAGACCGTGCGGGAAGCGCTGAGTGCATCTCTCCTTGTGGAGTGTGAAATTTCGAGCGGGTTCCGTGCGGTGCCGGTGTGGCATTACGTCCGGGCTGAAGCCCAGACTCCCTAAGAACGCCGGGAGTCTGCGGCACGCCGCGGACGGGGCATCGGTGCCGGCGCAGGATTACGTCCGGGCTGAAGCCCAGACTCCCAAGAACGCCGGGAGTCTGCGGCACGCCGCGGACGGAGCATCGGTGGCGACGTGGGAAGACGTCCGGGCTGAAGCCCAGACTCCCAAGAACGCCAGGAGTCTGCGGCACGCCGCGGACGGGTCATCGGTGCCGGGGCGGGGTGACGTCCGGGCTGAAGCCCAGACTCCCCAAGAACGCCAGGAGTCTGCGGCTCGCCGCGGACGGAGCATCGGTGGCGGGGCGGGAGACGGATCATCGGTCGCCGGCGCGGGATCACGTCCGGGCTGAAGCCCAGACTCCCTAAGAGAGCCGGGAGTCTGCGGCACGCCGCGGACGGGTCATCGGTGCCGGGGCGGGATTACGTCCGGGCTGAAGCCCAGACTCCCTAAGAACGCCAGGAGTCTGCGGCACGCCGCGGACGGATCATCGGTGGCGGGGCGGGAGACGGATCATCGGTCGCCGGCGCAGGATTACGTCCGGGCTGAAGCCCAGACTCCCCAAGAGCGCCGGGAGTCTGCGGCTCGCCGCGGACGGAGCATCGGTGCCGGCGCAGGATTACGTCCGGGCTGAAGCCCAGACTCCTTTTCCTAACGCGCCCAGCCGCGGAGCCGATAATAAGCCAGCCCTAAATACTCCTTAATCGCCCGCGAACTGCCGTATAACGCGTCCGCATCCGGCAAATACTCCAGCGGCGTCTCGGCCGAGTCCACAATTTCATAGTCCGTAGCAACCGGCACCACGTCCAACCCGACGGCTCGGAATGTCGCCTCCGCCCGCCGCATATGCAACGCGGAGGTCACCAGCAGCACCCGATCGATGCCCCGCTCCGCCAGCAGCGCGGCCGTCTCCACCGCATTACCGCGCGTGGTGCCGCTGCGGCCCTCCAGCACGACCCGCTCCGCAGGGACATCCAAATCGCCGAGGAACGTCAGCATCGCGTCCGCCTCCACGCCGTCGCCCGCATGCCAAGGCAGCGCCCCGCCGCTGACCACCACCAACGGCGCCTTGCCGGCATGAAACACCCGCGCCGCATGCCATACCCGGTCCGCGGCGCTGCCCAAATCCGGATGCAGCCGCGGCGCCGTCACCGGATCCATACCGCCGCCCAGTAATACCATCGCCGGCGCCTTCGGCAGCGCTTCCACCGCCGTCGGCGGATAGCGATGCTCCAGCGACCCGCGCAGCCAGTCAGACGCCGCCGGCGTTGCCCAGAGCCAAATCCAAGCCAACCCGGCCAGCGCCAGCGCACTGCCCGACACTCGGTGCCCGAGTACCAGCGCGATCACGCCGACCAGCACCCCAAGCCCGCCGACGCCTAGCGGCATCAACAACTGCGTCACAAGCTTCGACAACATCCGCCAGTCTCCATGTGTCCTGCCGTCCGACTCACCATAGCGGAAGTGCTACGTCCGGGCTGAAGCCCAGACTCCCGACAACCCGGGAGTACGCGGCTTTAGCCGCGTTCCGTTCGATGCCGGTGCTGGCCTGCGCCAAGGCTAAAGCCTTGGACTCCACGCGCCTGGAGTACGTGGCTTTAGCCGCGTTCCGTTCGATGCCGGCACAGGATCACGTCCGTGCTGAAGCCCGGACTCCCAAGAATCCGGGAGTGCGCGGCTTGCCGCGTTCCGTTCGATGCCGGCGCTGGCCTGCGCCAAGGCTAAAGCCTTGGACTCCACGCGCCGGGAGTACGTGGCTTTAGCCGCGTTCCGTTCGATGCCGGCACAGGATCACGTCCGTGCTGAAGCCCGGACTCCCAAGAATCCGGGAGTGCGCGGCTTGCCGCGTTCCGTTCGATGCCGGTGCTGGCCTGCGCCAAGGCTAAAGCCTTGGACTCCACGCGCCGGGAGTACGTGGCTTTAGCCGCGTTCCGTTCGATGCCGGCGCAGGATCACGTCCATGCTGAAGCCCGGACTCCTAAAGAGCGCCGGGAGTCTACGGCTCGCCGCGGACGGATCGAGGCCGGCGCCGGCCCGGGCAAGGGCCGAAGCCTGTGGCCCCTATCCTCCATGCGCCTTTCTTGGTGGAACCGGACGGCGACGGAAGCGCAGCACGTCCGTTGGCGTCGAGCTACGGCGTCGTCGGTCTCGGCTCGTCCGGCAGAAGCGACGGCCAGACGTCCTTCCCGCCGCCGAATCGATCGCGGATATAGCGATTGACGGCGTTGTAGGTTCGCAACAGTAGCCCCACCAAGTGCAATGCGCGCACCAAGCCTTGCGCGAATTCCGACGGGTCCTGCATGTACTCGTGCACCAAGCGGTTGCGCAGATTCCGCGCCTCCACCCAGTCCATCACCGAAGAAAGCAGACGCAGCTTTTCCAACCGGTTCAAATTGTCCAGCATGGCAGCTGCCGGCTCCAGCATGACGCCGAACAGCGACGGAACGAGCTTGTTGCCGAGATGATCCTGAAAGCGACCGAAACGAGCCACGAACGCGTCCACCCGTTCGGCAAGAATCGGTTCGGAATCCAGACGGCGGACCCAATCCGCGTCGATGTCCTCCTGCAACAAGCGCTCGGTCGTCGCCAGCAAATGCCGACCTTCGCGCTGGGCAACCTCCAGTAGCCAAACCAGCCGCTCTCTGTCCGAGGCCGTCATAACGCGAGCCCATGACGCCGAGCGTGCCGATGAATCGGCAGTGGCTCGGTCCGCGGATCGGCGACCACCACGTCGATTCGCTGATCCCCCAAACGAAGCTGCAACGACGCCGCGAGACGGCTCGCCGCCGCGGCCCGGTTCGCGACCGGATGATCCACCTCCACGTAGAGATCGATATCGCCTCCGAGGGCATCGTCGTCGACGCGAGAGCCGAACAGAAACACGCTCGCGCCGTCCCCGAAGAAGTCGGCGACCACTTCGCGAATGACGTTCACCTGTTGCCGCGTGATGCGCATGAGCGACCCTCCTGCAAACATCCGAACCGACTGAACCGACTGAACCGACCGAACCGACCGAACCGACCGAACCGACCGAACCGACCGAACCGACCGAACCGACCGAACCGACCGCACTCGCCGATCCTGCCGATCTGCCGATCTGCCGATCTGCCGATCTGCCGACCTGCCGATCCAGCCGACCTACAGACCTACAGACCTACAGACCTACAGACCTACAGACCTACAGACCTACAGACCTACAGACCTACAGACCTACAGACCTACCGACCTGCCGACCTGCCGACCTGCCGGTCGACCAGTCTATCGAGGTCAATCCGGTAAGCTATCGAACTATGCTAGCAGGCGACACCCATCGGCACCGATGGACGGTCGCAAAATCGTCCGGACAGGCATGCCGACGCAGAGTTGACCGCGCTGGTGGAACCGACGCGGGAGCGCGTAGCTTGCCGCGTGGCGTGCAATGCCGGCGCGGGATCACGTCCGGGCTGAAGCCCAGACTCCCTAGAACGCCAGGAGTCTGCGGCACGCCGCGGACGGATCGATGCCGCCGTAAGATCACGTCCGGGCTGAAGCCCAGACTCCCGAAGAACGCCAGGAGTCTGCGGCACGCCGCGGACGGTTCAACGCCGGCGCGGGAAGACGTCCGGGCTGAAGCCCAGACTCCCGAAGAACGCCAGGAGTCTGCGGCACGCCGCGGACGGTTCAACGCCGGCGCGGGAAGACGTCCGGGCTGAAGCCCAGACTCCCAAGAACGCCGGGAGTCTGCGGCACGCCGCGGACGGATCGATGCCGCCGTAAGATCACGTCCGGGCTGAAGCCCAGACTCCCGAAGAACGCCGGGAGTCTGCGGCACGCCGCGGACGGATCGATGCCGCCGTAAGATCACGTCCGGGCTGAAGCCCAGACTCCCGAAGAACGCCAGGAGTCTGCGGCTTGCCGCGGAAGGGCTGCCGCTGCCGCCGCGGCACCGCGCCCAGGCTGAAGCCCAAAGTCCGAAACTCGGACGAAGCGGCTTCAGCAGCGTCGAAGGCCATCGGGCAACGTCAAGCTCAAGCCACCTTCACGCCCTCCGCGCTCACGTCTTGCCGCAACGGCGGACAGCGCCTAGACTAACCTATGCCAACGCCATATGCTTCAGAGCCACGCATGACCCAGCGCCCACCGCCCGAAGCACCTTCGGACACCGCACAACCCCGCACCGCCCGCCTGTTCCGCAATGGCAGCAACCAGGCCGTGCGGCTGCCCCGCGATCTCGAAATCGACGCCGACGAGGTCCTGATCCGCCGCGAAGGCGACAGTATCATCCTCACCCCCAAGCCCCGCTCGTGGCAGGACTACTTCGCACATGCCAAGCGCCTGACCGACGACTTCCCCGACGCCGTCGACGACCGGCCGCCGCAGGGCAGAGAAGACTTCTGATGCGCTGGATGCTCGACACCAATACCTGCATCTACACCATGAAGCACCACCCGCCGCGAGTGCAGGCCAGACTCCGCGAGATCGCGATCGGCGACGTCGGCATCTCCGCCATCGTCCTCGCCGAGCTGCAGTTCGGCGTCCGCAAGAGTCGGCGCCAACAAGAAAACGCCGCGGCCCTGACGGATTTCCTGCACTACTGCATGGTGCTCGGTTGGCCGCAAGAAGCGTCCGAAGCCTACGCCGAGATTCGAAGCGCGCTGGAAGCCCGGGGAACCCCTATCGGCGCCAACGACCTCCTGATCGCCGCACACGCCCGCTACCTCGGCTGCACCCTGGTCACCAACAACGTGGGTGAATTCGAACGCGTACCGGGCTTGCGCATCGAGAACTGGGCGTGATCGCACCGGACGGCTCGCGGCGCAAGATGCAGACGACGCCGCGGGAAGACGTCCGGGCTGAAGCCCAGACTCCCAAGAGCGCCAGGAGTCTGCGGCTTGCCGCGGACGGATCGGTGCCGTCGTAAGATCACGTCCGGGCTGAAGCCCAGACTCCCAAGAACGCCAGGAGTCTGCGGCTTGCCGCGGACGAATCGATGCCGGCGCGGGATCACGTCCGGGCTGAAGCCCAGACTCCCAAGAACGCCAGGAGTCTGCGGCTTGCCGCGGACGGATCGGTGCCGGCGCCGGAAGACGTCCGGGCTGAAGCCCAGACTCCCAAGAACGCCAGGAGTCTGCGGCTCGCCGCGGACGAATCGATGCCGGCGCGGGATCACGTCCGGGCTGAAGCCCAGACTCCCAAGAACGCCGGGAGTCTGCGGCTTGCCGCGGACGGATCGGTGCCGTCGTAAGATCACGTCCGGGCTGAAGCCCAGACTCCCAATAGCGCCAGGAGTCTGCGGCATGCCGCGGACGGATCGGTGCCGGCGCCGGAAGACGTCCGGGCTGAAGCCCAGACTCCCAAGAGCGCCAGGAGTCTGCGGCTTGCCGCGGACGGATCGGTGCCGGCGCGGGATCACGTCCGGGCTGAAGCCCAGACTCCCGAGAAAACGCGCCGATAATCCGTCGGCTATACTGCACGCGAACCCAGCCGCAGAAGCACTTCCACCATGGGCAACGCCGTCCCGAAACCGGCCACCTACGAGGATCTCCTGCAGGTCCCCGAGCACCTGATCGCCGAGATCCTCAACGGCGAGCTGCGCACACAACCGCGTCCGGCGCCGCGGCACGCTCTGGCGGCGTCCGCGCTCGGCGGCAAGCTGTCCGACCCTTTCGGAACGGGGCGCAGCGGCCCCGGAGGCTGGTGGATACTCGACGAGCCGGAAATCCATCTCGGCGACCACGTCATCGTGCCCGACATCGCCGGATGGCGCCGCGAGCGCCTGCCGACGCTACCCGATACCGCCTGGATCGACCGCGCCCCCGACTGGGTCTGCGAGATCCTCTCCCCGGGCACCGCCAAGACCGACCGCGTCGTCAAAATGCCGATCTACGCGATCCATCAGGTGCAATGGCTTTGGCTCGTCGATCCGGTGCTCAGAACCCTCGAGAGCTTCACGCTGCGAGACAATCGTTGGACGCTGGAGGCGACGCTCCAGGATTCGGACAGCGTTGCCCTCGCCCCTTTCGAAGCCGTCCCCTTCCCGCTGGCCGATCTCTGGGCGTAGCGGCGAGTGGCGCCAGACGGGGAGTCTGCGGCATGCCGCGGGCGGGTCAGCGGTGTCGGCGTGGGAAGACGTCCGGGCTGAAGCCCAGACTCCCTGAGAACGCCGGGAGTCTGCGGCACGCCGCGGGCGGATCATCGGTGGCGGCGTGGGAAGACGTCCGGGCTGAAGCCCAGACTCCCTAGGAACGCCGGGAGTCTGCGGTTTGCCGCGGGCGGGTCATCGGTGGCGGCGCGGGAAGAAGCCCGTGGCGCGCCGGCTTGTTGCCGCGCGTGGCTGCCATGATGGTCACCACCGCGTCTACCCCGCGCCCCAAGGGCTCGGGTTGAGGGCGCCGCGAGCGAGGGAGGGCTTCTGCGCGCACGGGTGGGGGACGCTCGGCGCCGCGACCGAGCACCGCGGATCACCTCACCCGGTCAGCAAGGTCATCCCGGCCGTCGCCGCGGCCTGCTGGTCGAAGGTCATCGTCTCGGTGCATCCGGTCGCGTGCGCTGTACGCTCGATCACACAGTCGGAAAAATCCGCCTTCCCCGATTCGAACAGGCGCAAAGCCTTCCAGACCAGCTCCGCCTCCTGGACCACCAGTTGGCGAATGCGCAAGATCCGCCTCACGATCTCCGCCACCTCGGCCCGCGTGGCCCCGTAGCAGTTCTCGCTGACCCAAACCAACTCCACGAGCACCACAATTCCGATAAATCCAGGGGCTTGCGCACTGCATACCTGCTCGATCAGCTCGGTCGCCTGCGCCGACTGCGATGCGTCGTCTTGGGCGATATACCGCACCAGCACGTTGGTATCGATTCCGATCACCGGGCCGAGCCCGAAGCGGCGCGCCGGCGAATCGCTGCTTCCATCTCTTCGACGCTGACCGGCTTGTCCGGCTTCTTCAGCAAGCCTTTGAGCGATCGCACATCGTCAACGGCAGGCTTGATGACGAAACCGCCGCCGTCCACTTCTACGAACTCGATCCGGTCTCCCGTATCGATCCCCATGCGGCGGCGCACTTCGACAGGAATGGTGACCTGTCCTTTGCTTGTGAGCACGGCAGTAGGCATCCGGCGAACTCCTTACAATCCGATTCGTTCCTTACTTTATGAAAAGGCACGCAAGCTGTCAACGAATCGCCAAATCCGTCAGTGCTGTACAGACCGAGCCTAAGGCTCGTGGGAGCCGACGACCCCGTCAAGTCGGCGACTCCACTTCGGCCAGCGCGGTACTCGGGGCCGGTACTTCCATCGAAGCCCAGACTCCCAAGAACGCCGGGAGTCTGTGGCTTGCCGCGGACGGATCATCGGTGTCGGAGCGGGATCACGTCCGGGCTGAAGCCCAGACTCCCAAGAAAACGCCGGGAGTCTGCGGCAAGCCGCGGACGGATCATCGGTGCCGGAGCGGGATCACGTCCGGGCTGAAGCCCAGACTCCCAAGAACGCCAGGAGTCTGCGGCTCGCCGCGGACGGATCATCGGTGCCGGAGCGGGATCACGTCCGGGCTGAAGCCCAGACTCCCAAGAGAGCGCCAGGAGTCTGCGGCACGCCGCGGACGGGTCATCGGCGGCGGCGCGGGAAGACGTCCGGGCTGAAGCCCAGACTCCCAAGAGAACGCCAGGAGTCTGCGGCTCGCCGCGGACGGGTCATCGGTGCCGGAGCGGGATCACGTCCGGGCTGAAGCCCAGACTCCCAAAAGCGCCAGGAGTCTGCGGCTCGCCGCGGACGGGTCATCGGTGCCGGAGCGGGATCACGTCCGGGCTGAAGCCCAGACTCCCAAAAGCGCCAGGAGTCTGCGGCACGCCGCGGACGGATCATCGATGCCGGCGCCGGATCACGTCCGGGCTGAAGCCCAGACTCCCAAAAGCGCCAGGAGTCTGCGGCACGCCGCGGACGGGTCATCGATGCCGGCGCCGGATCACGTCCGGGCTGAAGCCCAGACTCCCAAAAGCGCCAGGAGTCTGCGGCACGCCGCGGACGGATCATCGGTGGCGGGACGGGATGACGTCCGGGCTGAAGCCCAGACTCCCGAGAATGCGCGGGGCTGCGCTCCTACAAGGTCGGCGCAGGCGGCCGTCCACACTTGGCACATCGACAAACTAGCCCGACAACGGGGGCAGTCTCTCGCGCCACCGGCGATAAGCGCCCGCGAGCTCCGCCGCGGCGTCAATCGCGGCGAGCAGCGTTGCCAAGCGCACATCCGGCGCATCCGGGTACTCGTGGGCCAGCCGATTTCGCGTCTCGCGCCAGCGCGACCAGTCCGAGACGTCGATAAACCCCAGCTTTTCCAGCCGGTTGAGCCGATCGATCATCGGCCAGTCTTCGAAAGGTTCGGACAAGGCCGCAAGCGTGGCCGGGATAAGCCGCAAACCGACAGCATCCTGGAGCTTGATGAACCGAAAAAGCAGCTGATCGACAACGCGCAGCTTCTCCCGGTCCGCTTCGAGCGCCGCAAGCGTTGCAGCCGGCGCCACCCGCCAGTCCTTCAGTGCCAGTTCCAGCGTTTCCAGGTGGCGGTCGCCTTCCCAGATCGCCGTCGCGAGCGCACCCTTCGCGGTCATGGCGGAACCGCCACCAGCAAACGCCCGTCGCGTCTCGCCGCTTCCACCACGGGTCGCTCATCAGGTACATCGGCGGGCGCGATCAGCACATCGATGCGTTGCTCGCCGATCAAGCGATACAGGCTCGCGATGAAGCGAGCGCGTCGCTCCACCAAATCGGCGGGCGCCAGCGGCTCCGGCGGCTCGACCAACAAATCGATATCGCCCCCGCGCCGCGTATCATCCAAACGCGAGCCGAACAAGCGAATCGTCGAGCGCGGCGGAAAACTGGCGCGGCCGGCGAGCGCGATGGCCGAAATTTCGTCCTGGCTGAGGCGCATGAAAAGCAGGCTTCGGTAGAGACGCACCACGAACAAGCGTTGCTGCGAAAGGTCGGCGCCTGACCTGATGCCGTATGCACGTCTCCGCGCAAGGCAAATCACCGGCAGGTAGACCCACTGCGAATACTAGCAGCCCAAACCGACCGGCGCGTGTTCTCGCTTACGCCGACGAACGAACCAGGCGTGCGCGGCTTGCCGCGTTCCGATCGAGGCCGGCGGGGGAAGACGTCCGGGCTGTAGCCCAGACTCCCAAGAGCGCCGGGAGTCTGCGGCACGCCGCGGACGGATCATCGGTGCCGGAGCGGGATCGCGTCCGGGCTGAAGCCCAGACTCCCAAGAGCGCCAGGAGTCTGCGGCTTGCCGCGGACGGGTCATCGGCGGCGGCGGGGGATCACGTCCGGGCTGAAGCCCAGACTCCCGGGAAACCCGGGAGCCGGTGGCTTCCGCCGCGCTCGAGGGGAGGCGTTCGTCTATACTTTGCGTATCAACAAACTAGACTGACTAGCTTTACTCGAAGGCCGACATGAAACAATGGGCGCTGCAAGACGCCAAGGCACGCCTCAGCGAGTTGGTCCGCCTCGCGTCCGAGCACGAGCCGCAAGAAATCACCCTGCGCGGCGAGCCCGCGGTGGTGGTGCTGTCACGCGCGGACTACGACCGACTCACGCAGCCGAAAGAATCCTTTGTCGACTTTATGCGTCGATCTCCGCTGTATGGCGCCGATGACGTCGACTTCCCGCGCGACACAAGCCCGACACGCGACATCGACCTGTGACTTGGTTGATCGATACCAACGCCCTGTCCGAGCTCAAGAAGCGCAAGCCGCATCTCGGCGTCGCCCGCTGGTTCGCGAACCAGCCATCCAGTGGCCTGCACCTGTCGGTCCTGACCCTTGGCGAGTTGCGAAAAGGCATCCACGCCATGCAGAACGGCGAGCGCAAAGATCGCTTCTCCACGTGGCTGGATATCGAGGTTCCGGCTTACTTCGCCGGTCGCATTCTAAATGTCGACGCGGCCGTTGCGGATCGGTGGGGCAAGCTCTGCGTCGAGGCCGGCCGGCCCTTGCCCGCGATCGACAGCCTGCTCGCCGCAACCGCCCTGGTGCACGGATTAACTCTGGTGACACGCAACCTGGCCGACTTCAACCTGCCCGGCCTGCGCGTCGTCAACCCGTGGGGCGAAGCGATGGAGTAACGCATCGCGTCCAGGGCCGACGTGGCGGATCGGGGCAGACGGATCATCGGCGGCGGCGCAGGATCACGTCCGGGCTGAAGCCCAGACTCCCAAAAAGCCCGGAAGGACGCGGCTCAGCCGCGTCGACTTCGCAACGTCGTCGAAAATCTGCCGGCGAAGGTTCGCGATAGACACTTCCGGGCCGTGAGACCGCAGTGCAGGTCGGTCAAGTGAAGCCAGGAGAACCAAGGGTCGGACATCGGTGTCTCGATGCGGATCGCTTGTCGAGACGCGCGCGTCTGGTAGCACGCCAAGCCACGCAGGACTCGGCCTGATCGGTGTTTGCGGCGTGGGACTCCGGGAACCCGGCATCGACTTGATCCCGCCGCGATAGACCGCAACGTCTCATGCCACCGGAAAAACGGGGTCTGACCCGATTTTTTCCTTGAAGCCAGATTCGAAGCCCTCACGCGCCGTATCGACCGCTTCATGATCTGGTCCTTCGCCACCACCCTCACCGTCGGTGCCCTCGGAAAAACAGCGGAAAAACAGGGTCTGACCCCATTTTTCGTTTCCGATGCAGCCGATCCGACGGCGTTTTGAACAGCACCCATACGTGTACGACAACACGTTCCCTGCGCCGCATCCTGATATACTCGTTCGCGACACTCCAAAACGAAACCGCACCATGGCGCTGGCCCAAGAAGACATCCAGTTCATCAAAGACCACCTTGCCGAGTGGCTCGTAGAGCAATCCCTCGGTAAGCCGCAGGCTGTCTAAGAGATCGAGCTGCGCGAGCGCATGGTCCGCGTCGAAGAAGAGCTGAAGCACCAACGCGAGCTGATCAAGACCATCTTGGAGCAGATGGAAAAGCGTTTCGAGCAGGTCGACAAGCGCTTTGAGCAAATAGACAAGCGCTTCGAGCAGGTCGACAAGCGCTTCGAGCAAATGGACAAACGCTTCGAGCAGGTCGACAAACGCTTCGAGCAAATGGACAAGCGCTTCGAGCAAATGGACAAACGCTTTGAAGCCAGATTCGAAGCCCTCACGCGCCGTATCGACCGCTTCATGATCTGGTCCTTCGCCACCCACCGTCGGTGCCCTCGTCGTCGCGTCCATCAAGCTGCTGCCCTGAGCGACAGACGACCTTAATCACCCTCTGCCGGAGTACGTGGATTCAGCCGCGTCCGTGCCACCGTCGGCGCCGGCGTGGGATTACGTCCGTGCTGAAGCCCGGACTCCCAACAACTTCGGAGTACGTGGCTTTAGCCGCGTTCCGTGCGATGCCGGTGCAGGATCACGCCCGGGCTGAAGCCCGGACTCCCAACAACTTCGGAGTACGTGGCTTTAGCCGCGTTCCGTGCGATGCCGGCGCAGGATCACGCCCGGGCTGAAGCCCGGACTCCAAGCCCAGAACACTGAGCCTTCCGTCGTCGGAGCAAAAAGACACATTTGGTGTATTATCGCCTAAATAGTGCCGATACGCCTGCTCCCGCCCCATGCCCGACCCAACCCCACGCGACGACCACGACAGCCCCTGGAAAGAAGCCCTGGAACACTACTTCCCGGAATTCCTCCAGTTCCTCTTCCCGCACATCCACACCGAAATCGACTGGACCCAAGGCCACGAATTCCTCGACAAGGAACTGCAACAAATCGTCCGCGACGCCGAGCTCGGCCGGCGCTACGCCGACAAACTGGTGAAGGTCCACACCGCCGACGGTTCGGAAACCTGGGTCTTGGTCCACGTCGAAGTACAAGGCGACCCCGAGCCCGCGTTCGCCGAGCGCATGTACGTCTACAACTACCGCCACTTCGATCGCTACAACGTCGACGTCGTCAGCCTCGCCCTCCTGGCCGACGATACCGCCACGCATCGCCCGAGCACCTACACCAGAAACCGCTGGGGCTGCGAGACCAAGTTCCGCTTCCCGGCGGAAAAGCTCCTGGATTGGCACAAGCGTTGGGCAGACCTCGAAACCAGCCCCAACCCCTTCAGCGTCGTCATCATGGCGCACCTGCAGGCGCAGGCCAGCAAAGACGGCGCCACCCGAAAGGGCTGGAAAATGCGCCTGATGCGATTACTCTACCAACGAGGCTACGGCCGCGAAGACATCCTGGAACTCTTTCGCGTGCTCGACTGGATGCTGCGCCTGCCGCCCGCGCTGGAAGATGCCTTCATCCAAGAACTGACCGACTTCGAGGAACAAGCCAAGATGCCATACGTCACCAGCGCCGAGCGCGTCGGACACAAACGAGGACTGCAGGAAGGACGCCAGGAAGGACGCCAGGAAGGCGAAGCCGCCATGCTGCTAAGTCTGATCGATGCCAAGTTCGGCCCGCCGTCCGACGCCGTCCGCAAGCGTATCGAAGCCGCGGACGCGGAAACGCTACTGGCTTGGTCAAAGCGCATCCTCACGGCCGACACCATCGAGGACCTCTGGACCTGAACGCCAGAGACGGGAGTCTGCGGCTCGCCGCGGACGGATCATCGGTGTCGGCGCGGGAAGACGTCCGGGCTGAAGCCCAGACTCCCAAGAGAACGCCAGGAGTCTGCGGCACGCCGCGGACGGATCATCGGCGCCGGCGCAGGATCACGTCCGGGCTGAAGCCCAGACTCCCAAGAGAACGCCAGGAGTCTGCGGCTCGCCGCGGACGGATCATCGGTGTCGGCGCGGGAAGACGTCCGGGCTGAAGCCCAGACTCCCAAGAGAACGCCAGGAGTCTGCGGCACGCCGCGGACGGATCATCGGTGTCGGCGCGGGAAGACGTCCGGGCTGAAGCCCAGACTCCCAAGAGAACGCCGGGAGTCTGCGGCACGCCGCGGACGGATCATCGGTGTCGGCGCGGGAAGACGTCCGGGCTGAAGCCCAGACTCCCGAGAGAACGCCGGGAGTCTGCGGCTCGCCGCGGACGGGTCATCGGCGGCGGCGCGGGAAGACGTCCGGGCTGAAGCCCAGACTCCCAAGAGCGCCGGGAGTCTGCGGCTCGCCGCGGACGGATCATCGGTGTCGGCGCGGGAATACGTCCGGGCTGAAGCCCAGACTCCCAAGAGAACGCCGGGAGTCTGCGGCTCGCCGCGGACGGACCTCCGCCGTGGCAGCAGCAGCCGGAATACGTCCGGGCTGAAGCCCAGACTCCCTAAGAGCGCCGGGAGTCTGCGGCACGCCGCGGACGGATCATCGGTGCCGGCGCGGGATGACGCCCGGACTGAACCCGGACTCCACACCGGTGGAGTACGCGGCTTCAGCCGCGTCATCGAGAAACCGCTGTCGAAGGTTAGGCCGCGCGCGTTTCTCGCGCTTGAGTCCGCGGCAAAGGCCAGTCAGGTGAACCCAGCAGAAACACGCAAGGGTCAGACATCGGTGTCTCGACGAGGATCGATTACTTCTCTTCGAGCAGTCGTGCCAACGAATCGCTCAGCGTCAGCACGCACACGCCGTCGGTGACTTTGCCGTACAGGTGTCCGAAATGGGTCCGGTCTCCGGTCACCAGGATGTCGACCTTCGCCTGCCGGGCTGCCGCGAGGATCGGCGCATCCTTGTCCGGCAGACCATGGTTCGCCGCACGCACGATCGCCGCGGTATCAGGCACGGGTGCGTATTCCAGCTGTCCTTTCAGCGCATCGAGTGCCGGTCCGCGTTGCGGAGACTTAAGGGTGATGTTTCGATGGCACTCGTCCCAAGCGAACCCCGAGGTGACCAGACGGCATCGGCGCGCCGAGGCCAGCTCGAAAAGTAGCAGCGCCGGACTCCCGTCTCGGTACGCAGCACTGAACAGGATGTTGGCGTCGAGAAACAGCAGCAAATCAATCGCCTCGCTCCAGCGAGGCACGGACCCGCGCCTGAAGATCGGCAGGGACCGCATTCTCCTGCTCGAATTCCGCGACACGCGCCTCGGAGTAGATCTCCATGGGGTAGACCGCCGCCGGCCGCAGCAGGATCGCCCCATCGGGAGTCGCCTCCACCAGCAGAGGCGCATCTCCCGTCAGGCCGACCGCACGCAGAATCGCCCGCGGAATGGTCACTTGTCCCTTTGATCCCAGTTTCACCAACTCCATGCTCGGCACCTCCAAGAATCACATCGTTGCCTTGCAGTTTACGCAATATTCCGGCGTTCCGGAATCCGGCGATTGACAAGATGCTCAAATGCCAGGAACGCGATGGTAGTTCCGCCATGCAGCAGTTCGGCCGCACCCAAGGGCGCGTTAACCCCGGAGGCCGTGGCTCCGCCGCGGCGAGTGCCACCGGCGCCGAAGGAACACGTCCGGGCTGAAGCCCAGACTCCCTAAGAACGCCGGGAGTCTGCGGCACGCCGCGGACGGGTCATCGGTGCCGGCGCGGGAAGACGTCCGGGCTGAAGCCCAGACTCCCAAGAAGGAACACGTCCGGGCTGAAGCCCAGACTCCCAAGAGAACGCCAGGAGTCTGCGGCTCGCCGCGGACGGACCTCCGCCGTGGCAGCAGCAGCCGGAACACGTCCGGGCTGAAGCCCAGACTCCCAAGAGAACGCCGGGAGTCTGCGGCACGCCGCGGACGGGTCACCGATGCCGGCGCGGGATTACGTCCGGGCTGAAGCCCAGACTCCCAAGAGAACGCCGGGAGTCTGCGGCTCGCCGCGGACGGAGCATCGGCGCCGGCGCGGGAAGACGTCCGGGCTGAAGCCCAGACTCCCAAGAGAACGCCAGGAGTCTGCGGCACGCTGCGGACGGGTCATCGGTGCCGGCGCGGGAACACGTCCGGGCTGAAGCCCAGACTCCCAAGAGAACGCCGGGAGTCTGCGGCACGCCGCGGACGGAGCATCGGTGTCGGCGCGGGAAGACGTCCGGGCTGAAGCCCAGACTCCCAAGAGAACGCCAGGAGTCTGCGGCTCGCCGCGGACGGATCATCGGTGTCGGCGCGGGAAGACGTCCGGGCTGAAGCCCAGACTCCCAAGAGCGCCGGGAGTCTGCGGCTCGCCGCGGACGGAGCATCGGTGTCGGCGCGGGAAGACGTCCGGGCTGAAGCCCAGACTCCCAAGAGCGCCGGGAGTCTGCGGCTCGCCGCGGACGGATCATCGGCGGCGGCGCGGGATTACGTCTGGGCTGAAGCCCAGACTCCCAAGAGCGCCGGGAGTCTGCGGCTCGCCGCGGACGGATCATCGGCGGCGGCGCGGGAAGACGTCCGGGCTGAAGCCCAGACTCCCAAAAGAACGCCAGGAGTCTGCGGCACGCCGCGGACGGACCTCCGCCGTGGCAGCAGCAGCCGGAATACGCCCGGGCTGAAGCCCGGACTCCCAAGAGGCCGGGAGTACGTGGCTTGCCGCGTTCCGTTCGGTGCCGGCGCAGGATCACGCCCGTGCTAAAGCCCGGACTCCCAAGAGGCCGGGAGTGCGTGGCTTGCCGCGTTCCGTTCGATGCCGTCGCAGGAACACGTCCGTGCTGAAGCCCGGACTCCCAAGAGGCCGGGAGTACGTGGCTTGCCGCGTTCCGTTCGGTGCCGGCGCAGGATCACGCCCGTGCTAAAGCCCAGACTCCCAACAACCCGGGAGTACGTGGCTTGCCGCGTTC
>JAIPFF010000091.1 GCA_021736785.1 Thiohalocapsa sp. | reverse complement strand
CCGCTGTGCCTGGCGTTCGATCATCGCGTCAACGACGGCGCCGATGCCGCCCGCTTCGTCAACCAAATCATGGCCGCGCTGCAGGACCCTGAACGCCTGCTGCTAACGGCCTGAGCAAGCAAGCCGCCCTGTCGTGATCGAGCGGTTGTGATCGAGCGGTCGTGATTGATCTGTCACGATCGAGCTGTTGCGATCGCGGTGGCGCGATGTAGGTATCGAGATGGAGGTATCGAGATGGTAATGGGCGATCTACCAGTCGAGACCCAGGTACTGGTGCTCGGCGCCGGGCCAGGCGGGTATGCGGCGGCATTCCGGGCCGCTGATCTGGGGCTGGATGTGACCCTGGTGAGCGATGAGCCAGTGCTCGGCGGCGTCTGCCTGCAGCGTGGCTGTATCCCAACCAAGGCCCTGCTGCAGGCCGCCGAGACCGCTGTCATCGCGGGCGAGGCTGAGGCGATGGGGCTGGGGCTCGGCGAGCCACAGTGGGATCTCGAGCGGCTGCGTGGTTGGAAGGATGGCATCGTCGAGCGTCTGACCAAGGGCCTTGCCGGCCTGTGCGAGGCGCGTGGCATCCAGCGCATCCAGGGCCGCGGGCGTTTTGGCGGACCGCGGCGGCTGCTGCTCTCGGCATCCGAGTACTCGAGCATCGATTTCGAGCAGGCGATCATCGCAACCGGCTCGCAGCCCCTGTCGCCGCCGGGTCTGAGTGCGAGTTCGCAGGGGCGGATCATGGACTCGACCGGCGCCCTGGCGCTGCCCGATATCCCCGAGCGGCTGCTAGTAGTCGGTGGCGGCTACGTCGGACTCGAGCTCGGCAGCGTCTACGCCGCGCTGGGTGCGCGGGTCAGTCTGGTCGAGCAGACCGACCGCTTGCTACCGGGTACCGATCCGGAGCTGGTCGCGCCGCTGCGCAAGCAGCTCGAGCAACGCTTCGAGCGCATCGCGCTGGAGACCAGCGTGCGGGCGGCCGATGAGCACGAGGGCCAGGTGAGCGTCCAGCTCGAGGACGCCGATGGTTCGCGCGAGCAGTCGTTCGAGCGGGTGCTGGTGGCGATCGGGCGCCGCCCGAGCACGGGCGATCTCGGCCTCGATGAGGCCGGCATCGAGACCGACGACCAGGGCTTCATCAAGGTCGATGCCGAACGCGGCACCAGCACGCAAGGGATCTTCGCGATTGGCGATGTCGCCGGCGGCCAGCAGCTCGCGCATGAGGCCATGCACGAGGGCAGGGTGGCGGCTGAGGTGATCGCCGGGCGGCCGGCCGCCTTCGATGCCCGGGCCATCCCGGCGGTGATCTACACCGATCCGCAGATCGCCTGGTGCGGCCTGAGCGAGGCCGAGGCCGAGCAGCAAGGGCGCCAGGTCAGCGTCACCCGCTTTCCTTGGCGGGGCTCGGGCCGGGCACTGAGCCTGGGCGCCGAGGCCGGTCTGACCAAGCTCATCATGGACCCGGACAGCGGGCGCTTGCTTGGTGCTGGCATTGTTGGGCGCGGCGCTGAGGGGCTGATCGCCGAGGCTGTGCTGGCGATTGAGATGGGCGCACTCGCTGAGGATCTGTCGCTCGCCATCCATCCCCATCCGACGCTCTCGGAGACCCTCGGCGAGGCCGCCGAGCTGTTCTCCGGGAACAGTCTCCATGGGTTGGCCGGCACCCATCGGTGACCGGAGCGCAGCGGGGCCATCGCCTGAGGAGCCGGGCCGCTTCCCTTGACTTACTCTTTGGCCGTTTGACGGAGCGGCGCTGGTCCTTGGTGCAGGCGCTGATGGGCACCGGAGCGGTGTCCGTTCGCGAGTTCGCCCGCCGCCTTGGGCGTGACGTGAACCGGGTGCATGAGGATGTGACGGCGCTCGAATGGTCCGCCGCGATGAGCAGGACGATGAATTCAGAAACCGCAACGTGATGTCGGGCGGCTCTTCTGGCCAGCTGGACCGATCGCCGCGACTTCGGTCAGGCGCTCAGGCCAGAGCCGCCTGCCGGCCTGCAGCAGGCGCGCCGTGGGATCGCTTCGGCCGGAACCCTTTGTGCAGCTCGTTGACGATGATAGCGGTGGCGGCGACGGCCGCAGCCCAGAGCCAGGTGGACAGGTCCAGCCCGCTGAGATCGAGCAGCTGCTGCGTCCAAGGCAGGTACATGGCCGTGACATGCACCGCGAGCGAGGCCAGCACGCCGAGGAACAGCACTTTGTTCGAGAACAGGCTCTTGCGGAACAGCGAGACGTCTTCGCTGCGGCAGTTGAAGACGTGCACCATCTGGAACAGCACCATGGTCGTCAGCGCGGCGGTGCGCGCGTCGGTCAGGTTGTCCTCGCTGCCCGGTGCGAAGCTGTGGACATCGAACCCCCATTGCCAGAGGAAGACGCCGAGGGAGCCGGCCGCGAGCCAAAGCCCCACCAGGACCAGGCGCTCGATCAGGGTGCGGTCGAGCACGCCTTCGCTCGGCGGGCGCGGCGGACGTCGAAACAGCGCCTTCTCACCGGGCTCGAACGCCAGGGCGACATCGGCGATGCCATTGGTCACCACGTTGAGCCACAGGATCTGGGCCGGAAGCAGCGGCAGCGGCCAGTTGAGGCCGAGCGCGGCCAGGATCATGAGCACGATCGCCGCACCGGTCGACAGCAGGAAGAAGGTGGCCATGCGCACGTTGCGAAATGCCGTCCGACCCTCTTCCACCGCGTGATACACGCTCGCGAAGTTGTTGTCGGTCACGACCATGTCGCTGGCCTCCTTAGCGACGTCTGTCCCTGCACCCATGGCGGCGCCGATATGGGCCGCCTTGAGCGCCGGGGCATCGTTCACGCCGTCGCCGGTGACGGCGACGATCTCGTTGTTGGCCTTCAGCCGCTCGACAAGCCGAGTCTTCTGGATGGGCTCCACACGGGCAAAGACATTGACCCGCCAGAGCGCCTCGTCCAGCTCTTCGTCGGACCAATCCTCAATGTCGGAGCCGGTATAGACCTCCGGTAGGTGACCATTCGCGTGCTCCGGCCCCGCTGCCGAGTGCTCCGCGCCGTGCTGACTCGCTTGCACGTCGCCGCCGGTCACCTCCATGACGACGCGCACCTCCCGCTCCTTCGGCAAGCGGGTCTGGACGCTGACCAGCTCCCCGGCGGCTGGCGTCCAACCATTCGGGAACGCGCCCGCGTCGAGACGCACCCGGATCTCGGCACCGCCGCGCCGACGTTTCTGGTCGCGGTCCTGCGCCGGCTCCTGGTACGCGTCGTCGTGATCCACCGGTCGGTCGATGTGTACCTGGCGCGCGATGGCCGCGGCCGTGCGGGCGTGGTCGCCGGTGACCATGATCGCCCTGATGCCGGCCCGGTGGCAGTTGTCCACTGCTTGCGC
Organism: Thiohalocapsa sp.; assembly: GCA_021736785.1. Taxonomy (GTDB): domain Bacteria; phylum Pseudomonadota; class Gammaproteobacteria; order Chromatiales; family Chromatiaceae; genus Thiohalocapsa. Next base: position 3,857 of record JAIPFF010000091.1, on the reverse strand, counting down.
AGCAGAGGCCCGGGGCGGATCGAGCATGCCCTGGAAGCCCACGAAGATGAATCGGCGCGCCGGCTCGTCGCGCTTGACTTCGTCCACCGCGTCGTCGCCTTCGCCCATGGCCATTGCCAGCACCCGCAGGCCTCGGCCGGCTAGGGCCTCGTTCGCCGTGCGCAGCATCTCGCGATCGAGCGGCGCCTCCTCGGCGTCGTCTGCGCCCCGCATCGCGCGGCACATGTCCAGCACGGCCTCGGGGGCGCCCTTGATCGCCACCAGCGGGGCAGCGAGCGCGTCGTCCCGGCGTGGCGAATCGTCGCCGCGCTGGTGGATGGTCGCCATGAAGCGGCGCTCGGTCTGGAACGGGATCTCGTCCGTGCGCGGCCAGCGCGCGCGTAGCTCACCGAGGTCCAACCCTGCCTTGTGCGCGGCATACAGGAGCGCCACCTCCATGGGATCGCCTTGGTTCGCCTCCCGGTCTCGGTCGCGTTCGCCGTCCCGATCCCGATCCCGATCCCGATCCCGATCGCCGTCGTCGTGCGCGTCGTCGGAGCCTGATGGCTGCCGCTTGCCGCGCTCGCTTGGCTCGCCCAATTGCGCGTTGTTGCACAGCATGCCGACCAGCAGGGTCTCGAACAGGGCGCGATGCGCATGCAAGTCGACGGCGCTGCCGTCCAGCTCGACCTTGCCTTTCCGCGCACGCACCTTGCCGCGCAGGGCATAGTCATTGCCACCGGCGTACAGATTTCGTCCGGTCATACGGTTCTCGGTCAGGGTGCCGGTCTTGTCCGAGATGATAGTAGTGCACGAGCCCAGCGTGTCCACCGCGGGCAGGCGTCGGATGACCGCATGACGCTGCGCCATGCGTTGCACCCCGATGGCCAGCGCGACGGTGACGACGATCGGCAGCCCCTCCGGCACGGCCGCGACCGCCAGCGCGATCCCGAGCAACAACATGCTGGTCCAGTCGTGTCCCATCAGCAGGCCGCCGCCGAAGGCGATGGCGGCAACGACGAGGATGCCCCAGGTGATCCAGATGGAGAGCTGGCGGATGCGCCGTTCCAGCGGTGTGCGGGTCTCTTCGGTCTCCTCGATCTGCTCAGCGATCCGGCCGATGGCGGTGTCCTTGCCGGTCGCGACCACCAGCCCGATGGCGCGGCCCGAGGTGATCGCCGTGCCCATGAAGGCCATGTTCTTCTGCTCGGCCAGCGTAAGGTCCGCACCCGCCTCGCGCAGCGGCCGAGCGCTCTTGTGCACCGGGACCGATTCCCCGGTCAGGGCGGCCTCGTTGGCCTGCAGACCCTGCACGTCGATCAGGCGCAGATCCGCCGGGACCACCCCACCCTGGCCGATCCGGACGATGTCCCCGGGTACCAGGGCCGTGGCGTCGATCTCGCGCGTCTGGCCGTCGCGAACGACCGTCGCCTTCGGGGCCACCATCTTCATCAGCTCCTCGACGGCGTGCTCGGCGTGGTACTCCTGGAAGAAGCCGATGGTCGCGTTGATCACCAGGACGGCGCCGATGACGATCGCGTCCGCCCAGTGTTCCTCGCCGGTGATCAGACCGATGGCGAGGGTGGCCGCCAAGGCCGCCAGCAGGATGTAGATCAGCGGGCTGGTGAACTGGTGCAGCAGCACCGCCCAGGCGCTCACCTCGCGACGCTCGCCGACCTGGTTTTCCCCGAACTTCTCCAGGCGCCGGCGGGCGGAGGCATCGGTGATGCCGTCGCGGCTGCTGTTCAGGGCGCGTAGCGCATCCTCGACCTCGAGCTGGTGCCAAGCCTCGTCCTGCCGGGACTCGAGGTCGCCGGCGTTGCGGTCGTCTTCTGCGTGATCAGCATGACGCTGAGCCTGAGCGGTCTCTGGCATACGTTCATCCTCGTTGTGTCGGTTCCCGGATCGCAGCGCTCGCTGTCGCGCAGGCGGCCGGGCGGCGAAGACCGACTTCTAGACCCAGCACGCGCCCGGTTCAAATCCACCGCGCACCGGGCAGATTTGCACCATCCACGCGCAAAGCCCGAGGCGTTAGGCTCACCACGCCCACGCATCCGCCGACAGGGTAAGCGAGGCGCTCATAGCGGCTCACCAGGTTTGCCGTGGTCATATGGAGGCTGGCGCATATCGAGCGTGGGCGCTTGGACAGCGTCCTGGTCGGCCATGTCGGATGGGCCGAGTCGCGACAATACCTCGTCCAGCTCAGCGAACAGAAAGGGCTTCTGGATCACGGTCTCGACGCGGATCATCGACAATCGCGGTGCGATCTCATCGAGCAGCTCCGGGAATCCGCTGATGAGGATGGTCTGCGGCATCCGACCGTCGGCATAGAGTTCCTCGAGGACCTCGATACCGTGAATATCCGGCATCAGCAAATCGATGACGATGGCGTCGAAGCGCTGCCGTCGACAACAGGCGGAGGCGCTTCGCCCGTCATACGTGGTCAGGATCTCATGTCCGCTCAACCTGAGGTAATCGGCAAGGAGGTTGGCGAGGATGTGGTTGTCGTCGGCGACGAGAATCTTCATAGGGTCATCCTGGTGGATCGATCATGGCGCGCCCAGATGCCGGCTGTGTCAGCCCGCTTCGTGCCATCTGCTAAGGGAAGGCTGACTCCGCGAAAGCGGTTGTGGTCACCGCGCGGTATAGCCGCCGTCGATCACAAGTTCGCTGCCGGTGATGAACTTGGCCTCATCGCTTGCCAGATAGAGGACGCCATTGGCGATGTCGTCCGGCTCGCCCACATGTCCGATCGGGTGCAGCTCGTCGAGCTGCTGGCGATAGGCCTCGACGCCCTGCCCGGAATCCTTCGCCAGTGCCTCGACTAGGGGTGTCCAGATGAAGCCTGGATGGATCGAATTGACCCGGATTCCCTCGCCGGCGTAGAGCAGCGCATCGGTCTTGGTCATCAGCCTGACCGCGCCTTTGGAGGCATGGTAGGAGGGGATGTCTGGTGCACCGACGATGCCGTAGATCGATGACAGGTTGACGATGCTGCCGCCGCCGACACGGCGCATGTAGGGGATGACGTGCTTGGTGCAGAGGAAAACGCCCTTGACATTGATGTCCTGTACCTGTTGCCACTCGGCCTCGGTCAGTTGATCGGTCGGCTTGTCGGTGCCGGAGATGCCCGCATTGTTGACCAACACCTGGGGCGCTCCCAGCGCCTCGTCGATCTCGGCGAAGACCTGCTCGACCGAGGCTTCAGTGGCGACGTCGAGATGCCAGTAGCGGGCCTCGCCGCCTTGGTCGCGGATCGCGCTGGCGAGCGCCTCACCCTCCTCATCTTGGATATCGGTCACCGCGATCCGGGCGCCCTCGGCGGCGAGCCGGGAACAGGTTGCGCGGCCAATGCCGTGGCTGCCGCCGGTGACGATCGCCGTTTTTCCGCTGATGCGCTGCATGCTGTTGCTCCTGTGGTCAGTGATTTGGGTCTGCATCGGTTGCGCTTATTGGAAGTGCAGCATTTTGCATGCCACTTGGGTGCTTCGCTGTTCGCTTTTCGTTGTCGCTATTTCGATCGCCGTGCATCGATCGCAGTGCGCGCTCAGGCATGTGCCTCACCGGCCCGGCGCAGCGCGAAGCGGGCCGCGATGGGGCCGATCAGCTCGAAGACCACGGTGGTGCCGAGCACGGTGGGCAGGATGAGGTTCTCGAGCGACGGGAAGGCCTGGGCGGCGACCAGCGCCAAGCCTAGGGCCACCCCGGCCTGCGGCAGGACCGCGAGACCGATCCAGTTGTAGAGGCGCGGTGGAGCACCGCTAACCCGCCCGCCAAGCTGCGCGCCGAGATACAGCCCCGCGGCGCGTGTCAGGATGTAGACGGCACCGATCAAACCGACCGCGGTGAGGGCGTCGAGATGCAGCGAGGCCCCGGCG
>JAIPFF010000008.1 GCA_021736785.1 Thiohalocapsa sp. | reverse complement strand
AAGAGAAACTCACCGCCGCGCTCGAGCGCCTGTGCGCGATGCCGCAGATCATTGCCGGGTTCTTTCGCCATCCGCATTGCCGTTACATTCTCGACGCCCAGGGCGAAGCGCTGACATAAGTTTCGCTACGATTAGTAACTTGGTTGCTTCGTTCCCCATGCTTCGGCGTATTTCTAACAGAAAACTGCCAAGCAGCCCCATTCCTTTGATCAACTCGTTCTGTTCTCCTTCTGTGCTTCGCGCTCCATAGAAGTACTGCATCAAATCATTGAACGCCATAACAACAGCATCTTCGCTAACTAATGCCAATTTTAAGGATGCTTGACGATAGCTCACGGAGTGCACTTTTTTCTTTGCGATGTCGACTTTGTTTATACTCTTGTTTTTCGGATCCGAGTTCCACGATTTCTCCGACATAAGGATGAGAACGAATGGTTCAAGAATTTCGTTGTATGTCGCTATTCTGTCTTCTCGAAGCTTTTCATCCAACTTGGACTGTCTTTCTATTGCTTGGCGATATCTCCACCCAACTGCAGTTAAAGCCAGCACTAACATAGGTGTAGCTACAGATCCAATGGCCGTGACGTAGTCGATCCAGTGTTTTTCCATCACCAATCAGACTAATTCTGGACTGTGAACTGCGCTGAAACGCTCTGGCATTGCTTCGCAGACAGCAAGGGCCTTGTGCTGGCGTAGACGGCGTATCTTGATCCCCAGGGACATTTTTGCTCCCACCGTAACGTTGTTGTGGGTCGTTCTGACCGCGGAGTAGCAGTCTGAGGGAAAAAATTTCACTGGGTTGCTGTCTGCCCCTATAGGGGCGGTTGCAATGCCAATTTAGGGGAGTTGCCAGGGTTCGGGCAGCGGTGGATTTGGCGGAGCTAAATCGCTATACATTATGCGCAATATCCGTAACGACGCAAGCGCCTCCAGCCCGAACGGTCGCTGCGCTTGTGTTGCTGCCCTCAATCAGGCTGCGTGTCTCAACGTGGCCGATTGATGAGCGCGGCCGGCATCTGCAAGCGGTAGCGAATGGCCAGGCTGCGGGTGACCAGGATGCTGATCGCGCCAACGGCAAAACCGATGTCCGTGGGCATTCCCAGCACGCTGATAATCAGCGCCTGCAGCCCGAGTCCGACGATGATCGGCGTGGCGTAGAGCTCGGGCGAGACCAGCAATGTCTCTCGCCCTGTTAAGGTGTCGCGCAGCAAACCACCCCCGATACCGGTGATGACGCCCATCACCAGCGCATGGGTCGGCGGCAGCCCCAGCTCGGTGCTCTTGATGTAGGCACCGGAGGCAAACAGCGCCACTCCCATGGCGTCCAAATAGGCCAGTAGATTGCCATGCGCATCCAAGTGCGCTCGCCCCAGGAACGCAACCACCCCGGTGGTCGCGGCACAGGCCATGAAGGCCTGATCATGGAGCCAGAAAACCGGGACACCGAGCACCAAGTCACGCAAGGTGCCGCCGCCGATTGCGGTGACCACGGCAACCACAACGGCACCGAACAGGTCGATCCTCGTCCCCATGGCGGCGAGAATCCCCGATGCCGCAAACGCCGCGGTTGCGGTCAAGCCCAATAGATACAAGGCGTCCATCTGCGCGGCCTCACGGCAAAATGAGACGCTGTGAGGCAGCTCGAATATCGGACATGGCTAGTTGGCGAACCTTATTCTTATCAAAACCATGGGGGTAAGCGTGATGCTCGATGCAACGGTGACCCGAGAGCGCTATCGCTTCCGCCGACATCTGCGACGTCTGCACCTTGACGCCTTGCGGCCGGCGGAGCGCGAAGCATGCTGAGCGGGGTCTCGCTGCGGACACTTTTCCTCTACGCGTTGCCGGCGCTGATGACCTCCGTCGCGGCGCTGCCGATGGCCTTGTTCGTGCCGGCGTTCTACGCCTCCGAGCTCGGCCTGCCGCTGGCAGCCGTGGGCGCTGCGATCGCCGCCTCGCGACTCCTGGATGTGGTGACCGATCCCTTGATCGGAAGCCTGAGTGATCGATTCAGCACCCGCTGGGGTCGCCGGAAACCCTGGATACTACTCGGTACCCCGCTATTCGTCGTCTCGGTCTGGCAGGTCTTCGTGCCGGGGGAGAACGCCGGCGTCGGCTACTTGCTGTTCTGGTCGGCGCTGCTGTACTTGGGCTTCACGATGATCGACCTGCCCCATAAGGCCTGGGGCGCGGAGCTCTCCACCGACTACGACGAGCGCACACGCGTGACCGGCGTCCGCGAGGCCCTCGCCACGGTCGGCCAGGTGGCGCTGCTGGGCTTTCTCGTTTTTCTCGGCAGTCGCGGCGTGGATGCCGGCGCCGCGCAACTGCAGGGGATGGCATGGCTCATCGTGCTCGGCCTGCCGCTATTGGTCGCCGTCGCGTTGCTGTGTGCCCCGGAAGGTCGGCCCGAGCAGAGCGCGCAGCCCAAGCTCGGCCTGCTCGCCGGCCTTCGGATTGTCGCCGGCAATCCGGCCTTCGGGCGCATGATCGGTTGCGTGATCCTGTTCGTTTCCGGGATCGCAATCCAGGGTACGCTGCACCGCTTGATCCTGGCCGATGTCATGGGCGATGCCTCGGTATTCGCCTGGATGATATTCATCGAGAACGTGGCGACGCTCGCGGCCATCCCCGCATGGCTCTGGTTGTCGGCGCGCATCGGCAAGCACCGGGCGCTCATCGCCGCCGCCCTGTGGCTTGCGGTACTCAGCGTGCCGCTGGCGTTTCTGCGCGCCGGCGATACGACAGCGCTGATCGTGCTGATCGCCATCCGCGGTTCGAGCTTCGCCTCGCTCTTGTTCCTGGCCAACTCCATCGCCGCCGACGTCATCGACGTCGGCAACTTGGCCTCCGGCCGACAGCGCTCGGGGCTCTACTTCGCCGCCTGGGGTATGACGATCAAATTGTCGCTGGCGCTCGGCGTGCTGCTCGGCACGGTGCTGCCGGCCAGCGTTGGCTATGAGCCGGCCGCGGCGGTGACATCGCCGCAGGTGCAGGGCGCGCTGATGCTGATCTACGGTTTGTTGCCCGCCGTGATGATGGCCGCCGGTGCGGCCTTCCTGTACCGCTTTCCGATCACCCGCGAGCGCCATGCCGAGGTGCGCGCCGCACTCGATGCACGCGCCGGTGCGCTGGCCGATGCCGAGCGGTTTATTTAACGGGTGTCTCGAAAGGCGCGATTGGGGGCCTGCGCGCTGGATTGCGCAGACTTGAGGTCGGGCGCCGCGAGCCGTATGCTCGGGAAAAGGCCGGTGCGCGCGGCATACCGCCCGGGCGCCGAGTCCCTCCCCCGATCCGTGCGAGCGGCACGCCGCCGCAGCGAAGGAGAAAGGTTCCCTGCCGTGATGCCCCGCAGCCGTGGCTTGCTCTGCATCCTGTTGACTTGGGCGGTGCTTGCGCAGACGTCGCTCGCAGCAATTCCGGGCACCGAGCCAGGTTCCGCGGGACACGGCGAAACCGAGATGCACATGGATGGCGGCCGGCACCCGCAAGTCGCGGCTCACGGGGAGCCTCACGAGGAGCACGGAAACGGCGTATCGCCAACGCCCGCCTCGGCGGCCTGTTCGGTCGCATCGCAGAAAGACGGCCCCCACCACCACGGCTGCGATCACGCCTGCCACGCCTGCGCGCAGTTCCTCGGGTTGCCCGCGTACGCCCTGCCCGACCACTCCTCCGATATCCGCCACGACCGCTGCCGAATCCGCGCGACCGGACCCTCGCACCACCAGTCTCCGCCCGATAGGCCACCGCGAACCATCGTTTGATTCCCGGTGCCGACGCGGCGTTGCTTGCCGACGCCGCCTCCGGCTCGCGTTCTCAAAACGATGGAGATGATCGAGCGTGCCGATCCCGACACAACGGGTCCGCCTGCGGCGGACTCCTGCAGTATTTCTTGTCCTTAGCGTCGCGCTGGGAATCACCGCCCCTCTCTGCGTCGCAAGCGCGGTGGACGACGAGGCACCCGGGTCTGTCCGTCATAATGACGGCTCGGGTCACGACCACGACGGCGTCCACGATCACGACCGCGACCAAGACCACCTCCACGACCACGACCACGACCACGACCACGACCACGACCACAATAACGACCACAATAACGACCACAATAACGACCACGATGACGACCGCGATGACGACCGCGATGACGACCGCGATCGCTATCGCGACGCCGATGAAGAGCCTCCCCACGGGCCGGAAGAGCATCGCAATGACTCCTCGTGGCATCGCTTCCAGCACTGGTTGATCGGAGCGCTCGGCGGCGAGCATCCCCACCCGGATGTCCATGGGCACGATGCGGATGCCACGGAGATTGTGACATCGACCCGCTACACGGGGAGCTTCGAGCTGTTCCTGGAGCGCCCGTCGTTGGTCGCCGGAGAGCCCGCGGATCTGCTTATCTTTTTGACTCGGCTCGCGGACTTTTCGCCGGTGGACAGCGGCGAGCTTGCGGTTTCTCTCACCCCGAAGGACCCCGACCCCGACCCCGACCAAGCATCGAGCGGCCCGGCGAATGCGATCAAAGCGGCAGCCGCCGCGCCAAGCCGTCCCGGGATCTATCGCCTGCGGCTGACGCCGCGCCGGAGCGGCCACCACCGGCTTGCGCTCGCTTGGGCCGACGGGGGCGACATGGCGGGCTTCTCACTGGAGGTGCCGGTCGCGGCATCCGCTGCTCGCTTGAAGCCCGATGCCGAACATGCTCAGGCACTGGATGACGCGGGTCACCCCGACCACCCGACGGACCACGCGCACGGCAAAGACCATGCTCACGGCAGCGAGCCGACAGGCCATTCCGACCACGACCATGCGGAGCATGGCAAGCACGCCGAGCATGGCGAACGCAGTGAGCACGCTGAGTACGATAAGCACCGCGAGGAAGGCGAAGCAGGCGACAGTGTCCAGCTGACGAAGGAGCAGCAATGGCTGTCGGACTTCGCCATCGCCGTTGTCGAGCGGCGGGTTCTACGCGGGTCGGTGCCCGCCACCGGCGTGCTACGCGCGAGCGCCGACGGCGATGCCCATGTCACCGCTCCCATCGACGCCCATTTGCGCTCGGCCGCCGGAGGCTTCCCGTACACCGGCATGGGCGTCGAGCCCGGTCGGATCCTCGCCTACCTGGTGCCGCAGCTCGGCGGCGAGGCGGATGTGGCCGGGCTGGAACTGGCGGTCAGTCGCGCCGGAACGCTGCTGGAGCTGGCGCGGCAGGAGCGCGAGCGGCTCGACGCCCTGTGGGAGGATCGCTCGATCCCGTTCCGCGAGGTCCTGCAGGCCCGCGGCGATGAGGAGGTGGCCGCCGCGGAGCTCGTCGCCGCGCGACGTCGGCTGGCGCAGATCCAACGCACCGAAGAAGGTGAAGCCGCCGGCGTGCCCGTGCGCGCGCCCATCGGTGGTGTCGTCGCCCGCGTGGATGTCGCGCCCGGTGCCTTCGTCGCAGAGGGCGCCAGGCTGTTCCACCTCGTGAGTCCCGAGCGTCTCTGGCTCGATGCACGCGTCGCGGAAGCAGACATCGGGCGCATCCAGGCGCCTGTGGGTGCCTGGTTCAGCGTGCCGAGCCTCGCCCGGACGCCGCGTGACGGCAATGGCCAGGTGTTCTCCCTGACACCGGAGACGGGCGCACGGCTGGTTGCCTACGGCGCCATGGTCGACCCCGAGAGCCGCACCGTGCCGGTCATCTTCGAGTTCGCACCTGTCGCGTATCCGAACGGGGAGCGCCTGCGGGTTGGCCAGTCGGTCAGCGCCCGCGTCTACACCGGCGAGAAGGCGGACACCTTGGTCGTCCCGGCCGGCGCCCTGGTCAACGACGCCGGTGCCGACGTCATCTACGTGCAGGTCGCCGGCGACCGCTTCGAGCGCCGCCCGGTGCATACGGGGCTGCGTGACGGCGACCTCGTCGGCGTGCACGACGGCGTGCGAGAAGGTGAGCGCGTCGTCAGCCGCGGCGCCTACCTCGTGCACCTGGCCGCGGGCGCCGAAGGCGGCGCCGGTGACCACCACGGCCACGACCATTGAGGGCGACGGCATGATCAGCGCCCTGATCGACTGGTCCCTGCGCAACCGGCTTTTCGTCCTCGCCGCCGCCGTCCTGCTGCTCGGCTACGGCACCCATCGTGCACTGCAGATGCCCGTGGACGTCTTCCCGGACCTGACCGCGCCGACAGTGACGATCCTCGCCGAGGCCCCGGGCTTGGCCCCGGTGGAGATGGAGACCCTTGTCACCATCCCCATCGAAACCGCCATGAACGGCGCCTCCGGCGTGCGCCGCATTCGCTCCTCGACCGGCATCGGCGCCACCATCGTTTATGTCGAGTTCGACTGGGGCGCGGACATCTACCGCGCCCGACAGATCGTCGCCGAGCGGCTGCAGACCGCCCTGCCCTCGCTGCCGCCGGACATGCGCCCGCCGGCGCTGGCGCCGGTGACCTCCATCATGGGCGAGGTCATGTATATCGCGTTGCGCTCCGAGCCGGATGCCGATGGTCAGCCTCGCCACGACCCGATGACGCTCAAGACCGAGGCAGACTGGACGCTGCGCCGGCAGCTCCTGGCCGTGCCGGGCGTAGCGCAGATCGTCCCCACCGGCGGCGACACGCGGGAATATCAGGTGCTGCTGAATCCGCTCAAGCTCGCCGACTATCGAATCGGCATCGACCAAGTGCGCGCGGCGCTTGCCGAAACCAACACCAACACCTCCGCCGGTTTCCTGTCGGAGAACGGCCAGGAGTATCTGATCTACGGCCTCGGCCGAGTGCACAGCGCCGAAGACATCGCCAAGACGGCCGTCGCCGAGCGCGGTGGCGTGCCGGTGCACATCGGCGACCTTGCCGAGGTGCGCATCGGCCCGGCGCTGCGCCGCGGCGCGGCTTCCGCCAACGGCTCACCGGCAGTGGTGCTGGCCATCCAGAAACAGCCTGACGCCAACACCCTGGCGCTGACCGAGCGACTGGATCAGCGCATCGCGGAGATCCAGCAGAGCCTGCCGGCGGGGATGGTGATCGAGGCCGAGCTGTTCAGGCAGGCGGACTTCATCCAACGCGCCGTGGACAACGTCGAGGCCGCCCTGCGCGATGGCGCCATCCTGGTGGTCGTGATCGTCTTCTTATTTCTCTGGAGCGCCTACGCCACGGCCATTACGGCCCTGGCGATTCCGCTGTCGTTGCTCGTCGCGGTGCTGGTGCTGGAGGCGCTGGGTGGGAGCATCAACACCATGACGCTCGGCGGCATGGCCATCGCCGTCGGGGCACTGGTGGACGACGCCATCATCGACGTGGAGAACATCGCCAGGCGCCTGCGCGAGAACGCCGCCCTGCCCGCCGCGCGGCGCCGCCCGACCTTGGCCGTAGTCTACGCCGCCACACACGAGATCCAGTCCACGATCGTCTTCGCGACGCTGATCATCATCCTGGTCTTCCTGCCGTTGTTCTTCCTCACCGGCGTCGAGGGCCGGCTGCTCGCGCCGCTGGGGCTCGCCTACGTGGTGGCGCTGGCGGCCTCGCTGCTGGTGGCCGTCACCGTCACGCCGGTGCTCTCGTCTTACCTGCTGCCGCGCTCGCGGGCCATCCGCAGCGGCCGCGAGCCGGCCCCGGTGCGCTGGCTCAAGGCCGCGTACGCCCCGCTGCTGGATGCCACGCTGCGGCGCTGGAAGCTGCTCGCCGGCACGTCCTTTCTCTTGCTGGGACTGGCCCTGCTGGCGCTGAGTCAGGCCGGCCAGACCTTTCTGCCGCCCTTCAACGAGGGTAGCCTGACCATCATGGCCAGCACGCCCCCGGGGACCTCGCTGGAACAATCCGACGCCCTCGCCGAGCAGCTTGAAGCGGCACTGCTCGAACAGCCCGAGGTCAGCAGCACCGCCCGGCGCACCGGCCGCTCGGAGCTGGCCGAGCACACCCAGGAGGTCAACAGCACCGAGATCGAGGTGGATCTGGACTTGAGCGGACAAGCAGGCGGCACCCGGGACATGGACCGCTTGCTGGCCGCGCTCCGCGAGCGCCTGGCCCAAGTGCCGGGGCTCTCGATCAGCATCGGCCAGCCCATCAGTCACCGGGTCGATCACATGCTCTCCGGCACCCGCGCGGCGGTGGCAGTGAAAGTGTTCGGCGATGATCTCTACGAGTTGCGGCGCCTCGCCCGACAGGTCGAGGCGGCCATGCAGGGCGTGCCCGGTGTGGTCGACCTGTTCGTCGAGCAGCAGGCCGACATCCCGTTCGTGCACATCGACCTGGACCGGGCCGCGCTGGCCCGCCACGGGCTGCGCATCGGCGAGGTCTCCCGCGCCATCGAGGCGGCGTTCTACGGCAGCCGGGTGTCCGGCGTATTGGAGGGCCAGCGCAGCTTCGACCTTGTCATGCGCTACCCCGACAGTGCCCGCGAGGATCTCCGAACCATCCGCGAGACCCTGATTACCACCCCGGACGGCGCCCGGCTGCCGCTGCACGCCCTTGCCCATATTCGCCGCGACCGCGGACCCAACACCGTCAGCCGAGAGGACGTGCAGCGCAAGATCGTGGTTTCCGCCAACGTGGCAGCGGCCGGCGCCGGCACGGACCTGCGCTCGGTGGTGACGAACATTCAACAGGCCGTGGCCGAGCAGATCGAATTGCCTTTGGGCTATCGCATTGCCTACGACGGACAGTTCGAGAGTGCGGCCCGGGCGCGGCAGACGCTCCTGATCCTCGGTGCCGGGGTCGTGGTCGGCATCTTTCTGCTGCTCACCGTCGCCTTCCGCTCCGCCGGCGATGCGGGGCTGGTCATGCTCAACCTGCCGCTCGCGCTGGTGGGCGGGATCTTCGGCGTCTACGTCGCCGGCGGTGTGGTCTCCGTGGCCTCGATCGTCGGCTTCATTGCGCTCTTCGGCATCGCCACCCGCAATGGCGTGATGCTGGTGACCCACATCCGCAACCTGGTCGAGCAAGAGCATATGCCCGACTTCCACGCGGCCGTGCGCCGCGGCGCCATGGAGCGCCTGGCACCGATACTGATGACCGCACTTTCCGCCGGCCTCGCGCTGGTGCCGCTGGCGCTCGCCGGCGGTCAGCCCGGCAGCGAGCTACAGACGCCGTTGGCCATTGTCATGCTGTGGGGGCTTCTGTCCTCCACCGCACTCAACATGCTGGTGGTGCCGGCGCTGTATCTGCGCTTCGGTGCTGCAGGCCGGTGACCGAGCACCGCCGACGTTATCGAGCCACTTCGCCGCCGGGCAGCGAGCGCGCCGCGTCGAGGATCGGATCGAAGGTGGCCGACATCATCGCCGCGATGTTGCGGGCGTGGTTGACCAGCCAGAGGCTGTCGTCGGAGCCGTTGAGGACGATCGGCGGGTACAGCTGCGACACCCGGTAGAGGTCCTTGATGGCCTCGTCGAGTGCTGCCAGCGCATCAGGCTCGAAGTCCGTCGCGTAGGCGGAGCGGATGACCGCCAGCGTGTCGGCCGAGACCGCGGAGGCGCAGATGGCCGAGTAGACTCTGTGGCGGCGCTCCTCCGGCGACACCTTCTGGGCGTCGTTCAGGCGCGAATAGATCTTGTCCATGGCGCCGTTCTGGCCACCAAGCTCGGCCAGTATTGCCGCCAGATCGTCCGCGCGCACGTTGCTGACGGCATTGCCGGCCCGCAGGTCTTCAACGTAGGCGTTGAAGTCCTCCAAGCCCAGCTCGTACTCGTGCTGCGAGTCCGCACCGCCCAGCCAGGAGATACCCCATCGGCGCGGGTCGTAGTTGAATTTCTTGACCGCGTTGGTCAGCCGCGGGTCGTCCTGAGACGAGCCGCCGATGCGCGCCGTGCGGTCGGCGACGACTTCGAAGATTTCCGTGGTCACGTACCAGATGCCGCCGGGCTCGCCCTCGACGCCGGCCGCACAGGCGGCGTTTCGGTCGAAAAAGACCACCAAATCGTTGGGAACCCAGCCACCCTGGTCGCCCAGGCGGCGGCGAAACTGATAGGTGACGGCCTCGGCCAGCAGCGCACCCTTTTCGGAGCGGCTGAGCTCGACATTGGCGGGATCTTGGAACGACTCGTTGATGTCGGGGGTATCCCAAACCCAGATCAAGATGCCGATCCAGAGCGCCGCGAGCAGAAAGGGGATGCCGATGATCAGGCCGGACCAGAGCACCGTCTGCTTCGTGAACCATGTCAGCAACCGCTTGAGCAGATTTTTCCTATCTTCCTTCACTGAGCATCCTCCGACGGACTATTGGGTAAATTGAGCTTTGCCTGAGCAGGAACAGGCCACCAGCGTACAACAGAACGCGCCTCGGAGCATGGTGCCGAGGCCTGCCGGCCGCTTGATCGACGGCAAACGAGACTGCCTGGACCGGGCTTTCGTCGGGCGCCTGCGCTCACTTTGCCGCGCCGGATCGCACGGGGCCGGATCGCGGTGCGCCGGCGCGTCTGCTGCGCTGATCGATGCGATCCCGGAGATCGGCCTCTACGATGCCTCCACTTCGCTGCCGCGACATCGCAGATCGTTGCGTCGGCAGCCGACCGCCGGAGCGGCGGCAGCACTTGGACCGGCGGCTCGATCCCTCGCAAGGGCCCGACTAGGCCGTCGAGCCGCGCAAACCGGATGCGCGTATCCGCAGGCGAGCACGTCGGTGCTGCCGAGTCCGTCATTGGCTGACTCGCGGCCACCGCTGGCCTATGCTCTGAGGGATTCGTCACGGTGCCGGGAGGCGCAGTTTCCTATGCTCCGGCTATGATCGCTTTCGGTTGTGCCGTCCGTCCCCTACTCGACTGTCGCCGCGTCGCGGCAATAACGCTGTGCGCCTGCCTTATCGTCGGCTTGCCCGCGTCGACGTTCGCTCGGGATTGCATCACCGACGAGACACGAGATCGGCAAGGCTCCCGGCGAATCGGATTGATCGGGGTCGTGGTCGCGGGACAGGAGTCGTCGCGCTGTCGGGCACCGTTCCGGGCGCCACTCGTGAGCAAGCAGCTCTCCGGCGTAGGGCTGAAGCTCGACGGCGGCCCGGTGAATGCCGAGTACCGCTGGTCGCGCGGCCCGGATCTATCGACGAACCATCACGGGGTGACGCTGAAGCCGCGGCTGTACGGGGGGCTTTCGGTGCGCGCCCGTGTCGACCGGGCCTTCGATCGCCGCGGCGGCGCGGATGGCCTAAGCTACGCGCTCGACACCGGCCTGACGCTCGATGGACTGCGCTCGAAGGTGACCTTGCTGCAGGATTCGCGGGGCGCACAACATGTCGCCGGAGCAGACCTGCAGATGGATGCGTCACTCCTCGGCGACGTGCTCTCGGCGCGGCTGGCGCATGGTGAATGGCGCCTCGAGCAGGAGTCCGGTAGCCACGGGCGGCGCGTGCGCAGCGCCCTGGGCTTGCGATACGAGTCGGACGGGACCCGCCTCAGCGCGGATTTCGCGCAACGACTCGAGGCGGATACGGCTGGATACAGCACCTACAGCGCAGGTGCTCTGCTGCCGCTGCGTCACTTCGGGCTCATGCGGCATTCGGCGGAGCTGAAGGTGGAGTTGGTGATGCCGCGCGACGGTGATGTCAGACATTCGTTCAGCCTGACCGAGGTATACCGAGGTCCGCGCGGGCGGCGGATCGCCGGCTTCGCCATTTCAGAGTCGGCGTCCGGGCTGCGGCAGGCGGTGCTGAAGCTCTCGCGCATTCCTTACCGCGATCTGAAGCTGAATAGCGCGATATCTCTGGAGAGCGGAACAGGCGCCGGCGACGCCTTGGTGAGCCTGTCGGCCGAGTACGGATTCTGATTCCGTTCTGATTTAGTATCCGGCTTGCCGAGCATTCCGAACCGCTATCGTGAACCGCGACAGAGGAGACTGCCGATGAAATTGCCCGTCGTCCTGAACGCCGGCATCAGCGCCTGCCTGCTGCTGGCGGGCACTGCTTTCGCCGAGATCGTGATCAATACGGATCACGAAATCGAGTACGCCACCGGCGGGGTCGGCGTGAGCGAGCGCGAGGGACTAGATGCCCTGGCGCCCGACTACGGACTCAAATTGGTCTTCGCGCTCGAGGGTTCCGGGTCTTTCCTCAGTGCCGTCGAGGTATCCATCAGCCGCGGCGACGAAGTGGTATTTCAGGCGGCAGATACCGGTCCTTGGCTGCTGATCGCGCTGCCTGCAGGCACGTACCGGGTGATTGCACAGAGTCACGGCCATACCCGCGAGGCCGATGTTCGGGTGCCGGAGATCGGCCGCAGCGAGGCGACGCTGCACTTCCCGGCCCGGTAATCAAATCTCCTTCATTCCTTCTCCGGCGGAAATTCCTCCGCCAGCAAGCGCCTCGCGTGTCCGCGTCCCTTCACCAGCGCCTTGATCGCAACGGCGAGCAGCAGCAGGGCCAGCGCCAAGATCGCCGGAGCCAGCGCCGGCAGCAGGCCGGCGCCGAGCAATCCCGTCATCAAGACTGCCGCGGAGAACAGCAAGGCATTGCGTTGCGATTGCGCCAGTACTCGGCGTGCGCCATCGGCGTTGCGCACGCCCGCCCGCTTCAGCGCCGCCTTCAGCGCCTCGTAATCGGCCTCGTCGCGCCGCTGCATGCGCCCGAACGGGTCATCCAGCTTCATGGCTATTGTGCCCGCACCGCGGCGAGCGCGGTCATATTCAACAGCCCGCGCACGGTGGCGCCGGGCGTGACCACATGCGCCGACTTGGCGGCGCCGAGCAGCATCGGACCGATGGCCGAGCCGCCTCCGAGGATCTTCAGCAGGTTGAATGCGATGTTGGCGGCGTCCTGATTGGGCATGATCAACAGGTTGGCGCGCCCGTCCAGCAGTGAGTCCGGGAAGCGCTCGCTGCGGATCTCCTCCGACAAGGCCAGGTCGGCGCGCATCTCGCCTTCCACTTCCAGTTCGGGCTCGGCGCGGCGGATAAGCCGCACGGCATCGTGCATCTTCTGCGCCGAGGCGTCTTTGTGGCTGCCGAAATTGGAGTGCGACAGCAGCGCCACCTTGGGCTCGATGCCGAAGCGGCGCACCTCTCCGGCGCACAGCAGCGTGATCTGGGCCAAGGCGGAAGGGTCGGGGTCGACCTGCACATGGGTGTCGGCGATGAAAAACGTGCCCTGGTGCAGCACCAGCGCGTTCATGGCCGCGAGCCGGCGAATGCCCAGCGCGCGGCCGATGATGAGCTCGATTTGCTCGAGATGATCGTCGTAGGGGCCGACGGTGCCGCAGATCATCGCGTCCCCTTCGCCCGTGCGCAGCAGCGTGGCCGCCAACGCCGTCGTGCAATTGCGAATGTGCTCGCGGGCCTCCGCCGGCGAATAGCCGCGCCGCTTCGCGCGCAAATAGAAGGCCGCGACATGGTCTTCGAAACGCGGATTCTGCTGCGGATCGATCAGTGTCACTTCCCGATCGATGCGGATGTCGAGGCCGAGCTCGGCGATCTGCCGTTCGACCACGTCGCGCCGCCCGATCAGCATCGGCTTTGCAATGCCCTGCTCCACGGCCTGCTGCGCCGCCTGCAGCACGCGCTCGTCCTCTCCCTCGGCGTAGACGACACGCTGCAGTGCGGTCCGCGCCTGGTCGAAGACCGGCTTCATGGTCATGCCCGTCCGGAAGGAACGATGATGCAGTGCCTGGCGGTAGACGTCGAGGTCGTCGATGGGCCGCGTGGCGACGCCGCTTTCCATCGCGGCCCTGGCCACCGCCGGAGCAACATGCTCCATGAGCCGCGGATCGAACGGCTTCGGGATCAGATACTCGGGCCCGAAGCGCAACTGCAGCCCGCCGTAGGCCTGGCGCACGATGTCCGACGGCTGCGCCCTGGCCAGGTCGGCCAGCGCCTCGACGCAGGCCCGCTTCATGGCCTCGTTGATTTCGGTGGCACCGCAGTCCAGGGCGCCGCGGAACAGAAACGGGAAGCACAGGACGTTGTTGACCTGATTGGGGAAGTCGGTGCGCCCGGTGGCCAGGATCGCGTCCGGGCGCACCGCCCTGGCTTGGTCCGGCAAAATCTCCGGGGTCGGATTGGCCAGTGCCATGATCAGCGGCCGCGCCGCCATCTTCCCCAGCCAGTCGGCTTTGAGCACACCGGCGGCGGAGAGCCCCAGAAATACGTCCGCGCCGTCCAGCGCATCGGCCAGTGTGCGGTGCTCGGTGTCGACGGCGAAGCGGGCCTTGTAAGGATCCATCTCCTCGGTGCGCCCCGCGTAGACGACGCCGGCGATGTCGGTGACGATGACGTGCTCGCGGCGCAGCCCCAGACTGACCAACAGATCCAGGCAGGCCAGCGCGGCGGCGCCGGCGCCGGCGGTGACCAGCTTGATGTCGCCGATGTCCTTGCCGACCACGCGCAAACCGTTGAGGATGGCCGCGCTGACGACGATGGCCGTGCCGTGCTGGTCGTCGTGGAAGACCGGGATGTTCATGCGCTCCTTCAGCGCTGCTTCGACGATGAAGCAGTCGGGCGCTTTGATGTCTTCCAGGTTGATGCCGCCGAAGGTAGGCTCGAGCCGGGCGATGGTCTCGATGAGCATGGCCGGGTCGCGCTCTTCGATCTCGATGTCGAAGACGTCGATATCGGCGAACTCCTTGAACAAGACGGCCTTGCCTTCCATCACGGGCTTCGACGCCAGCCCGCCGATGGCGCCGAGTCCGAGCACGGCGGTGCCGTTGCTGATGACGGCCACCAGATTGCCCTTGGACGTGTAATGGGCGGCGTTCAACGGGTCGCTGACGATCTCGTCGCAGGCGGCGGCGACGCCGGGCGAATAGGCCAGCGACAGGTCGCGCTGGTTGGCCAACGGTTTGGTGGCCTTGATTTCGAGCTTGCCCGGCCGCGGCCAGCGGTGATAGTGCAGCGCGCTCTTCTTCAAATCTTCCGGCATTGCTTCAGGTCCTGCGATGGCGTTCGCTCGCGCCGTTAAGCGGATCGGACGGCCGTCCGCCAATCAACGCGAATGCACGCAAATGAGTCAAATTATCGGTGAATCTCGTGGCGGGCGCGTCTGCAGAGACGGCCCGCCTTTGGGTTGGCTGCGGAGGACCCCGCGCGGGCGCCCGAGTCGGATGCGGAGCCGAGCCGGCCCTGTTCCGGCCCTGTTCCGGCTTCGGTCCGTCTCAGCTCCGGCTCTGATTCGGCCTCGACTAGGGCTGCCCGAAGCAAGCCGCAATCATCGAATGCGAGCCGACCCGCGCGGGGCCCGGCGGCGCGCCGGATAGTGCCGGTCACCGGTGGTCAACGCCATCGGTCACCGATTCCGGAGCGCGCCGAACGGCTACTGATGGCAGTTCGGCACCACCAACACCGGAACGCGGCTGGTCTGGACCACGCGGGCCGCGGTGGAGCCGAGCAAACCGCGCCCGAGCAGGCCATGGGAACAGGTGCCCATCACGATCAGGTCCGCCTGCTTGTCCAGCGCCTGGCGCGGGATCTCGTCGCCGGCACGCCCGGAATGGACGACCACATCCGACACCAGCGTCGACTCTTCGATGCCCTCGCCCAGCTCGTCTTCGCAGAATTTGTCGATCCGCGCACGCATGGTCTCCAGGACCTTCTTCATGCCGTCGTGCTGCATCTGCTCGCGCTTTTTCGACGACAGATAGGTGTCGACGATGGCCTGGCCCGTCCCGGTCAGGGGCTCGATGATATGCAACATGACGATGCGCGCGTCGTGCACCTGCGCGAGCTGGATCGCCCGGCGGAAGACCGGGCGCATGTGCTTGCCCAAGTCTGTCGCGTAGAGGATCGTCTTGATCGGCGGCGTCTTGATCAGTCCCTTGCGGCTCATATCAGGTGTACCCCCGGAGCTGGTCGAGATACTCGGGCAAAAACAGCGAGATCTGCGGAATGTAGGTAATCAGGATCAGGAAGAACAGCAGCAGCAGCATCCAGGGCAGCACCGCCTTGATGACCCAGCCCATGGATTCGCCGGTGATGCCCGAGGTGACGAATAGATTCAGTCCCACCGGAGGCGTAAGCATCCCGATCTCCATGTTCACCACCATGATAATACCCAGGTGGATCGGATCGACGCCCAGTTGCATGGCGATGGGAAAGAGAATCGGCGCCATGATCAGCAGGATGGCCGAGGGCTCCATGAAATTGCCGGCCGCGAGCAGCAGCAGGTTCACCACGATCAGGAACATCCAGGGCTCGAGCCCGTAGGCGACGATGGTCTCGGCGATCTGATGCGGGATGCGCTCGGTGGTCAGCACATGGGCGAACAGCATGGCGTTGGCGATGATGAACAGCAGCATGATGCTCACCCTCGCTCCGTCGAGCACGGTCTTGCGCACGTCCGGGTTGTAGAAGCTGCGGCCGATCGCCAGCGGTACTTGCCAAGTGTTGCGCAGCAGCATCGCGCCGGCTCCCTCCCCCGACCGACGCCACGGCGTATCCCTCAGCGGTCCCATGTCGCGATAGCCGATCACCGAGACCAGGAAGGCGTAGACAGCGGAGACGGCGGCGGCCTCGGTGGGACTCGCGACACCGCCGTAGATCGAGCCCAGTACGATCACGATCAGCAAGATGCCGCCGGAGGCGCTGAAGCCGGCGGCTGCCACTTCGCGAAACCCGGGCCAGGGCTGCGACGGCAGGTGCTTGATGCGGGCGACGATGTAGATCGCGACCATGAGCAGCCCGCCCATCATGATGCCGGGGATGAAGCCGGCCATGAACATCCGCGCGGCGGAGACCTCGGTCGCCGCGGCGTACACGAGCATGACGATGGACGGCGGGATCAAAATACCGAGCGTGCCGGCATTGGTGATGACGCCGGCGGCGAATGTCTTCGGATAACCGGACTTGACCATGCCCGTGATGACGATGGTACCGATGGCCGCCACCGTCGCCGGCGACGAGCCCGACACCGCGGCGAACAGCATGCAGGCCAGCACCGAAGCCATCGCGAGTCCGCCCTTGATATGGCCGACAACGCCCACGGCAAATCGGATAAGGCGCTTGGCAACGCCGCCGGTGGACAGGAACTGCGAGGACAGGATGAAGAACGGAATGGCCAACAGCGTGTAGTGCGCCGACAGGGCCTCGAACAGCTTGAGCGCGATCGAGGCCAGGGAATCGTTGGAAAAAAGCAGAATGGTAACGATGCTGGAGAAGCCGAGTGCAAGCGCAATGGGCATACCCAGCAGCATGCAGCCAAACAGCAGGACGAACAGCGCGGCGGTGGTCATTTGGCGCCTCCGTTGCCTGCTCCGGCGCCCGAGACCTCTTCGCGCAGCTCCCTGGCAAGGTGGAGACTTTCCTCGGCCTCGTCGACCTTATGAAAGCCGGTCGCAGTGCCGATGATAACCTTCCATAACAACAGCAGCAGTCGGATCGATAAAAAGACGAGCCCAATCAGCAAGATGCTATGGGCAATCCAGGTCTGGACCTCGATGTCCTCCAGGTCGATGCCGATCATCTTCATTTTCGCCAAGTAGATCCAGGCGCCGTAGATGAACAGTCCGCAGTAGATCAGCGAGAGAACCACGGCAATGCCTGTCATCAAGCGCTGGCCTGCAGGCGGGAACAGCCGCACGAAGGCGTCGACCCCGATATGGGCGCCCACCTTCAATCCGTAGGACACGCCGAACAGCACGAACCAGGCCGACAAATGCAGTGTCGCCTCTTGGCCCCAGGTGACGCCGGTACCGAAACCGAAGCGCAGGATCACCTCCCAAAACACCAGCAGCGTCATCGCGACCAGCAATAGCGAGATGATCGCCTCTTCGGTCTTGTTCAGGATTCGAAAAAACATAGGCCACCCCGATGCGCCGGGACCGGCATCACTGCCGGCCCCGCTCTTCTAGTTATTGGGTTGCGTTTCGCCGCGATCAGTTCGCCGCGACGCTGCCGGTGTCGTTGGACCGATAGGCCGAGTCGATCAGATCCGCGCCGATCTCCTTCTCGAACTGCTTCCAGACCGGCTTCATGGCCTCGACCCACAGGGTGCGTTCTTCGTCGGTGAGCTCGATGATCTCGGTACGGCCCGACTCGGCGATCAGTTGCTTGTCTTCGACGGCCTTGTCGCGCGCGACTTGGTTGCCGAAGGCCAGCGCCTCGTCCATGGCCTCCTTGACCTGCGCGCGTTGCTCGTCGGGCAGGCCGCCCCAGAATTCTTTCGACGTCACGACCATATAGTCGAGCAGGCCATGGTTGGACTCGGTGATGTAGGGCTGCACCTCGAAGAACTTCTTGGAATAGATGTTCGACCAAGTGTTCTCCTGTCCATCGATGGCCTTGGTCTGCAGCAGCGTGAAGACTTCCGAGAACGGTTTCTTCAGCGGCGCTGCATCGACGGCCTTGAACTGCGCTTCCAGCACCTCGGACGACATGATGCGGAATTTCAGCCCCGAGGCGTCATCGGGAACCCGCAGCGGCTTGCTGGACGAGAGCTGCTTCATACCGTTATGCAGATAACCGAGACCGATCAGACCTTTCTTGCTGATCGCGTCGAGCATCATCTGCCCCTGTTCGCTTTGCTGGAAACGGTCGACGGCGTCCAGATCCTTGAATAGAAACGGCAGGTCGTAGAGCGCCAAGACGTCGGTATAACGGCTGAACTTCGACAGCGCCGGGGCGGCGATCTGAACATCGCCGAGCAACATGGCCTCCAGCACCTTGTCGTCACCGAAAAGCTGAGAATTCGGATAGACCTCGACGACGACGCTGCCGCCGGTCTTCTCTGCCACCAGCTCCTTGAACTTATTGGCCATCTGGCCCTTCGGCGTATTCTCTGCCACGACGTGCGAGAACTTGATGACAACCGGGTCCGCTGCCATAACGGCGGTTGTCGAGAAAGCGGCGGCCAAGCCGATGACGGCCGCGCATAGGGGGATGAGACGAGTCATACTGCCTCCGAAGTGCGGTGAATCAGTTTGTTGTCGTGGTGCCGGCTCTTGGCCGCACCGCGGCTCAGCATACTGCAACCCGACAGCGCATGTGGCCTTGATAGGAAACAAGATATCCAATGATCCGTATTGCACCGCGCCGGGGCGTGGACCGACTCGACGTGTGGTGTGACGATGGAGGCGACGGCGAAGACGCCGCACCCGCGCCGAGACCGGGGCCGGCACACGACCTGGCCGCTCAGCGGCGTGGGGCATTACGGCTCAGGGGGCCGGCCTGTTTCTGCTGCGAACGGCGCGATAGCGGGCGATCGACCGGGTCGGGCGCGGTCGGCCGGGACAGCGATGAAATATACAGCGCTTCCCGTGCGGGGCAGGACGCGCCGCCATGTGCAAGCGCCCAAGCGCTTGAAAACGAAAAACCCGGAAACCGCTTTTCGGATTGTGTCTCCCTAGCGCGCGCCCGTGATGCGCTCGGCCATCTCGGCCAGCGGCTCCCGTGCTTCGCCGATCAGCGCAAGAGCGCCATGGGCGGTGGGGACCAATAGGGCCTCGAAGCGGTCGTCCTCGAGGCGGCTGGGGGCAGCGATCCGCCGCTCGGGCATGAACAGCGCCGTGACCGGTCCTCGCTCGCCGTCGAGCACCAAATGTGCGCCGTCCGATGCCCCGATGGTGCAGCGACCGGCATAGCGCAGACGCGGCATCTCGGCCATGGAGCCAACGTCTTCGCCGGCCCCGAGACTTTGCAACAGGCGCTTGGCCTCGGCGCCCGAGACGGTCTGCGCGCGCGGGCCGTCGAGGAGTCCGATCTCCGCGCGCACATGGGCGACGGCGAGCTCGGCCAACTGCGGCGTCGCCGCATCATCGCGCGGTTGACTCTGCACGGCCCACCAGCCGATGGCGATCAGCAGCAGTCCGAAGCCTAGCCCGAGCAGGATGCGCGTCGCCACCGGGCGAGGCGCGCGCTGCACCGCGAGGTGTCCGGCATCGACCTCGTCGGCCAGCGCAATGCGCAGCTGCGCCTCGAGCTCGGCGGCCCGCTGCGCCTCCGCGGCACAAGCCTTGCAGGCGTCACGATGGGCGCGCATGGCCGGGTCGGGGCTGAGCGGATCGATCAGCAGACGGTGGCGGAAGTCGTCACAGTTCACGATGGCCTTCTACGCGTTGCGTTGCTCGTTTGGCGAAACGGATCCCGCCGACGAGCCGCCGTCGGCGCCCATGCGCCTCCGTGCGACCCGCCAGTAGGACCGTTTCGAGCAGCGCCGCGGCCCTGCCATCGACGCTGATATGCAATAACGACCGGCCGGACAAGTGGTTTCTGTCAAAAGCGGCGGCGGGGTGCACCGGATCGGGTATCGATGACCTCGACCGCGACGATACCGACCGCGGAGCGCGGCCGGCGCAAGCCCCGCGGCCGTGCCCGGCCGCATCCGGATGCTCGAGCGGCGAATGCCGAGCCCTATGCTAACCTGATCGCGCACCATTGTTACTCGCGGCAGTGGCCGCGAAAAAGCGCCCAATCATCGAGCACAGTACAAGGCAGACGCACCATGGCAGTTCGCGCGTTCGACAGCATTATCATCGGCACGGGCCCCGGCGGCGAAGGCGCGGCCATGAAGCTGGCCAAGGCGGGTCATCGCGTGGCCGTGGTCGAGGCGCACGACCAAGTCGGCGGCGGGTGCACGCACTGGGGCACGATTCCGAGCAAGGCGCTGCGCCACTCGATTCAGATGCTGTCCGATTATCGGCGCAACCCATTGTTCCACCACACGCTCGACCAAGTCGACGTGGAGTTTCCGGATCTGCTGCGGGCGGCGGATTCGGTCATCGACCATCAGGTCCGCACCCGTTACCGTTACTATCAGCGTAACCGCGTGGAGGTCATCTTCGGTCGCGCGTCGTTCATCGACCCGCACCGTATCGCAGTGATCCGCCCGGACGGTGCCGCCGAGCAGTTGCAGGCGGATTATTTCGTCGTCGCCACCGGATCCCGCCCCTATCACCCGCCCGATGTCGACTTCTCGCACCCGCGCGTGGTCGACAGCGACAGCGTGCTTGGGCTGAGGCATACGCCGCGCAGCATGACCATCTACGGCGCAGGGGTGATCGGCTGCGAGTACGCATCGATCATGAGCTATCTCGACGTCAAGGTAAATCTGGTCGACACCCGCGACCGGCTGCTGTCGTTCCTCGACGACGAGATCACCGATGCGCTCAGTTATCAGATGCGCCAGCAGGGTGTCGTCATTCGCCACGACGAGGCATACGAGGCCGTCGAGGCACGCGACGACGGCGTCGTTCTGCATTGCCGCTCGGGCAAGAAACTGAAGACCGATGTGCTGCTGTGGGCCAACGGGCGCAGCGGCAACACCGTCGACATGGGGCTGGAAGGCATCGGGCTGATGCCGAACAAGCGCGGGCAGCTGGAGGTCAACGACAGCTATCAGACCGCCCTGCCCCATGTCTATGCAGTCGGCGACGTTGCCGGTCCGCCGGCGCTCGCCAGTGCAAGCTACGACCAAGGCCGTTTCGTCGGTGCACATATCGCGGACGGCGAGTGCGACTGGTCGCTGATCGACGAATTCCCCACCGGCATCTACACCGTCCCCGAGATCAGTTCCGTCGGCCGCACCGAGCGGGAGCTGACCGCCGGGCAAGTGCCTTACGAAGTGGCCCAGGCCCACTTCAGCAGCATCGCGCGGGCGCAAATCACCGGGCATACGGTCGGCATGCTGAAGCTGCTGTTCCACCGGGAAACCCTGCAGATCCTCGGCATCCACTGCTTCGGCGAGCAGGCATCGGAGATCATCCACATCGGCCAAGCGATCATGTCCCAGCCCGGGGATGCCAATAACCTCCAATACTTCGCCGAGACCACGTTCAACTACCCGACTATGGCCGAGGCCTACCGTGTGGCCGCGCTGAACGGGCTCAATCGGTTGTTCTGAATCACATCGCGGGCCGCGGGGCGGACTTGCGAGCGGTCTGCTGCGATCGCCCTGCGCCGCCGGCGGCCGCGGCCGAGCCGTGCGCGCTGCCCATGCGGCCGCGGGGCGGGTGCGGCCGGATCAATCTCGCCGCCAGCCGCGCTCGCGCGCCATGCTGCTCCAGATCCAAACATACTGCACGCCGCTGGCGACAATGCTCGACAAGGTGGCCCACACCAGCAGGTCGATGACGTATGCCGGTAACGGCATCGGACCGGCTTCGGCGATCACCAGCACCACCAGCAGGATCTGCAGCACGGTATTGAGCTTGCTCAGACGTGTCGGCGAGGCCTGAACATCCTCCACCAAATAGTGATAGAGCACGCCGCCGGAGACGATCACCAGATCGCGCAGCAGCACCGCCAGCGCGAGCCAAATGGGCAACAGCCCCATCGCGCCCAGTACCAGGTAGCAACTGATCAGCAGTGCCTTGTCCGCAAGCGGATCCAGGATGCCGCCGAGGGGCGTTTGCCAGCCGTAGTGCTTGGCCAGAAAGCCGTCGACACCGTCCGATGCCCCGGCCAGCGCGAATATCAACAGCGCCCAGCCGAATTGCTCCTCGACCAATAGGTAGACCACCGGCAGCACCGCCAGCAGCCGCATCGCGCTGATCAGGTTGGGGATGTCTTTGGCCTTCGGTCCGCGCACTTATACACCTCCCGGCGGACGGATCGGCGCTGGCGCGTCGCCGCATAGCTGCCGGACACGCAAGGAATCCGCCGGCCGGGCTGTCTTGCTCCCGCACGTTGCCGTGCACCGCGTCCTTATGCCCCGAGCCCGCATCATGAGTGCATCCGCCATGGGCGAGGCAATAGCCGGTTGCTATTCAAACGTGTATTTTCTTTCAAGATAACAATTGCTATTTCACTATTTTCTTATATACTTGCCCTTCATCTCGGGCGAGTCGGCACCACCCTGGTCTGCGTATCATGGAATGCCGAGTCCGGTAGAACAAGTAACAACGGCCCGAGACTCCACGCGCTCCGCACCCTCGCGGCGCGACAACAAAATCTCTGCCCCCCTAAGGTGTGTCTATGAATAAGTTCATCCTGTCGGCCTCGGCCGCAGCACTTACGGTTGCCTCCATGTCCGCCGCCGCTTGGTACGGTGCTCCCACCTGCCTGACGCAAGAGCAGCAGCAGGCAATGGCCGAGCAGCATCGGGCCATGGCCGAGCAACAAGCGCAGGCGATGGAACAGATGATGGAGAACCAGCGCAGGATGGCGCAGCAGTGGGCGGAGCAGGCCACACTGGCGGGCGAAGGCAATGCGCCGAACTACGCCGGCGCCCCGGCCGGTTGGCAGCAGCCGCCGTTCCCGCGCCCGGAGATGAACATGCCGGCCATGCCGGAATTCGGCGAGATTCCGCAGCTTCCCGAGATGCCCGCCTTCGGCGAGCGTCCCGCGATGCCCGAAATGCCGGCCTTCGCACAGCGTCGCGCGATGCCCGGTATGCCGGCCTTCGGCGAAATGCCCGAAATGCCCGCGATGCCCGAAATGCCGGCCTTTGGCGAGCGCCCCGACTTGACCCGGATGGGTCCGCGGCAGATCCCGGGCATGCAGATGCCGCCGCGTCCCCAAATGCCCCAAATGCCCCAAATGCCCGAGTTCCAAGCGCCCGACCTCCAGATGCCTGAAATCGCGATGCGCGAGATGCCGGAAATGCCCGCAATGCCCGACACCGGCGTGACGCTCGAAGAGCGCAAGGCGCAGGTCGAAGCCTACCGCGCACAGGCGAAGGAGCGCGCCGAGGCCCGCCGCGCCGCGATGAAGGAAATGACCGAGCGCCGCCGCGCCGCGAACGCCTACGGCCGCGGCTATCCGGCCGGTCCGATGCCGGTCAGCTTCTCGCCAATGCCGCAGCAGGAGTGCGCGCCGGCGCAGCAGAGCGCCCCGGCGGCGGAAGGCGAGGCCGAGGCCGCGCCTGCCGACGCACCGAAGTCCGCACAGGCTCAGTAAAACGGCCCGTCCGCGGTTTGCCAGGCAGCGCTTGCGCCGCCGGCGCACCCTTCGAAGCCCTCGGTATTACCGGGGGCTTTTTCGTTGGGGTCCGGAGGCGAGGCGCCAACGCCGGACACACGGCATCGCATGCATCCGCGACGAGCAGATCGCCCGCTCGCCACGCCGACGAGCCCGCGCGGCCATCGGGCAAGAGCGCTCGGACCATCCCGGGCTGCCCGCTTCTGCTAACCTCTGCCGTAGCCGCCCGGCACCGGCGCGTGGCGACAAGCGCCGGCGGTCCTGCCCGACCGGCGGCGCCGACCGCACCATCGCGGCCGTCACGGAGATCCGACATGCTCGGCCACGCCGAGTCGTCTTGGCCCTTTCGATTATGATAGACGCGCGAACGGCGAGTTTCGGCGTCGCCGACGGTCAACAAACGCAGAAGTCCGCGTCTATTGATTTCATCAATCATCAGCATTTGCCAATATTACCCGGCTGAGTTAGGTTGACGTGCTTTGTTGCCCGGATGCCGCCGACGGACGCCGAGGGATAAGCCGACTGGGCCGATTCCCGCTAAGCACCCGACTCGCGCTATCCGTCGGCGCTCGCGCAGTACCGCAGTGCCGGCAGCCTATTCCGTTCGCCGCAGCCCCCGAGAACCCTGCATCGGAAACCGTTTAGGACTACCCATGCCGAACAAGCCCGACATCGACCCGCAAGAGACCCAGGAGTGGCTCGATTCCCTCGACGCCGTGTTGGAGAACGAAGGCGTCGACCGCGCCCACTACCTGCTCGAGCGCCTCATCGACAAGGCACGCCGCTCGGGAGCCTATCTCCCCTTCAGCGCGAACACGGCCTATCTGAATACGATTCCGGTGCAAAAGCAGGACCGCTTTCCGGGCGACCGCGCCATGGAAAGACGTATCCGCTCCTTCGTGCGCTGGAATGCCATGGCGATGGTGGTGCAAGCCAATCGTCTATCCACGGAGCTCGGCGGGCATATCTCCTCGTTCGCATCCGTGGCGACGCTGTTCGACGTGGGCTACAACCACTTCTTCCGCGCCCGCGGCAAGGACCACGGCGGCGACTTGGTCTTCATCCAAGGCCACACGGCGCCGGGCATCTACGCCCGCGCCTACTTGGAAGGCCGCCTGAGCGAGGAGCAGCTCTACAGCTTCCGCCAAGAGGTCGACGGCAACGGCTTGTCGTCTTATCCGCATCCCTGGCTGATGCCGGGCTTCTGGCAGTTCCCCACCGTATCGATGGGGCTCGGTCCCATCATGGCCATCTACCAAGCCCGCTTCATGCGTTACCTGAACGACCGCGGCATCGTCAACACCGACGGACGCAAGGTCTGGGCCTATCTCGGCGACGGCGAAATGGACGAGCCGGAGTCACTGGGCGCCATTTCGCTGGCCGCCCGCGAGCGGCTCGATAACCTGGTATTCGTCGTCAACTGCAACCTGCAGCGCCTCGACGGCCCGGTGCGCGGCAACGGCAAGATCATCCAAGAGCTCGAAGCCGTCTTCCGCGGCGCCGGCTGGAATGTGATCAAGGTCATTTGGGGCAGCTACTGGGATCCGCTGCTGGCCCGCGACAGCAAAGGGCTGCTGTTGAAGCGCATGGAAGAATGCGTCGACGGCGACTACCAGGCCTATAAAGCCAAGGGCGGCGCCTACACCCGCGAGCACTTCTTCGGCAAGTATCCGGAGCTCGCGGAGATGGTCGCGAACCTGACCGACGAGGACATCTGGCGCCTGAACCGCGGCGGTCACGATCCCATCAAGATTTACGCCGCCTACGCTCAGGCGATGACACAAAACGGTCAGCCCACCGTGATTTTGGCCAAGACCGTGAAAGGCTACGGCATGGGCGTTGCCGGCGAGGGTATGAACATCACCCACTCGCAGAAGAAGATGGGCGAGGCGCACCTAAAGGCCTTCCGCGACCGTTTCAATATCCCGATCTCGGACGATCAGATCGGCGCGGCGCCCTTCTATAAGCCGCCGGCGGACAGCGCCGAGATGAAGTACATGCACGAGCGCCGCGAGGTGCTGGGCGGCCCGCTGCCGGCGCGCAAAGACACCTCGGCAGCACTGACGGTACCGGAGCTGGATGCGTTCTCCTCGCTGCTGGAATCGAGCGGCGACCGCGAGATGTCCACGACCATGGCGCTGGTGCGCCTGATGACCATGGTCGTGCGCGACAAGGAGATCGGCCCCTACGTGGTGCCCATCGTCCCCGACGAGGCCAGAACCTTCGGCATGGAAGGCATGTTCCGCCAGCTCGGCATCTACTCCTCCGTCGGTCAGCTGTACGAGCCGGTGGACGCCGACCAGGTGATGTACTACCGCGAAGACAAGAAGGGCCAGATCCTGCAGGAAGGCATCAACGAGGCCGGCGCCATGTCGTCGTGGATCGCCGCGGCCACGGCCTATGCCAATCATGGCCAGGCCATGATTCCCTTCTATATCTACTACTCCATGTTCGGCTTCCAGCGTGTCGGCGACCTGATCTGGGCCGCCGGCGACATGCAGGCACGCGGCTTCCTGATCGGCGGCACTGCCGGGCGCACCACGCTGGCCGGCGAGGGCCTGCAGCACCAGGACGGCCACAGCCATGTGGTGGCATCCACGATCCCCAACTGCGTCAGCTATGACCCGGCCTACGCCTACGAATTGGCCGTGATCGTGCAGGACGGCATGCGCCGGATGTATCAGGAAAAGGAGAACTGCTTCTACTACATCACGGTAATGAACGAGAACTATCCGCAGCCGGCCATGCCCGAGGGTGCGGAGGACGGCATCAAGCGCGGCATCTACCGGATCCGAGAGGGCGGCAGCGCAAAGGCCAGGGTGCAGATGCTCGGCAGCGGCACCATCCTGCGCGAGGTGCTCGCGGCCGCCGAACTGCTGGAGCGGGACTTCGGCGTCGGCGCGGATGTCTGGAGCGTGACCAGCTTCAACGAGCTGCGCCGCGACGGCATCGACGCGACGCGCTGGAATATGCTGCATCCGGACGAGACGCCGAGGGTTCCCTACGTGGCGGCGCAGCTCGAGGGTAGCGACGGCCCGGTTGTCGCCGCAACCGACTATATCCGTACACACGCGGACCAAATCCGCCCCTATTTGCCGCGCCGTTATCTGACACTCGGTACGGACGGATTCGGGCGCAGCGACATGCGCAGCCAGCTGCGCAAGTTCTTCGAAGTCAACCGTTGGTATGTCGCCGTCGCCGCGCTGAGCGCGCTGGCCGACGAGGGTGCCGTGGAGCGCTCGCGCGTGCGCGAGGCCATCGAGAAGTACCGTATCGACCCGGACAAGCCGAATCCGGTGACGCAATGACCCCATCGATCAAAGCAACCGTCATCGCGAACCGGAACCAGGAGACAGCGACGTGGCAACCGTAGAAGACGTACTGCTTCCCGACATCGGCGACTTCACCGAGGTCGAGATCATCGAGATTCTGGTGGCCCCGGGCGACCGGATCGAGCCAGAGCAGTCGCTGCTGACGCTGGAGAGCGACAAGGCGACCATGGAGATCCCGGCCCCGAAGAGCGGCACCGTGAAGGAGCTCAAGGTGTCGGTGGGCGACAAGATCAGCAAGAGCGCACTGCTGATGACCATCGAGACGGAAGAAGGAGACGGCAAGGCCGCCACGGTCGCGACACCGGCGCCACTGCCGGAAGCGGCGGCGTCCGAGCCCGAGCCGCCGGTTGCGGCCGAGCCGCTGTCTCGCCCGGCACCGGCTCCGGCGGCGCCGATCGAGGAACCGCCGGCGGCAGCCCCGGGTCGGGCCGCGCCTGCCGCCCGCGAGATCGAGGTCCGCCTGCCCGACGTCGGTGACTTCGGCGACGTGCCCGTGATCGAGGTACTGGTGGGTGTGGGTGAGCAGGTCGCCGTCGATCAATCCATCCTGACCCTGGAAAGCGACAAGGCCACGATGGAGATCCCCTCCTCCGCTGCCGGGACCGTGCAGTCCGTCGCGGTCAAGGTCGGCGACAAGGTCAATCAAGGCGACCTGCTGCTGACGCTGCAGGGCGAGGCCGGCGCCGCCGATGGAGCCGCCGACATCGCGCCGTCGGCAGAGGAATCCGAGGCCCCGCAAGGCCCGGCGTCGACGCCCAAGCCAGGCGCGGCCGAGCGTATGCCGGGAGACTCCGAGCGCCGCAAGGCGCCGGTGCTGCCGCGCCCTGCGGATATGGCCGCCATCGCCCGCGGCCGCACGCCGCACGCCAGTCCCGCGGTACGCCGTTTCGCGCGCGAGCTCGGCGTCGACCTAGGGCAGGTGAAAGGCAGCGGACGCAAGAACCGCATCCTCAAGGAAGACGTTCAAGCCTTCGTCAAGCAGGCGCTCGGTGCCGGCAGCCCGCCCGTTGCCGCCGGCGGGCTGCCGTTCGCGCTGCCGGCGGCACCGCAAGTCGACTTCTCCAAGTTCGGCGAGATCGAGGCGCAGCCGCTCGCGCGCATCAAGCGCATCAGCGGCGCGCATCTGCATCGCAGCTGGATCTCGGTCCCCCACGTTACGCAGTTCGACGAGGCCGACATCACCGAGCTCGAGGCCTTCCGCCGATCGCAGAAGGCGGCCGCCGAGCGGGCCGGCGTCAAGCTCACCTTCATGCCGTTCCTGATGAAGGCGATCGCCGGTGCGCTGGCGCAAATGCCGAATATCAAGGCATCGCTGGCCCCGGACGGCGAGAATTTGATCCTCAAGCACTACACCCACCTGGGCGTCGCCGTGGACACGCCGAACGGCCTCGTGGTGCCCGTGATCCGCGACGTCGACAAGAAGGGCATCTTCGACTTGGCGCGCGAGCTCGCGGCAGTGAGCGCCAAGGCGCGTGACGGCAAGCTGCTGCCCGGCGACATGCAGGGCGGCGTCTTCTCCATCTCGAGCCTCGGCGGCATCGGCGGCACGGCGTTTACGCCGATCGTCAACGCCCCGGAAGTCGCGATCCTCGGCGTGTCGCGCTCCGAGATGAAGCCAGTCTGGAACGGCGCCGAGTTCGAGCCGCGCCTGATGCTGCCGTTGTCGCTGTCCTACGACCACCGCGTCGTCGACGGCGCCGAGGGCGTGCGCTTCACAAGCCTACTGTCGGAACTGCTGGGCGATCTGCGCCGGCTGCTGCTCTGAGCACTGGCACCTTTGGTTGACGCAGGTTGTAGCCAGCTGTTAGACGTGATCCGGGTGGCGCTCCGTCGCGCCACCCCCGCTGCGCGTCGGCGGCGCGCCCGTGCTTGTCGTTCGCGAGCACCCTCGCACCGCACCCGCGGTGCCGGTGCACCGCGGCCTCAGCCTATCCCAATTCAGTCACTCCATCGGGAGCCAAGATGAGCGAAAACGCTCCGAGCAAAGACATCTCCGCCCAAGTCGCCGTCCTCGGCGCCGGGCCCGGGGGCTATACCGCCGCCTTCCGCGCCGCCGACCTCGGCAAGCGCGTGGTGCTGATCGAGCGTTATCCGAGCCTCGGCGGGGTCTGCCTGAACGTCGGCTGCATTCCTTCGAAGGCGCTGCTGCATACCGCGGCGATTATCGAAGAGGCCAAGACCATGGGCGGCATGGGCGTGACTTTCGCCCCCCCCGAAATCGATCTGGACAAAATGCGCGCCGGCAAGAACAAGGTCGTGAAGAAGCTCACGACCGGCCTCGCGGCGTTGGCCAAACAGCGCAAGGTCGAGGTGGTGTACGGCAGCGGACGCTTCGAGTCGCCGAATCGCATCGGCGTCGACACCCGCGAGGGCAAGGTGTCGGTCGTTTTCGATCAGTGCATTATCGCCTGCGGCTCCAGCACCATGAAGATCCCGGGCTTCCCGCACGATGACCCGCGCGTGCTCGACTCCACCGACGCGCTCGAAGTCGACGGCATTCCCGAGCGCATGCTCGTGGTCGGCGGCGGCATCATCGGACTGGAGATGGCCAGCGTCTATAGCGCGCTGGGCAGCAAGATCGACGTCGTCGAGCTGAAAAACCAGCTCATGCCGGGCGCCGATGTCGACTTGGTACGCGCGCTCGAGAAAGTCATCAAGAAACGCTATCAGCGCATCATGCTCGAGACCAAGGTCGCGAGCATGTCCGCCACGGGCGAAGGCATCAAAGTGACGTTCGAGGGCAAACAGCCCGGTGAGGCGGTCTACGACAAGGTGCTTGTGGCCATCGGGCGGCGCCCGAATGGCGCACTGATCAATGCGGAAGCCGCGGGCGTGAAAGTGGACCAGCACGGCTTCATCGCCGTCGACGCCCACATGCGCACCAACGTACCCAACATTTTCGCCATCGGCGACGTCGTCGGCGGCCCGATGCTGGCCCATAAGGCCACACACGAAGGCAAGGTCGCCGCCGAAGTCATCGCCGGCGAGCCGGCGCTGTTCGACCCGATGACCATCCCGTCGGTGGCCTACACCGACCCGGAAGTCGCCTGGATGGGTCTCACGGAGACCGACGCCAAGGCCAAGGGCATCGCCTACGAAAAAGGCGTCTTCCCGTGGGCCGCCAGCGGCCGCGCCCTAGGCATCCACCGCGACGAGGGCCTGACCAAGCTCCTGTTCGACCCGGAGACGAAACGTATTCTCGGTGCCGGCATCGTCGGCCCCAATGCCGGCGAGCTGATCGGCGAGACCGTCCTGGCCCTCGAGATGGGCGCCGATATGGAAGACATCGGCATGACCATCCACCCGCATCCCACGCTGAACGAAACCATCTGTTTCGCCGCCGAGATGGCGCACGGGTCCATTACCGATCTAATGCCGCCGAAGAAGCGCTGAGACGAGACCGCCGGCGGGCGTCCGGGGGATCGGGATGATACGCCTACCGGGGCAGTCGGCGGCGGGCGGGACGGACATGCGCGGCCGCGTTGCACGGCCGCGCCGTCCGCCGACTGCTAGAGACCGAAGCGCTTGACGAACTTGCCGGTCTTCGCATCCTTAACAAAGATGACCAGCCTGCCGTCGGCACGTTGTCCCAGCACGGCCACCTCGGGCTTACCGTTGCCGTTCATGTCGGGCAGTACGCTGGCGGCCTGCGCCGGGAACTGCGGCGGTAACCAAATGCGGCCGACCAAACGCTTAGTGCGCGTGTCCTTCAGTTCCACGCGCTGCGCCCCGGTATCCGGATTTCTCGCCAGCACACCCGCCTCGGGAGACCCGTTGCCGTTGAGGTCTTCGACGGTAATGAGCTGCATCGGCCGAAACACACCATCGAAGCCCAGGCCGGAGAGATAGCGGCCGGTGGTGGCATCGCTCAGCACGACATTGACCCGCTTCGCATCGCTGCGCAGTGTCGCCAAATCGTCTACGCCGTCGTTGTTGATGTCGCCGGCGCGGCCCAACTCCCGGACCGTAAAGCCCCCGCCGAGCCAGCCATTCGTCAAAACGGCGCCGTCGGCGGTCAACACCTGTATGCGATCGGCCTGCCGCGGATCGGTATTCTCGCCGAGCACCGCGAAGTCGCCGGGACCCACACCGGCACCATCGGCGCTCGCCAGCAGATCGCGGCCGATCAGCCCGGCGGCATAACGCGGCGCGGCAACCAGTTCTCCCGTGGCCGCGTCACGCACTTCGATGTCGGCGTCGATGTCGCCGAGCACCGCGAGATCCGGTTTGCCATTACCGTCGAGGTCCGCGCTCACTTCCAAGTCCACAGGTCGGCCCGCCAGTTCGAATCCCACGCGGCCGACCTCCGCCCCGGAGACGGCGTCGTAAAGCCAGGCTTGACCATCCGCGAGCAGCAGCGCGAGCTCCGGGGCAGGACCGCCTGCGAAGTCGGGCACCACCTTGAGCGCCACCACGGGAGCACCCGCGGCGACGGTGAACTGCGCCAGCGATGCGCCCGAGCCGCTTTTGACCGACACGGTGCGCTGCCCGCTGGCCGGGTCATCATAGAGGATGGCCAATGCCGGCGAGCCGCCGAGGTCAGGAATCAACGTCATCGTGGGACCGGTGGGCGCGGAGGCCGACGTTTCCGTCCAAAGGAAGACGTCGCTGGCGTTATTGCTGTCTCCCGCAACCAGATTCGAGGCAACCGACACGTAGGCCACCGCGCGGGCGTCTGCGCTGATCGCCGGACTCCAGCTCGGGCCGTTGCTCGGACCGCCGCGGACAGCGCCGGTCAACAAGCGGGTCGTGCCGAGTTGGCGATCACGAATGAAGATGTCCCAACTGCCGTTGTCGTCGCCCGAGACCAGATTGTCGGCCGCGGACAGAAAAGCCACGAAACGCCCGTCCCGGCTCAGGACCGGCTCGTAACTGGCGGCCTCGGACTGCGTGCCGTCGTTTGCGACGCTGATGCGCTCGGTGATGCCGGTCGCTCGGTCATGCACGAACGCATCGCGCACGCCGTTGGTGTCGCCGGCGACCAGGTTGCTTGCATCGGAGTCGAACCCGACGAAACGACCGTCCGCACTCATGGAGGTGCCGACACTGTCGGCGTTGCCCTGGACGCCGCTCGGCCCGACGCTCACGCGCTGCGTGATCCGCGAATCGACGTCATGCACGAACACGTCGTAGCTCGCGTTGTCGTCATCCGGCACGAGGTTATCGGCATCAGACCAAAAAGCGACGAAGCGGCCTTCGTCGCTGATGGCGGGCTCGAAGCTTCGGCCGTTTGCCTCGCCTCCGCCGGAAGACACGCTGACGCGCTGCAGCGATCCGGTATCTCGGTCGACCAAGAAAATATCGCTGCTGCGGTTGCCGTCGACTGGCACGAAATTGGTCGCCAGCGACTCGAATGCGACGAAGCGCCCGTCGGGCGTGATCTCGGGGTAGCCGCTGTCGGCATTGCCTTGGACCCCGCCGGCGACGCTGACGCGTGTGGTCGTTCCCGAGTCGCGGTCGCGCACGAACACGTCGCCCCGCCCGTTGGTGTCGCCGGGAACCAGATTGGCGCCGGCCGACCCGAAGGCGATGTAGCGCCCGTCGGCACTGACGGACGGTGTATCGGAGTCCTCCGTTGCCGCATTGCCCGCGGCGTTGACGCTGACCCGCTCGGTGGAGTCGGTGAGACTGTCGTAGAGATAGACGCCGAGCCAGCCGGCATTCGGGCCCGCGAGGTTGGAGGCATAGGACGTGAACGCGACATAGCGTCCGTCATCGCTGATTGCAGCGAAATAACTTTCGTCGTTGGACTGCACGCCATTGGTGTTGACGCTCGCCCGTTCAGTCGCCGATAAAGCCGGCACGGGGACGAGAATCAGCAGCAATAAAAAGCGGAAGCCGCGCTCATTGTGAACCGATTCGAAGAAACGCGAGAACATGAAGTCTTATCCTGAATGCGTATGGGCAATGAATGCAGCCCGATCAACGTGTTGAGCCCAATTGCTGTCTCAATTAAGTAACAGGACAGCAAGGTGGCTCGCTCGGCCGGGGATAGCCGGATGCTTTTGAACCGTAAGCAGTTTCCCTGACGGCAAAAACCCTGCGTCGCGAAACTCGTGAACCGGTTCTTGTTGTGTGCAACCTATGTGTACGACATATCTACCACATTGGCTATAAGTGTTAACCCTAAAGCGGGGCTGACAGTCGGGCATCGGAGTGATTCAGGTCAGCTGCCAGCCGATATCCACCAAAAGCCGGCTTTTGCTTAATGCCCTGCCGGTCTCGGCGCCGCACTTTACGCTTTTGCGACATCCATCACGGTATCGGGCGCGCCATGCGTCGCGTCTTGCAAAACAAGACTCGAGATCCAATTCGCCGAAGCCGCCTCGTCGACGTTGCGCGACTTGCTATGCACGCTTGATGCCGAATATTGCTCGGCCGGAGGGCTTTGGCACACGCGGGCGAAACCCCATTTTCCCGGAGTGGACGGAGCGCAGTCGGAGGCGCTCATCCACGCCCTCGGCCACCGCCGCCCTTCCACGCCGCGCCGCCATCTGCTGGGCCACTGGTACTGACCCCGCCTCCGACCGCCTCGCCCGGCGGCGACGGCGATACAAGCGCGCTCCCGGCGCAAGACCGCCGCGCCGTTGCGAAGATCGCCGGCGTGTCTCGCGCAGGGCGGAGTTCCGCCCGCCCGGCAGCGCGATCCGGCCCGGCGCTCGATGAATGATGGCGATCGACCACATCACGGAATTTCGCTGTACGACGCTTGGTCTTTCTCGGATTCTCGCCGGTGCGGAATTGCCCGCGTTTGCTTCCGGAATCGAGAGAATGAACCGTCATGACAGTGTGTGCGTATTGATGTTGACGCTTGCGCTCGCGGCAACTTCGGTGCTCGCCTCGGCCAACGAAGGGCCACAATGGCCTGCGGGCGCGCTCGACAAAGGCAGCCCGACGGTCGTCGGCTTCTATGCAGCAATGTGCGAGCGCTACGCCGACGGTAACGGTCTCTCCGGCGCGGAGCGCGACAGCTTTCGCGAGAACTGCATGATGAGCATCGCGCGTGTCTTCCCGGTCGGCTACGAGGAAGGCTCCGGGGGCGGTGGCGAATAGGTCGATTCGGCCCCTGCCGGCGCAAGCGCCGCCGATCGCGGCGCTTGCGCTTGGCCGCCGCAGTCCGCAGTCCGCAGCAGGGACAGGGTCCCTGGTGTCACCGTTTGCTGTTGCCCCCCGCCGTCCTTTTCCCGTTCGAGGCTTGTCAATCGACGCGGGCGCACGCGGCTTCGTCGTCCGGACACCCCGGCGGCGGACATCGCCCCCGGCGCTCTCGTTTCGCACGGCGTGCGATGCCGCGCAGAGCCGGCTGTAAGCGTAACGCAGACATTGCGCCGCTCTTCCCGCTCGAGCGCACCCGGACAGGCCGGACTCCGCCGCCGGCTCCCGTACGCCGGCCCCGCCTGTTCGGTATCATCCGCCCTACCCCCGATCCCGCAGCGCGCCGGAGTCGCGGCCCACCTCGACACCGGGCTCTCGGCCGCGCCGGATTCGCCTACGTCCGCGCACGACGATCCATCGCCGGGTCGCCGGTCCCGGCTACAGCCAAAGAGATGCATATGAAACAACGCGCCCGAAACGTCCGCTACCTGTCCGGTCTCGCTGTCGCCGCCGTGCTGGCCCTTGCCGGCTGCGGCAGTCCCGGCGAGGACGTCCGCGTCACCCTCTGCAAGGACATGGTCGGCGTGCAGCTCGCCGATACCGGCCCCCTGAGCTGGACCGCGACAGAAACCAAGACCGGCGGCTACGAGGACGCCGAGGTGAGACTCCGCTATAGCGGTCCGGACGGTGCCGGCGCCGCGGTCTGCTATTTCAAGCGCGACGCGGTCGAGGACACTGCACAGCACCTCGCCGATCCGATGTCGGCCTATTCCGCTTCGCCGTCGAAATTCCTCATCAACGGCCAAACCATCACCGGGCCGGCGCTTGCCCGTATCGTCAAAGACGCCATGACCAAGCAGGGCCGCCAGTTGATCGACAGCGCCAAGCAGGCGCTTCAGTAAGACCCGGCGCGGCGGACGGCGGCCATGCGCGCCGCTCGCCCTCCGCCGGCGCGCCCCTCCCGCCCGCGCCGCACCGAATAGCACCGAACAGCACCCTTCGTCGAACGGCGATTGCCGCCCTCGCCTGCCCTCACCCGCGCCCACCTCCACCCGCCGGCAAGTCCCGCCAAGGCGATCCGGCCCGTCACGAGCGGGCGCAAGTTATTGACCTTTTAAATTTTGTGTATTAATAGAGTCGACGGAGCGTTGCTTACCGATCCGATCGACCGCGGGCGGCAACGGAAGAAAAGACGTTTCGCGGAGGACAACAGATGTCGAGAAAGCATCCGATCGTTGCCGTGACGGGCTCCTCGGGGGCCGGCACCAGCACGGTGAAAAATGCGTTGGAGCATATTTTTCGGCGGGTCGGCGCCCGCGCGGCCTTTATCGAGGGCGACAGTTTCCATCGCTACGACCGGCAAACGATGAAGGCCGAGCTCGACCGGGCCAAAGAAGAAGGCCGGACGCTGAGCCACTTCGGTCCGGACGGCAACCTGTTCGACAAACAGCTGGAACTGTTCCGCTGCTATGGCGAGCACGGAACGGGTATGCGCCGCTGCTATATCCACAACGAAGAAGAAGCCGCCCTGCACGAGGCCGAGCCGGGCACCTTCACCGAGTGGGAGCCGATTCCCCCGGACACCGACCTACTGTTCTACGAAGGACTGCACGGCGGTGTCGTCCACGACGACATCAACATGGCCGCCGAAGTGGACCTGTTGATCGGCGTCTGTCCCACGATCAACCTGGAATGGGTGCAGAAAATCCACCGCGACACCCGCGAGCGGGGCTATCGTTCGGAAGATGTGAAAGACGTGATCTATCGGCGCATGTACGACTACATGCACTTCATCCTGCCGCAGTTTTCCCACACCCACATCAATTTCCAGCGCATTCCGGTCACCGACACGTCGAACCCCTTCGCCGTCACCACCATTCCCACAGCGGACCAGAGCCTGGTGCTGATCCACTTCCAGAAACCGAAGCCGGACGTGGACTACAAGCTGCGCCTGCGCGGGCTGATCGAAGACTCTTTTATCACGGGTTTCAACACGTTGGTGATACCTGGCGGGAAGATGATGTATGCCATGGAGCTCATCCTGACGGATCGCATCGTAGAACTGATGAAGCGCCGCGGGCATCTCGATCACGACGACTGACCAGGACAAGCGCCGGGCGGCGCCGGCACATTTTCCGGAAGACCGGGCCGGCGGCGAGCGCCGGGCACCCCGGGGGACACGGGGCACGGCGGACGCTCGAGCAGAGCGGGCCGAGAGCGTCTCAGGCGCGCGCGAGCACCGCGAGACCGTCATAGTTGCCGTCGGCGGCAAGACGATAGCCGCGGACACCCGAGCGCAGCGCGCAGACCTGATCCTCGTACCACAACGGCACATAGGGCAAGTCGCGATGCAGCAGCACCTGCAGTTCCCGGTAGAGCGCCGCCCGGCGCCCGCCGTCGAGCTCGCGGCCCGCGCGATCGATGAGGTCGTCCGCGTCGGCGCTGCTGTAACGGCCGCGATTGGCCCCGTCCGGCGGCATCGAGGCGCTGTGGAAGACGTAGCGGAAGATGTCCGGACTGCGGATACCGACCCAGGTGAGTCCGTAGAGCTGAAACCGCCCGGCCTTGATATCGCCGAAAAACGTCCCCCAGTCGTAACTCTGCACCGAAAGCTCGATGCCGGCGCGTCGCAACTGCGCCTGCAGCACCGTGGCCAGGCGCAGCCGAAACGGGTCGCTCGAGGTCTTGTACTGCAGGCGCAGCGGATTGGCGGCGGTCCAGCCTTCTGCCGCAAGCAGGCGTATCGCTTCCCGGGGATCGTAGCGGTAGGGCGCTAGCCCCCCGGCTCCGGCCCAGTGCTCCGGCGGGAACAGACCCTCCGCGAGCCGGCCTCCGTCG
Organism: Thiohalocapsa sp.; assembly: GCA_021736785.1. Taxonomy (GTDB): domain Bacteria; phylum Pseudomonadota; class Gammaproteobacteria; order Chromatiales; family Chromatiaceae; genus Thiohalocapsa. The sequence continues at coordinate 95,352 of JAIPFF010000008.1, read as the reverse complement.
CGGAACAGGTAGTGCAGGATTGCCTCGCGGTCGATGGCATGCGCAACGGCGCGGCGCACGTTTACCCGGCCGGTTACCGGGTCGTCGAGATTAAAGCCCAGATACGAGAAATTGATGCCGTCCGTGCGCTGCACGCGCACGCCCTCGCGCGCATCGAGGAATTCGACCAACTCCGGCGGCAGATCGTTCTGCAACAGATCCACCTCGCCGCGCAACAGCTTCAACACGCGCACATTCGGATCCTTGACGGTCTCGAAGGCGAAACGCCGGCCGTCCGCACGCCGCTCGATCCAGACCCGCCCCGGCACCGGCCAGTCGATGAAGCGAAACGGGCCGCTGCCCACCGGTGCGCGCTCGAAGCCATGGCCTGCATCGATGAGCCGCGCGGGCAGGATGCCGATGCCGAGATAGGCCGGAAACAGCGGGTCCGGGCGCTGCAAGTGAAAGTCGAGCCGATGGTCGTCCAGCACCTCGATGCGCGCAATCAGCGACAACAGCGCACGGTGTGGCGAGGCGACGGCGGGGTCCGCCACCGAGCGGTAGGTCGCCGCGACATCGGCCGCGGTCATCCGGCTGCCGTCGCCGAATCCGCGCCCGGCGTCACCGAGCGTGAAGCGGTAGCGAGTCGGCTCCGCCAACTCCCAGCGCGCGATACCCGCCACGGCGCGGCTCGCGCTGTCGAATTCGACCAGCCGCGTATAGAGCAGACGGTTGATGCGCTCCGAGGTGGCATCGGTGGCCAGCCGCGGATCGAGATTGCGCGGCGCATTGGCGATGCCGAAGCGGATCGCGCCGTCGGCAGCCCGCGCCGGTGCGTCGCGCCTGCAGCCAGCCAGCAGCAGTGACGATGTCAGCGCGCCGACAAAGCGCCGGCGCGATAGGCGTAGAGGCGCCTTGCTCACCAATGCCGATAAGGATTGCGGGCCAGGTTGGAGTTGTAATAACGCGGATCGCCGGAGACTTCCTCGCCCGCCCACTCAGGCATATCGAAAGCCTCGTCCTCGTCGGTCAGTTCCACCTCGGCCATCACCAAACCCGCGTTTTCGCCGGCGAAGACATCCAGATCCCAGACGTGCGCGCCGCAGCGCACGCGGTAGCGGGTCTTCTCGATCGGCGCCGAGACGGCCAAATCCCTCAACATCTGCTCCGCGTCGTCGCTCGGGATCGGGTACTCGAACTCGGCTCGACTGATGCCTTGGCTGGGCCCCTTGATGGTCAGCACCGCACTGTCGTTCTTGATGCGCACCCGCACCGTCGTGCTCCGATCGGTGGTCAGGTAGCCCTGCATCAACCGCGCCTCCGACACCACCGCGTCACGCCACGACTCGCCGGTGACAAGAAACTTGCGCTCGATCTCTGTGGGCATGGAACGGTCTCCTCGTGCGCCGGAGCCGGATAAGCGACAGGGGCGCTGTTGAAAGGGAATCGAGAGGCAATGAAGCGACGTTGGCGCCGTCGGCACGAGACGGCGCGCTAACGCTCGAACAGCGCCATGGCCTCCAGGTGCGCTGTATGCGGGAACATGTCCATGGCGCCGGCCGCGGCCAGCCGGTAGCCGAGCGTGTGCACCAAATGCTCCGCGTCGCGCGCCAGCGTCGAAGCATAGCAGGACACATAGACCAGCCGCCGCGTGCCCAGGCCCTCGATGAGGTCCAAGACTTCCCGCGCGCCGCTGCGGGGCGGATCCAGCAGCACCTTGTCGAACGGCTCGCGCCGCCAGAGGGCGGTCTCCAACTCGCCGTACAAATCGGCTTGGTGGAACTCGGCGTTGGCAATGGCATTGCGTGCCGCATTGGCGCGCGCCCGCTCCACCAAGCCCGCCTCGCCCTCGACGCCGACCACCGTGCGCGCCCGGCGCGCGATGGGTAGCGAGAAATTGCCCACACCGCAGAAAAGGTCCAAGACGCGCTCGTCGGGCTGCGGATCCAGCAGATCCAGTGCCTGATCGAGCATCAGCCGGTTCAGTTCCAGGTTCACCTGCGTGAAGTCCGTGGGCTCGAAGGCGATGCGCACCCCCTGCCTCGGCAGCGAATAGGACAGGTCTACCGCTTGACCCGGCAGCGCATGCACGCTGTCGACGCCGCCGGGCTGCAGGTAGACATGCAGGCCCGTCTCGGCGGCAAACTGCTGCAGGCGCTCGAGATCCGTGTCGGACGGCGGGTCGAGCACACGGAAGATAAGCACCACCGGCCCGTCGCCTTGGGCCACCTCGATCTGCGGCACGCGCTCGCGGATGCTTAAGTCCTCGATCAGCCGCGCCAGATCGTTCAGCCGGCCGCCGACGTCCGGGTGCAGCACGTCGCAGCGCTCGCAATCGGTGACGAAGGCCGAGCCGCGCTCGCGAAAGCCCACCAGCACCCGGCCCTTCTTCGCCACCCGGCGCACACCGAGCCTGGCCTTGCGCCGATAGCCCCAATGCCCGGCCGACAGCGGCGCGAGCCAGCGCTCGGGCTCCACCTTGCCGATGCGCGAAAGCACGTCCGCCAGCGTCTGCTGCTTCATGCGGATCTGGGCGTCGGCGGCCATGTGCTGCAGCGCACAGCCGCCGCAGACGCCGAAATGCGCACAGCGCGGAGCGACCCGCTCGGGCGCCGGCGACAGTACCTCGAGCACCTCGCCCTCGTCGTAGCGGCGCTGCACGCGGGTGTAACGAAAGCGCACGCGCTCCCCGGCCAGCGCGCCGAACACGAAGACCGCCTTGCCGTCGATATGGGTCAGTCCGCGACCCTCGTGGGTCATGGATTCGATATCGGCCTCCACCGGTTCCACCGGCAGCCGCTTTCGCTGCTTGCCCATGGATCAGCCCGGGTAGACGCCGGTCGACAGGTAGCGGTCGCCCCGGTCGCAAACGATAAAGACGATCACCGCGTCGGTGACCTCGGCGGACAGTTTCAGCGCCGCGGCAGCCGCGCCGCCGGAGGATACCCCCGCGAAAATGCCTTCACGCGCGGCAAGGGCGCGCATCGTGTCTTCCGCCTCTCCTTGAGAGACGTCGATGATGCGATCCACACGGCTCGCGTCGTAGATCTCGGGCAGATAGGCCTCGGGCCAGCGCCGGATACCGGGGATGCTCGCGCCTTCCTCCGGCTGAACGCCGACGATCTGGACCGCCGGGTTTCGCTCCTTCAGAAAGCGGCTGGTGCCCATGATGGTGCCGGTGGTGCCCATGGAACTGACGAAGTGCGTGACGCGGCCGCCGGTGTCGCGCCAGATCTCCGGGCCGGTCGTCTCGTAATGGGCGAGCGGGTTGTCCTGATTGGAGAACTGGTCCAGGCGAATGCCGACGCCCTGTGCCTCCAACTCGCGGGCCAGGTCGATGGCCGCTTCCATGCTGCCCTCTCGCGGCGTCAGCCTGATTTCGGCGCCGTAGGCCGCCATGGCCTGCCGGCGCTCGATGCTCATATGCTCGGGCATGATCAGGAGCATTCGGTAGCCCTTGATGGCCGCGGCCATGGCCAGCGCGATCCCGGTATTGCCGCTGGTCGCCTCGATTAAAGTATCGCCGGGGCGAATGCTGCCGCGGGCCTCGGCGCGCCGAATCATGCTCAGTGCGGCGCGGTCCTTGACCGAGCCGGCGGGATTGTTGCCCTCGAGCTTGGCCAGAATGGAGTTGGAGGTCGCCCCCGGCAGACGTTGCAGGCGAACCAGCGGCGTATTGCCGACGAAGTGCTCGATGGTTGGAAATGTCATGTCCGATTCGACAGCCGAGTCCCGAAACGTTGCAGAACGATAACGGTGCATTGTGCTACAGCGACCGTTGGCGCAAAAGCGCGGGTTGCTGGCCGGCGCCTGTACACGAGGTGCTTGACCATTGCGCCGGGCTTGCGCGATGCTGCCGCTTAGCCAGCCCGAGCTCGCACATTGTCGCGGAGAGTCAACAGCCATGCCCCAGCCTGCAAAGCCGAGGTCGGCCGGCACTCAGCCGGTTTGGGATCGCGACGCGGCGCTGGCCGCGGTCGCCGGCGACGAAAATCTGGCCCTTCAGTTGCTGGCCGATTTGGTCTCGAAACTTCCGCTCGACCTCGAAGCCCTGCGCGAGAGCCACCGCACCGGCGCTTTGGAGGCGCTGGCGGACAGGGCGCACAAGATACGCGGCGGCGCGTCCTACTGCGGCGTCTCGGCACTGATCGAGGCGCTCACCGCACTGGACCGTGCCGCCAAGCAAGGCGACGCCGATGCCGCGGCCGCTGCCCTCGCGCAGACCGAGCACGAGATCCTGCGGCTGACGGAATTCAACGGGCAGCGCTGAGCCGCTTCCGCTCCGGACCGGACCATACCAGTTCGGGCCGGCAACCCCCCGGGGCGCCTCCCGCCCCAGCGGCACTTGCAATGGCTGTCGACCGGGCACAGGCGTGACCTGCGCCCCCGTCGTACCGCATTCGACGCGCCACCCTTGCCGACAAGGCCCGCCCCTGCCGATGCCGCGGCCGCTCAAGTGCCCCGGACGCGGCATATCCAGCCGCGACGCCCGATTAGCCGACCCGCCGCAGCAGCAGCATCGCGCCACCCACGAACAACGCAGGCGGCAGGATCGCCGCCGCCGCCGCGTTCAACCCGTACAGCAGGGCCAGGTACGAAAAGGTCTGGCTGATCAGATAGAAGACAATGCCGATGACGATACCGACAAACACCTTGGCGCCGATCCCGGTGCTGCGCGCGGAGCCGAGCAGCACCGGGATCGAGACGAAGATCATGGACAGGATCAGGAACGGATGCACCACTTTGCCCCAGAGCGCAACCTCGTAGCTGCCGGGATCCTGCTGGCTGCGCTGCAGATAACGGACGTACCGGTACAGACCCCAGATGGGCAGCACCTCGGGCTTGGCGACGATGATCTCGAGCAGCTTGGGGCTCAGCAGCGAGCTCCAGCCGGCCTCGGCAAAGGCCTGCACCCGCACGGCATCGCGCCCGATGTCGCTGCGCTCGATGTGCTCCAGGACCCACCCGCCGTCGCGGTAGGTCGCACTGCGCGCATAGGTCGACGAGACGAGATCGGTCCCGTCCACTTCGTAGATGTAGATATCGCGCAGTTCCGCGCCCGGTCGTACATCGCGGATATTGATGAAATTCTTGCCGTCCTTCGCCCACAGCCCATTGGCAGTGACCTGCATCACGTCGCCGGTTTGGGCGCGCTCGCGCATCGCCAGCGCGCGCTGCTCCGCCGGCGGCGCGACACCCTCGCCCAGCGCCACCGCGGCCAGCGCAAGCACCAGCCCGCCGACGAGAGCACCGACCACGATGCGCGCGATGGACACGCCGGCGGCGCGCATGGCGACCAGCTCCGAGCGTCCGGCCAGCGTGCCGAGACCGACCAGGGCACCGATCAGCGTGGCGATCGGAAACAGCTGGTAGGTGTAGCGCGGCAGGCTCAACGCGACGAAGGCCAGCGCCTGCGTCAGCCCGTAGTCATTGGTGCCGACGGCGTCCATCTCGTCGGCGAGAATGAAAAAGCCGAGCAGCGGCAACAACACGGCCAGCGTCAGCAGCGTGCCGCCGATGACCGCGCCGGCGAGATATCGATCGAGAATCCTCAAGCGTCCATCCAAGCATGCAGCGAAAGTGACGGCGCGGTTGCGCAGAGATATTGCCGGTGCGCCGAATCCTGTAGACTCGCAGGCCGCGAAATTATCACAGGATGCAGTTGCCGAGCCGGCTATCGCGCCCGCTTTGCGCACGGCTTAGTGCCGGCTCGCCCATGCGCCCGGGCCATTGTCGCCGCCGACGCATCCCCATCGACGCAGCACTCGGAGCCCCCATGGAGTTCAAGATCAAGAGCGGCGATCTCGCCAAGGCCAAGACCCCGTGCCTGATTCTCGGCGTGTTCGACAAGCGCAAGCTCTCCGACCCGGCACAAGAAATCGACAAGGCCAGCGACGGAGCACTGAGCAAACTGCTGGCAAAGGGCGACCTCGACGGCGGCGGCTGTGGCTGTCTGGTCGCCTACGACGTCCCCGGCGTCTGCGCCGAGCGCGTTATGCTGGTGGGCTGCGGCAAGCGCAAAGAGCTCAACCGCGCGGCCTACGGGAAGGCGCTCGGCAGCGTGCTGGCGCGCCTGGCCGAACTGCGCATCACCGAGGCCTTGTGCGCCCTTGCCGACCTGCCCTCCGGCATGGACCAGTATCAGGCCATTCGTCACGGCGTGCTGCAGGCCGCTTACAGCGCCTATCGCTACGTCCGCACCAAAGAACCGGCCAAAGACGCGCCGCCGCCGATCGAGGAGCTCGCGTTCTGGGTCCCGAAGAAGCAAAACTCCGCCACCGCGGCGCGCGCGGCGACCCACGGCAAAGCCATCGCCGCGGGCGTCGCACTCGCCCGCGAGCTGGGCAACCTGCCGGGCAACATCTGCACACCGGCCTATCTTGCCGAGCAGGCGGTCTCGCTCGGCAAGCGCTTCGACAAGCTCGGCGTCGAGATCCTCGAAGAGTCGGACATGGAGCAGCTCGGCATGGGCGCGCTGCTGTCGGTAAGCCGCGGCAGCCGACAGCCCGCCAAGTTGATCGTCATGCGCTACAACGGCGCGGCGAAAGACGCCAAGCCGGTGGTTCTGGTCGGCAAGGGGCTGACCTTCGACGCCGGCGGCATCTCCATCAAGCCGGCCGCCGAGATGGACGAGATGAAGTACGACATGTGCGGCGGCGCGAGCGTCCTCGGCAGCATGCTGGCGGCGGCCGAGATGGATCTGCCGCTGAACGTGGTCGGCGTCGTACCCGCCTCCGAGAACCTGCCGGACGGGGCCGCCAACAAGCCCGGCGACATCGTCACCAGCATGTCCGGCCAGACCATCGAGATTCTCAATACCGACGCCGAAGGCCGGCTGATCCTGTGCGACGCGCTGACCTACAGCGAGCGCTTCGAGCCGGAGCTGGTGGTCGACATGGCGACGCTGACCGGCGCCTGCATCGTCGGACTCGGCCGCCATCCGTCGGGTCTCTTCACCCCCGACGACAATCTGGCGCGCGAGATCGCGGAGCTCGGCGAAGCGGCCGCGGACCGCGTCTGGCGGCTGCCGCTGTGGGACGACTATCAGTCTCAGCTCGACAGCAACTTCGCCGACATGGCCAATATCGGCGGGCGCGACGGCGGCGCCATTACCGCCGCGGCCTTCCTGTCGCGCTTCACGAAGGCCTATCCATGGGCCCATCTCGACATCGCGGGCACCGCGTGGGTCACCGGCAAGGACAAAGGGGCCACCGGGCGGCCGGTAGCGCTGCTCAGCGAGCTGCTGATCCGCCGCAGCGGTACGCCCCAATAGCCGCGAGCCCCCGGCCGCCGCGCACCCGACGGTGATCATCGCAACGATCCGCGGCCTCGGCCGCGGACGGGGATCCGAGCAATGACGCGCATCGACTTCTACGTCATCAAAGACCCGGGCCGGGGCGATCGCTTCGCGTTCACCTGCAAGCTGGTCGAACGTGTCCGCGCCCAAGGCCTACGGGTGCTCATCCACTGTCCCGACCCGGATCAGGCCAAGCACCTGGACCGCCTGCTCTGGACTTTTCGCGAAGACAGCTTCATCCCGCACGGGCTGGTCGGCGACACGGACCCCGAACTGACGCCGGTGTTGATCGGCGCCGACGGCGAGCCGCAGCAGGAAGATCAAGTCCTGATCAATCTCGGCACCGAGGTGCCCGAGTTCTTCAGCCGCTTCGAGCGGCTCTGCGAGCCGCTGGATCAAGATCCGCAGGTGCGCCGGGCCGGGCGCACGCGCTACGCCTACTACCGCGATTGCGGCTACCCGCTGGCACACCACGAAGTCTAGCTTCCGCATAGGCGGGATCCGCGCCGTCAGCCGGCAGCGTCGGCGGAATCCGCCCAGCCTAGCTTGCGCACACGCGCGACCGGCGCTCGACGCGCAGGGCGGTCGGAAGCGACCGCTGCGCCTCGGGCGGCGGATGCCGCGCCAGCCGGTGCCGGGGGCTAATCCGTGATCAGCGCATCCACATGCTGGAAGCCGCGCGGCAACATGGCGCCGCGGCGCCCGCGCTCTCCCTGGTAGCGGTCGAGGTCGGCGGGCTTGAGCGTGAAGGTGCGCTTGCCGGAGAGGATGCCGAGGCTGCCGCCGTCCGCAACGACGGCGAGGGCGCAGACATACTCTTCGCGGGCCTTGGCGCGAGCGGCGGGGATGTTGATCAGCTTGTTGCCCTTGCCGCGGTTGAGCTCGGGCAGGTCGGCGGTCGGAAACACCAGCAGGTGGCCGGAGCTGGTGACCGCCGCGACGCGGTCGCGGGGACTGCCCGGGATGCGTACCGGAGGCAACACCTCGGCGCCGTCCGGCAGCGTCAGTACGGCCTTGCCGGACTTGGGCTTGGCGTACAGTGCCTCCAGCGTGCAGATGAACCCGTAGCCGGCGTCGGAGGCGAGCAGATAGCGTTGCGGCGGCTCGTCACCGATCAGCGCGACGAACTGGGCACCCTTCGGCGGATCGAGCCGGCCGGTCAGCGGCTCGCCCTGCCCGCGGGCAGACGGCAGCGTGTGCGCCTGCACGGAGTAGCAGCGTCCGGTGCTGTCCAGAAACACCACCTGCTGGTTGCTGCGCAGCCGGGCCGCGGCCATGAAGCGGTCGCCCGCCTTGTAGGAGAGGCCCTCGGGGTCCAGGTCGTGCCCCTTGCCCGAGCGCACCCAGCCTTTCTCGGACAGCACCACGGTCACGGGCTCGCTCGGCGCGAGCTCGGTGTCGTCCAGCGCCAGCGCCGCCGGGCGCTCCTTCAGCGGCGAGCGGCGCTCGTCGCCGTATTTCTCGGTGTCGCGGCGGATCTCGTCGATGATCAGATCACGCAACCGGCCCTCGTCACCGAGGATGGCCTGCAGCGAATCGCGCTCCTCGGCGAGCTCCGCCTGCTCCGCGCGGATCTTCACTTCCTCCAGCCGCGCAAGCTGGCGCAGACGCGTATTGAGCACGTATTCGGCCTGGGCGTCGGTCAGATCGAAGCGCGCCATCAGCACCGGCTTCGGCTCGTCCTCGGTGCGGATGATGCGGATGACCTCGTCGATGTTCAGGAAGGCGATCAGCAGGCCTTCCAACAGGTGCAGACGCTCGAGCACCTTGTCCAGGCGGTGCTGCAGACGTCGGCGCACCGTGGTGGCACGGTAGCCCAGCCATTCCTGCAGGATCTCGCGCAGGTTCATGACCCGAGGACGGCCGTCCATCGCGATCATGTTCATATTGACGCGGTAATTGCGCTCGAGGTCCGTGGTCGCGAACAGGTGCGACATCATCCGCGCCACGTCGACTCGGTTCGAGCGCGGCACGATGACCAAACGCGTCGGACACTCATGATCCGACTCATCGCGCAGGTCCTCGATCATCGGCAGCTTTTTCGCCTGCATCTGAGCGGCGATCTGCTCCATGATGCGGTTGCCCGAGACTTGATAGGGCAGCGCCGTGATGACGATGTCGCCGTGCTCCATCTCATAACGCGCGCGCTGCTTTACGGAACCGTAGCCGGTTTCGTACATCCGCCGCAGGTCGTCCGCGGGCGTGACGATCTCGCCGGCGGTCGGGAAATCCGGCCCGGGGATGTACTGCATCAGTTTGTCGATGCCGGCATTCGGGTGCTTCAACAGGTGAATGCAGGCCTTGGCGACCTCGCGCAGGTTATGCGACGGGATATCGGTCGCCATGCCGACGGCGATACCGGTCGCGCCGTTGAGCAACAGGTTCGGCAGCCGCGCCGGCAGCAGCCTCGGCTCGTCCAGCGTGCCGTCGAAATTGGGCTGCCAGTCGACCGTCCCCTGCGCCGTTTCGCCCAGCAGCACGTCCGCGTAGGGTGTGAGTCGGGCCTCGGTATAGCGCATCGCGGCAAAGGACTTCGGATCGTCCGGGGAGCCCCAGTTGCCTTGGCCGTCCACCAGCGGATAGCGGTAGCTGAAGGACTGGGCCATCAGCACCATCGCCTCGTAGCAGGCGGTATCGCCGTGGGGATGGAACTTGCCGAGAACGTCGCCGACGGTGCGCGCCGACTTCTTGAATTTGGCCGCGGCGGAGAGGCCCAACTCCGACATGGCATACAGAATACGCCGCTGCACGGGCTTCAAGCCGTCGGCCACATGCGGCAGCGCGCGGTCCAGGATGACGTACATGGAATAGTCCAGATACGCCTTTTCGCTGAACAGGTGCAGCGGCAGGCGCTCAAGACCTTCCGGATTGTAGATGGGTGTCTCGCTCATGCCGTGCGGATCATTCCTGGCGATGGGTCACGCGATGCCGCGCCCGGGCGCCGAGCGCCGGACACCGCCCCCGTGATCAGGGGGGGCGCTCACATCGGGATCGGTACAAACAGCCCCGGCGCCGGACGGCGCGGAAGCACAGATGGCGGCGGTTGAATCGCGGCCGGCCCGATCACGGCCCGGCAAAACAGTGCGCGCCGCACGGTTTTTCGATTGCGCGATATCGTCCCGCCCCGGGCGGGGCTCGCGCGGCGCGCCGGCCCGGGCCGCTGCGTCCCCTCAGTGTGCGTAGCGCAGGGACGCCGTTACCATCTCGGACAAGGTCCAGAGCACCACCCAGGTCATGGCGCCGGCAACGAGGTCGTCCAGCACGATGCCGAGTCCACCGCCCATGCGCCCGTCGACCACACTGACCGGCCAGGGCTTATAGATGTCGAAAAGGCGAAACAGCAGGAAGCCGGCCACCACCCACACCAGACCGGCCGGGGCCGCTGCCATGGCAACCAGAAAGCCGACGATCTCGTCACCGACGACCTGCGGCGGATCCTGCTGCCCCAGATCCCGGGCAGCGCTGCCGCAGGCCCAAACGGCGACGCCGATCAGCACCGCCAGGACGCCCAGGTACAGCGCAACGGGCAGCAGCGACAACAACAGATAGATGGGCACGGCCACCAGCGTGCCGACGGTGCCCGGCGCCCAAGGCGACAGGCCGGCGCCGAAACCGTATGCCACCATGTGGCGAACGCTGCGGAAATGAAAGCCGGGGGCGGTAGTAGACTCGATACTTGTCATGGGATTGGTCCAGTGCTCCGGAAAGTTTCGGTTGGAAGATCGTCGGTAAAAAAATCCTGTCGAGGCCAAGCCGGATGGTGGATCCCCGGGGCGGCCGCGTCGGCGCAAGATCCACGCGCGTTCGTTGAAGGTCGGACGCGGTCATCGGGGGCGTCGGCGTCATGGCGTTCAGCCGAAGTGATCGTAGCCGGTGCCGGCGGCTTGCCATGGCCGGCCGTCGGCGAGCACGAATCGCAAACCGGGCTGACTGTCGATTTCCCCGATCCGCGTCAACGGACAGCCGGCCGCGGCGGACAGTATGGCCAGTTCCCCCGCATGGCAAGGCGCGAGCGTGAAGCACAGCTCGTAGTCATCGCCCGAGGCCAGGGGCAGCGACCAGTCGCCGGACGCGGCAACGGCGCCGGCGACTTGATCGGCGAGCGGCAGGCGGTCCAGCTCGATGCGTGCGCCGCAGCCGCTGGCGCCGAGGATATGGCCCAAGTCGGACAACAGGCCGTCGGACAGATCGATGGCCGACGTGGCGACGCCGCGCAGCACCTCGCCCAGCGCCACGCGCGGCGTCGGGCGCTCCAGGCGCCGGCGCAGATAGCCGTCGATGGGCTCGCCGCGACCGAGATGCGCGAGCGCCAGGCCCGCGTCGCCGAGCGCGCCGCTGACGCAGACCAGATCACCGGGCTTGGCGCCGCCGCGGCGCAGTGCATGATCGACGGGGACGAAACCATGCACTTGGACGGTGATGCTGAGCGGCCCGCGGGTGATATCGCCGCCCACCAGGCGCACGTCCTGCTCCGACGCGAGCGCGGCGAATCCGCGCGCAAAGGCTTCGAGCCAGGCCTCATCGGCCTGCGGCAGCGTCAACGCCAGGGTGGCCCAGGCGGGCTCGGCACCGGCGGCCGCCAAGTCGCTGAGACCCACGGCCAACGCCTTGTAGCCGACTGATTCGGGACTGCAGTCGGCCAGAAAATGGACCCCGCCGACGAGCGTGTCGATGCTGACCGCGAGCTGGCGATCTTTCGGCACGTCGAGCAATGCGCAGTCGTCGCCGACATCGATAATGACGTCGTCGCGCACGGCGCCCAGGCCGGTCAGGTGGTTGCGAATCAAATCGAATTCGGACATGGCTTGTTCTTGATCGGCGCCTCGGTGCGTGGATTCTCGTCCGATCTTGCCCTGCCGCCAAGTCCCGTTGCCGCGCGGCCGGAGCGCCGGCCGTCTATCGCCGCGGACCGGACAGTGCCGCGACCGGTGGTTGTGACTCGATATGCTGCCGGCGGCTCAGGAGGTCGGCAGCGGCGCGCGTGCCGACAGCTCGTCGCGGCGCACCTGGCGCGCCAGCTTGTCGAGCACGCCGTTGACATAGCGGTGGCCTTGCTCGGCGCCGAACACCTTGGCGAGATCCACTGCCTCGTTGATGATCACGCCCACCGGCAGCTCCGGGCTGTAGAGTAGCTCGTAGGTGCCCACACGCAGGACGGCGCGCTCCACGGGATCGAGACTTTTCAGGGAGCGATCGAGCAGCGGGCGCAGCGCGTCGTCGATCTCGTCGGCGTGCTCCGCGACACCGCGCAGCAGATGGTCGAAAAGCTGGGCATCGTAGGCGCGCCCTGCCCCGGCGCGCACCTGCTCGGCGGGCTCGATGTCCTCGATCAGCCCTTCGGCAACCGCATCCATCCAGGCCGGGTCGTCGAAGAAATGGCGGGCGATCTCTTCGGGCGCGAGCCCGCTGACCTGCCACTGATACAGTGCCAGGACCGCATAACGTCTTGCTTCTGTGCGGCGTCCGGCCATTTGGCTTAGTCGAACTGCCGAAGCAGATCGACCATCTCCAGCGCGGACATCGCCGCCTCGGCGCCCTTGTTTCCGGCCTTGGTGCCGGCGCGCTCGATGGCCTGCTCGATGCTGTCCACCGTGAGCACGCCGAAAGCCACCGGAATCGCGTACTTGAGGCTCACTTGTGCCATGCCTTTCACGCACTCTCCGGCGACATATTCGAAATGCGGCGTGCCGCCGCGGATCACCGCACCGAGAGCGATGATGGCATCGTAGCCGCCCTTGGCAGCGATGCGCTCGAGGGCTACCGGCATCTCGAAGGCGCCGGGCACGCGCACGATGGTGAGGTCTTCGTCTTGCGCGCCGTGGCGTTTCAGCGCGTCGACGGCGCCTTTTTCCAGGCTCTCGACGATGTAGCTGTTCCAGCGCGAGACGACCAGACAGAAGCGGGCATTGTCGGCGCGCATGACGCCTTCGAGGGTCTTGATCATCGTCCTATCCAACAAGTTTCGGTCATGGCCGGCGCGACGTGCCCCGGCCCGTCGTCAGCCACCGACGTATTCCACCACTTCGAGATCGAAGCCGGAGATGCCGTGCATTGCCTTCGGAGCGCTCATGACGCGCATCTTGCGCACGCCGAGATCGGACAGAATCTGGGCTCCGATGCCGTAGGTGCGCAGCTCGTTGCGCGCGGTCCTCGGCGGTGGCGGACGGTCTTCCTCTTGGTCGGCCGGGGTATTGATTTCCTGGATCTTGCCGAGCAGGTCCGCGGCCCGGTCCCGGTTGCGCAGCACCACGATGACACCTTCGCCGGATTCGGCGACCTGGCGCATGACGTCTCGCAGCGGCCAACCGCAGGCCGGGTGGTAGGCCCCGAACAGGTCGCACAAGGCGTTCTGCAGATGTACCCGCACCAGCGTCGGGCGTTCGGGCGTGACCTGCCCCATCACCAGCGCCAGGTGCAGCTCGTCGGCAATCGTGTCCCGATAGGCCGTGACCTGGAAGGTGCCGAACTCGGTCGGCAGGTCGCAGCGCTCCTCGCGCATGACGGCTTTCTCGTTGGCGACCCGGTAGTGGATCAGATCGGCGATGGTCCCGATCTTAAGGCCGTGCTCGTCGGCGAACACCTCCAGATCCGGGCGGCGCGCCATGGTGCCGTCTTCGTTCAGAATTTCGACGATGACCGAGGCCGGCTCGAAGCCGGCGAGCCGCGCCAGATCGCAGCCGGCCTCGGTGTGGCCGGCGCGCACCAGCACCCCGCCGGGCTGCGCCATCAGCGGGAACACATGCCCGGGCTGGACCAGATCCGTGGACTTGGCATCCGGCGCCACCGCGGCCTTCACGGTCTGCGCCCGGTCCGCCGCCGAGATCCCGGTGGTGACGCCGCGGGCCGCCTCGATGGAGACAGTGAACGCGGTGGAGTGCGGCGCACTGTTGGCATTGACCATCAGCGGCAGGTGCAGCCGCTCGCAGCGCGCCTTGGTCAGCGTCAGACAAATCAGCCCGCGGCCGTATTTGGCCATGAAGTTGATCGCCTCGGGCGTGACGCAATCCGCAGCCATGAGAAGATCGCCCTCGTTCTCGCGATCCTCGTCGTCCATGATGATCACCATGCGCCCGGCGCGCAGATCGGCGATGATCTCTTCGGTGGAATTCAACGTCATGACTAGACCGAGACGGTTGCTGAAAGCTCGAAAGACAAGCGGCGTAACATAGCACAGCCACCCGACGGCGTCAGCCTCCGGCAGGCAACGCCGGCCATGTCCCGTCGGCGCGTTTTCCTGCCATGCTCACCGACGGCCAGCTCGGACCGGCAACATCGCCGGCCCCGGGACCGGCGGCGGCCCCGCCGGCCGCGTCCCGGCCGCCACCGGCGCGGGGACCCTTCAAAGCCCGGCGATCGCGAAGCCGCCGACGGCGCAGAACGCGACCACGAGCCAGGCCGGCCATCGATAGACCGCCAGCAGCAAATAGGCCGCGAGCACCAGCGCCATATCCGCACCGTTACCTACGGCGCTGACCCAAACCGGGTCGTAGAGCGCCGCCAGCAGAAGCCCGACGACCACCGCGTTCACGCCGGCCAAGGCCGCCCGCGCGGCGCCGGCATGGCGCACTTCGGCCCAGAACGGCAGCATGCCGACCACGAGCAGGAACGATGGTAAGAAGATCGCGACGAGCGCCACCAATGCAAGCCACAGTCCGGCGGCGCCGGGCGCCATCACCGCGCCGAGGAATGCCGAGAACGTGAACAGAGGCCCCGGCACCGCCTGCGCCGCACCGTAACCGGCAACGAATGCGGACTGCGTCACCCAGCCCGGTGCAACCACTTCGGACTGCAGCAGCGGCAGCACCACGTGGCCGCCGCCGAACACCAGCGAGCCCGCGCGGTAGAAGGCATCCGCCACCGCCAAGGTGTCCGCGCCGGCGCCGGCGAACTGCGACGCCAGCAGCGGCAGCACGAGCAGCAGCGCGGCGAAAACCAGCAGCAACGCCGCCGCAGCGCTCTTGGATACCGCGATAGCGATGGGCTCGGCGTCGTCGGTCGCCGGCGAGTCCTCTCGATGAAGTAGAGCCCATCCCGCCGCCGCGCCGGCCGCCACCGCGGCGAGCTGCGTCGCTGTCCCTGGCCAAAGCAGCACGGCAGACGCGCACAGCACCGCGAATGTGACCCGTGTCGCGTCCGGCGTCAGCTTGCTCGCCATCTGCCGCAGCGCATGGGCAACGATGGCCACCGCGGCAAGCTTGAGGCCGTGGAGCCAGCCGGCATCGCCGCCGTCGAGCGCCGACAGCGCGCCGGCGAAAAGCACCAGTGCCAGCGCGGACGGCAGCGTGAAGCCGAGCCAAGCCGCCAACGCCCCCGGCACGCCTGCCCGGGCGAGACCGATGCCGATACCGACCTGACTGCTGGCCGGTCCCGGAAGAAACTGACACAGCGCCACCAGATCCGCGTAGGCGCGCTCGTCCAGCCAGCGGCGGCGCGCGACGATCTCGTCGTAGAAATACCCCAGATGCGCCACGGGGCCGCCGAACGAAGTCAGGCCCAGGCGAAAGAACACCAAGAGCACCTCGCGCGCGCTGCCCGACGGCTGCGTTGGGGTGGAAGCACCATCCACGGAATCGGTATCTCCGCAAGTGACGGCGGCGCACGGCGACGGAGCGCGGCGCCGAGGCGCGCGCGGCCGGCTCAGCCCATGTAGCCGTGGCGGCGCAGAAATTCTTCGGTGATGGCGCTCACCTCGTGATCCCCGGCGTGCTCGCCGAGAATCAATCGCTCCAGATAGCGCGCGATCAGGTCGACCTCGAGGTTGACGCGGGTGCCGGACTTGTAGCCGCCGATGATGGTCTCGCTCAGCGTATGCGGCACGATGTTCAGATCGAACACCGCGCCCTTGATCTGATTGACGGTCAGACTGGTGCCGTCGACGCAAATCGATCCCTTATGGGCAATGTAGCGGGCCAGTTCGCCGGGGGCGTGAATCTGCAACCGCCAGGAGCGCCCGTCCTCGGTCATCTCCAGCACGGTACCGACGCCGTCCACATGACCGCTGACCAGGTGCCCGCCTAGGGGCGTCGATAGGGTCAGCGCGGTCTCCAGGTTGACCCGCGACCCGGGGCCGAGGCCGCCGAGTGTCGTCAGCGACAGCGTCTCGCGGGAGACATCCGCCATGAAGCGCCCGGCGTCGATCGCCACCGCCGTCAAGCAGACCCCGTTGACGGCGATACTGTCGCCGATGGATGCGTCCGCCAGATTGAGCTTGCCCGCGCGCACCGACAGGCGCACGTCACCGCCCTTCGGCTCCAGCCGCTCGATCTCGCCGATCACATGGATGATTCCGGTAAACATTCCGATGGGTCCTCCCGCATCTTTCCGCATCCTAGGCACACTGTAGCAACCCGGTGCCTTGACCATACCCGCGAATTGCGCGGGAACCCGCCGTCCCCGCGTTGCCTAGCGCCGTCCAAGGCTCACCCATGCAAACGTCCCTGAGTTAGCCCCAACGCTCACCCCAAAGCCCTCCACGGCCCGCACCCGAGCACGCCGCACGGCCGTTGCCGGGCGCCAACGGCGTCCGGGCCGGTATTCTATCGCGGCGCCGACAAGCCCGGCATGCGCGCCCGGACCGCCCGGGAGCTCGGCCGCGATGCGCGCCCGTCATCACAACACCCGCGCCTCGATCGATTCTATGCTTAAGTCGGGACTCGGGCCCGGACTTCGGGCTGCTCAGCCGGGCTTCGCAAACCGGTACGAAGGAGGCCGCCGATGAGAAACGCCACGATTGTCTTGGCCGTCTTTGTGGCCATTGCCACCGCCGCCGCGACCTATGCCGATCCCACCGGCGGCTACATTAAAGTCAGAGTCGTCAATTCCCATGGCGACGACCATCCCGTTGAAATGGTCGACAACATCTGCAAGCGGGTGGTCTTCTCAAAGCGCATCGTCGGTCACGCCACGCTCGACGCGCAAGTCTGCAGCTACGACATGGGTAAGGGCGACGTCACGTTGCGTAATCTGCAAAGCGGTGCGCGGCAGCACTACCGCGGCTTCATCGACAACGCGAAATTGGAAGTGCCCTAGCGACAATCCGAGCTATGCGCCATCCCGGCCAAGAATCGGCATCGAAAGCGGCCTGCTCGGAGCAGTCGGGCGGCTTGCGCTTCACTTTCACGGTCGAGCACTCGGGCGCTTGAACCGCACGGCCCGTGCTAAGCCGCGTCGAGACGACGCCGACGGTTCCGACGGTCAAGCCAGTGCGCAGCGCTGCAGGCGCAGCCGGTTCGCGGCATTGCGCCGGCTGCACGAGCCTCGCCCCGGGCGGCGATCGCCTAGACAGCCAATCGCCGCATTGCGGTCAAGCACAGCAGCCCCAGCACCATGATCGCGGCCACCATCAGCAGCGAGCCGTCGAAGGTACCGGTCAGCTCGGACAGCTCGCCTGCCACCACCGGCGCAACGATCTGTGCGATGCCGTAGCCCAGCGTGAGACGTGCCATGATTTGCGCCGGATGCGCCGGGTAACGTACGCCCACCATGGTCAGCACCAGGGACACGATGCCGATGAAGGTGAGTCCGAACAGCAGCGAGCTGGCCACGGCAGCAGCCAGCGAGCCGCTCAGCACCGGCAGCAGGATGCCGATGATCTGCAGCACGTAAGCCGCCTGCAGCGAGCGCAGATAGCCGAGCCGTCGCGCCACCCGGTCCCACAACACCGGCGCCGGCGCCGCGGCGAGGCCCACCAACAGCCACATCAGTCCGCCCTGCCCCGCGAGCGCGGGCTGCTGCTCGGTGATCAGCACCGTGAAGGTGGCGTTGATGGCATAGCCAAAGCCCGCGCACAGATAAGCGGCCTGCAGCAGCCAGAGCCAGGCCGGACTCGGCTCGCGCGCCTCGGCCACATGATGCGCAGCGAGCGGCGTGCCCTGATTCGGCCGCGGCAGCCAGCGCAACGCGGGGATCAGCAGCAGCGCGCCCGCCACCGTCAGCACCCACCACTGCGCGGCCCAGCCAACAAACGGCGCCGAGGCCTCGACCAAAACCCCGCCGAGCACGATACCGAGCCCGAGCCCGCTGAAGTGCAGCCCGAGCTCGCTGCGGTGGCCGTGGCGAATCAGCCAGTTAAGGATCAGTCCCGAGCCCAGCATCAGACCCGCCGCCGTGCTGAGCCCGGCCAGATAGCGGCTCACGCCCCAGAGCACGGGCGACTCGCCCATCGCCATCATCGCCGTCGTGATCACCGCCAGCACAAGCCCGGCGCGGTAGAGGCGATCTTTCAGCATCAGATCCCTAAGCCGCGTCACCAGCAGCACGCCCGACAAATAGCCGAGATAGTTCCAGCCGGCCAGCCAGCCGGCCAGCGCATCGCCCATGCCGGTTTGCGTCTGCATGTAGGCCAGCATCGGTGTATACGCGAAGCGCGCGACGCCCATGGTCAGCAGCAATGCGAAAATACCGGACGCCAGCACGGTCAAAGGTCGGGGATCGGGCACGAGCGCTCCGCAACGCGGGGAACAGGGTCGGCAAGTCTAGCGCCAAATCCAGTGGTCGACGCGGATCGGGTGCCGCCGCGGTCGGGGTTTGTTGCGCGATATCCCTCGTCCGGGCTTCGGCAAACGCGGTCAACTGTCCTAGAATTCCAAGGGGTCATAGAACCACAACAAACAACAATCGCGCACGAGATACGCTTGCCATGGACAAACTGCACCGCATCACCCGCCTGAAGCGCATCTTGGGCGGGCGCAGAAGGCCAATGCCCCTGCGCGACATCATGGACGCCATGGAATGCTCCGAGTCCACCGCACGGCGAGCCCTGTACAGCTATCGCGACGACTTCGGCGCCCCGCTTGCCTACGACCGCAAACGAGGCGGTTGGTACCTGGAGCCGACCCACGACGACGCTGCCGTCAACGAGCTCCCGGGCACCTGGTTTACGCCCGCGGAGCTGCACGCACTGCTTGCCGCGCGCGAATTGCTGCGTCAGCTCCATCCCGGCCTGCTCGCCGACCAGACCGCACCGATCGCCGAGCGTATCGAGCAATTGCTGAGCGACCGCGGCCTTGCCCCCGACGAGCTCGCCCGGCGCGTGCGCCTGATCGCGATCGGCGCCCGTCACTGCCCGGGCGACGCCTTCGTCGGCATCGCAAACGCCCTGCTCGCGCGCCGCCGCCTGCGCATCGGCTATGACCCGCGCGGGCGCGACCAGCAACCGCAAGAGCCGGCCACGCGCGAGGTCTCGCCGCAGCGGCTCACCTGGTACCGCGGCAACTGGTATCTGGAAGCCTGGTGCCATCGCGCCGCCGACCTGCGCCGCTTCGCGGTCGAGCGCATCCTGCAACCGACCGCGCTCGACGAGCCCGCCCGAGACATCCCCGACCGGCAGCTCGATCGCCACTTCGCCGGCACCTTCGGCATCTTCGCCGGCTCGCCCACCGCCACCGCCGTGCTGCGCTTCACACCCCGTCGCGCCCGCTGGGTCGCCGAGGAGGTCTGGCACCCGGACCAGCAAGGCAGCTGGCTGCCCGACGGGCGCTATCAGCTCGCGCTACCCTACGCGCACACCGAAGAGCTGCTGATGGACATCTTGAAATACGGCCCCGACTGCGAAATCGCCGGACCGCCCGAACTGCGCGAAGCCGCCGCCGAGCAGCTGCGGCAGACGCTGGCGCACTATGGGGGGACTGCCGTCGCCGACTGCACGAGGCCGGCGGCAACGTCGTCGAAGCCACGCACGCCGAGGCGCGCGGACGCGGCGAAAGGCGACCTGTTCGATCAGTGAGCCGACGATGCGGCAACGTCGATTCGGGAGGTGAGGATGCGAGCGCTATGGCTCGAAGGCGACCTGTCACTGCGATCGGATCTGCCGCGGCCGGTCGCCGGCCCCGGCGAGGCGCTGGTGCGGGTGCGATTGGCCGGTATCTGCGGGACGGATCTGGCGGTGACCCGCGGCTATGTGCCCTTCAACGGTGTGTTGGGACACGAATTTGTCGGCGAGATCGTGGCCGCGGCGGATGCGCCGGAGCGGGTCGGCGAGCGGGTCGTGGGCGAGATCAACGTCACCTGCGGTGCATGCCCGGCCTGCGCGGCGGGCCGGGGCACACATTGCAGTAACCGCCGCGTGTTGGGCATTCGCGGTCTCGACGGTGCATTTGCCGAGTACCTGCGGCTGCCGCTGTCGAACCTGCATCCGGTGCCGGCGCAGGTGCCCGACGAAGCGGCGGTGCTCACCGAGCCTTTGGCGGCGGCGCTGCGGATCCGCGCGCAGATCGACGTCGACGCCTCGCAGCGCGTGCTGGTGATCGGCGCCGGACGCTTGGGTCAACTGGCGGCGCGGGTGCTGGCACTCGGCGGTTGCGAGTTGCTGGTCGTGGCGCGCCACGAGCGTCAGCGCCGGGCGCTGGAGGCCGCCGGTCTGCGCTGGATCGACGAGGCAGCGGTTGCCGCGGCGAGGGCGGATATGGTGGTGGAGGCGACCGGCGCGCCGGGCGGCTTCGCGCTGGCGCGCCGGGCCGTGCGCCCGGGCGGAGTCATCTGCCTGAAGAGCACCTATCGGGGCGGTCCGGAGGTGGATCTGTCGTCGCTGGTGGTGGACGAGGTGACGCTGCTGGGCTCGCGCTGCGGACCGTTTCCGCCGGCGCTGCGCCTGTTGGCACAGGGGCTGATCGACCCGAGCCCGTTGATCGACGCCCGCTATCCGCTCGGCCGGGCGACGGAGGCAATGGCCCATGCAGCCCGGCCCGGGGCAATCAAGGTGTTGCTCACCTGCGCGGACGCCCGATAAGGCCGAGGCTCAGTTCGGGCGCAGCGGGCCGGATTCAGGCGCGCTGGCGATCCAGCGCGCCACCAGCATTTGCAGTCCCTGCTTGGTGATGGGCTTGGGCAGGAAATCGTTCATGCCCGCATCGATGCAGGCGGCGCGGTCCTGGGCCATGGCGTTGGCGGTCAGCGCGATCACCGGAAGCGGGTCCAGGGCTTGCTCGGCCTCGAGGGCGCGCAGCTGCCGGGTGGCCTCGAAGCCGTCCATGATCGGCATCTGCACGTCCATGAACACCAGCTTGAAGGCTCGGTCTGTTTGCAGCAGATCCAGCGCCTCGCGACCGTTGTTGACGATGACGATCTCGAGCCCGAGCTTGCGCAACATGGCGCGCGCGACCACCTGATTCGTGGGGTTGTCTTCCACCAGCAGCACACGGCCGCTGGCCAGCAGCGGCCCGGGGTCGGCTTGCGGCAGAACATCGAGGGACTCGGCTTGCGTTTTCGGCTTGTCGGCCATTTGCAGCGGGATCTCCACGTGGAACTTCGAGCCTAAATAGACCGCGCTCTCCAGCCAGATCTTTCCTTGCATCAACTCCGTGAGCTTGCGGCAGATGGCCAGTCCGAGGCCGGTGCCGCCGTAGAGGCGAGTCGTCGTCGAATCCGCCTGCATAAACGGCGTAAAAAGCCGTTTCTGCGCCGCGCTGTCGATGCCGATCCCGGTATCCGAGACGCTGAACGCCAGCGTCACCCGGTCCGCCTCCAACGGCCGGCTGGACGCGGTGACGGTGATGGTGCCTTCCTTGGTGAACTTGATGGCGTTCGCGAGCAGATTCGTCAAGATCTGGCGAATGCGCCCGGCATCGCCCATCAGCAGCGCGGGCAGCCCGTCGGCGACATTCAGGATCAGCCTGTTCTTGTTCTCCGAGGCCCTGGCCTTGAATAGGCTGACCACGTCGGTAATGGTTTTTCCGGGGTCGAAGGCCCGGCAATCGAGCTCCAGCCGCCCGGCCTCCACTTTCGATAGATCCAGGATATCGTCGATGATATGCAGCAGCGCATCGGCCGACATCTTCGCGTCGGCGATGTAGGACTGCTGCAACGGCGTCGTGTCGGTATCTTCCAGCAGCTGCAGCATGCCGAGCACGCCGTTCATGGGCGTACGGATCTCGTGGCTGGTCGTAGCCAGAAACGCGCTCTTGGCACGGTTGGCCATCTCCGCCTGCTCGCGCGCCTCGCGCTGCTCGACTTCGGAGCGGCGCAGCGCGGCCTCTACCCGCTTCTGCTCGGTCAAATCGTGAATGCTGGCAAACAGCAGAAGCCGGTCGTCCAGGCTCAGGCGGACCAGCGTCACCTCGGTCGGCAGCACTTGCGCGCTGCGATTGCGGAACGTCCACTGGAAACGGACGAAGCCTTCGTCGAAGGCGCGGGCCACCAGTTTTCGTCCCTGATCCAGGGACGGGCTGCCGTCGGGCTGCTTTTCGGGGGAGCGGGCAAGCAGTTCGGCGAAGTCGGAGTATTCCGTATCCACGTCGAACCAGGACTTACTGACCGGATTGGAATCGACGATGCGCAGGCGGCGGTCCAACAGCAAATAGCCGTCGCCCGAATATTTGAAAATGGCCTGGAACTTATCGGCGATGGATTGCTGATCGCTGACGTCGACATGGGTGCCGACCATGCGGTAAGGCGCGCCGTCTTCGTCGACCAGTGCACGGCCGCGCGCCATGATCCAGACGTAATGGCCGTCCTTATGACGCAGCCGGTGTATGTTCTCGTACTCGGGCAACTTGCCTTGCAGGTAGTCCCGAATCCGCACCTGCGACCGCTCTCGATCGTCGGGATGCACGCGGGATTCCCACTCACCGAAGACGTCGGGGATCTCGTCCGGGCGATAGCCGATCTGGGCCTTCCACTCCGCCGACAGCAGGAGCCGATTGCTGCGTAGGTCCCAATCCCAGAGACCGGCGCTGCTGCCTTCCAGTGCAAGGTTCAGGCGCTCCTGCTCCAGCTGCAGCTGCTCCATTTGGCGCTCGATCGTGCCTTGCGCGGCACGGTTCTGCAGCAATGCGCCGACTTGTTGGGCGAACACGTTGAAGGACTCGAGCTGGCCGGCGTCGATGCCGCCGTAGAAGCTGGCGGAGAATTCCGTGATGCCGCCGATGACCCAGGCTTGGCGCTTGGCATTGGTTCCGTCGCACGGACTCGCCACCAGGGTGTGCATGCCCAACGACGGCATCAGCGGATGGTCGTCTCGGCGCCAGAGCATGGCGTGGTCGTGCTGGTGATGTTGGTTGGCGAACAGTCCCTTGCCGTGCAGCAGCTCATTGAGCTTGGCCATGGGCAGCGCGCCGCGCGGGATCTGCGAGGTGCCGGCGGGCGCCGGCGCCAAATTGCCGTCGTCGTCGAGCAGCCAAAGCAGGCCGTATTCGAGGTCGAACACGTCGACCACGGTTTCCGCCGTGAGCTCGGCGAATTCCATCGGATTGCGTAGTTTCAGCGCGCGCCGGTTGTAGGCCTGGATACCGCTGAACCGGCTCAGTTCGCGGTCGAGCCGGTCGCGCGTCTCGATGAGCTCCTGCTGCACGACCGACAGCCGCGCCAAGTGACGCTGCAGGTCGTCGTTGGCCACGCGCAGGCGCTCGAGCTCCGAGATAGGCTCGATGATGCCCGGTGTGCGCATGAAAGTCCGGTCGCTCACGCCGCAACCCCTGCTCGTGCCTGATCCATAGTCGTCGCGATGCCCAGACCCACGGCGACCCTAGCCAGCGTCGCGATAAAGCACATACAACGCCGTTGTGTAGTTGTGGTAAGTGTTCGCTCCGCCGAGTCGGGCGAATTCTCCGAAACCGTACATACCGATCCAGGGCGGTACCGCGCCGTCGCCGGAGAGCGGAAACTGCATACGTTCCACCAGCTCTTCTTTCATCACGCGGTTGAACAGATAGCGCCCGCGGGCCAGGCAGTCGGCATGGAACACGGCCACCACCTCGCGGCCGACGCCGCGGGCGACCACGTGCCCCATCATCCGGTCCATGTCGTCGAAGATCCGCTCCTCGTCGCGCACCGTCAGCCACAGCGCCGTACCTTCGGGACAGGTGGTGGCGTAGTGCATGGTGCCGTCGTCGTCGCGCTTGGTGACGACCCGAAGGATATGCTCGTTGCCGTACTCGGCCGCGAGCTCGGGGTCCAGACGCTCGGCCAATGCGCCGATGGGAATGGTGTCGCCGCAGGTGGCGTCCGGCGGCAGCT
This sequence comes from Thiohalocapsa sp., assembly GCA_021736785.1. Taxonomy (GTDB): domain Bacteria; phylum Pseudomonadota; class Gammaproteobacteria; order Chromatiales; family Chromatiaceae; genus Thiohalocapsa. Next base: position 71,126 of record JAIPFF010000008.1, on the reverse strand, counting down.
GTAGCCGCGCAGTGTACTCCTGCCAGGCCGGCTTTCCGTTCAACTCCAGGATGCGGTTGCCGTCCGCTCGGGTCACGATCAGCGGGTCGCCGACGGCGACGAAACCGTGCGTGGCCTGGGTGACTACCTCGAGCGTCGGGTCGGAAAAGCCGACGGCGAAGGCCGCGTGCTCGTAGACGGTCTCGTCCACCATCTGATAGCTGGCGATTCCCTTCATGTTGTCGGCCGAAGTTGCGCCGAAGATCGTCACTTCGGGGCCGAGCACCGACTCGAGGCCTTCGATACAACGGTTGTCGTCGATATCGATGCCCGAGGCCAGAAAGTAGACCATGTTGACGGGAGCGCCGGATCGCGCGAGTTGCTCGGCCAACTCCACCGACTTTTCGAACGCGTTGTGGCCGTAGAGGTCGTCCACATGGGCGACATGGATGTGCTCGGCACCGCGAACGGCCATCACCGCGACGTCCTTCATCGACTCGCTGACACCCTCGCGCCCCACCACGCCGCAGCATGAGGAGCCGACGATGCGAGCGGACGGGGCCAGGCGTCGGGCCTCTTCCAGCAGTTCTGCGAAGCGATGGCCCATGGAGGCATGAATCACGAGCAGATCGCAGTCCTGACTGTCCTCGCCCAGCGCAGACTCCAAGCACTCGGCCATCGCCCGCCTGGAGTTGACGATGCGCGCACTGGCTGAATAGAACTCCAGCATTCGATGTCTCCCGCCTTGACTGTTGATTCTCGGCTGCTGATGCCGGCGACAGCCGACACGCCATCGTGTTCAGCAAAGCTTTGCACAGACACGGCGCCGGAACCGTAACCAGTTGGCGGAATAGCATATCCGACGCGCTGCGGCATCGACGCCACGCTTTACATTTACATCGCCTGATCCGGAGTCGCGCCCCGGTGCCCATGCGGAAGCCGACCTCTGAAGCAAAAGAAAAAACCTTGGCCGCGGGCTCGTGTTTTGAGCCTGCGACGGTCGCAGGATACGGGGAAGAGCAGACGGCAAGCAGTCGCTCACCGAATGGCCTCGAGCGGATAGTCGCCCGGCTATGCGCCCGGCTATTCGATGCGCAATGGTCTCGCCGATTCAGCGCTTACCCAGCGGAGAGAGCGATGAGCAGCACAACAGCCGATTGCGAGTCAGCATGCCGTGCCGACGCAGCCCTCGGGCGCCGGATCACGCTGCAGCGCACGCGCCTCGTGGGCTTCCGTCACCATGACGCGCCGGGAGTCTGGCCGGCATTGGTGCGCAGCGCGCGGCTCACCCTGGAGCGCGAGCCCGATAATCCGCATGACCCCGACGCCGTCGCGCTGCGCTGGCGCGGCCGCAAGCTGGGCTATCTGCCGCGCGGCGAGAACTTGGTCGTCGCCCGCCTGCTCGATCGCAAGCGCAACCTAAGTGCACGTATCGACGCGCTGACGCAAGACGCCGCCTGCAATGCACGCATCCGTCTGGAGATACTGATGCATTGAGCATTCGCCGCAGATATCGTGCGAGCGGCTCCCGGCGGCCATCGTCATTCAGGCGGCGGCCCTGCGGCCTCGCCCTCCGGGTCCGACGGCGGCCGCGGCGAGTGCGGCAATTGCGCTTCCTGCAGCCATGCCAGAAACAGTTCGTAACCCAGCACCAGGATCACCGCGCCGAGGAACAGCCCGATAATTCCGGCGCCGATGAAACCGCCGATCGCGCCGATGAAGATCACCACCATCGGCACCGACACGCCTCGCCCCAGCAGCAGTGGTTTCAGGATGTTGTCCAGCGAGCCGACGAAGACTGCCCAGATCAGAAACAATACCGCGGTGGTCGTCTCGCCCGTGTAGAACACGTACAGCACAGCTGGCGCCATCACCGGAAATGCGCCGAGTTGGATGGTGGCCAGAACCATGATGACGAGCGCCCACAGCCCTGCCGCCGGCACCCCCGCGGCCAGCATGCCCAGTCCCGCCAGCAACGATTGAATCAGCGCGACACCGAGAATCCCGCGCGAAACGCTGCGCACCACCGACTCGGCCAGCTCGGCGAAGCGGTAGCCCCGTGCCCCGGCCAGCCGGCAGGCAATGGCGTGGGTAGCCCTGCGCGAGGTCTCGCTGTTGGCAAGCAGTACCGCGGCGATGATGATGGCCATGACGAAGTGCAGCACGCCCATGCCGATCTCCGCGGCGAAGGACAGCACCCATTTGCCGAACTGTTGCAGCTGTGGCTCGACGGAGCGCAGCGCCTCCTCCAAATTGTCGGCGGCTCTGTTCCAGAAATCCTCGACATCGCCGCCGAATACCGGAACGGCGGAGAGGTCCGGCGCAGGCGGGATCAGGTCGCCACGCTCGAATCCGCGCGCCAGTCCCTCTGCGCCCTGCACCAAGGTGCCGCTCAAGGCCAGCACCGGCAGGATCAGCACGATCAGCGACAGGATCGCGAACAGCAGCGATGCGAGCGCGCGCCGCCCGCCGAGTAATGACGCCAGACGGCGATAGCCGGGCCAGGCGGCTACCGCGATGATCACGCCCCAGGCGACGGGGATCAGGAACGGCTTAACGATCCAGAAGCAGAGCCCGACCATTGTCGCGATCAGTCCGATGCGGATGGCCGCCTCCACGGAGCGCTCGATGTATTGCCGATCGCTCGATGCTTTGTCTTCGTTCATCCCGATGCACCTCCTTGCCCTTCGGGACAACCCGATGGCATTCAACTCGTGGCTTGCATGTGTCCGGTTTTCAACACGCCCGGAAAAGCGCTATCCTCCAAGAGATGCCTTTACAAGGCGTACCGCGCAAATCGGCGGAGTCGGGCCATGAAAAACAACGCGACGGTATGCGGGCCGAGCCCGAAAACGAACCGCCTCCGACGGCGACTGGTCGTGACCGGCCTCGGCATGTTCGCCCTGGCCCCCTTACTCGTCCTATTGTCCGCACCCGACGGCGATCGCCACCGTGCGACCCCGCGCGACGACCAACCCTACCGAGACGGCCCCGGGCGTCTCGGTCCCGGCTCGCAGATGCCGGCCCCGCTACTGGCCGCCGCAACTGCCTCCGAGACGCACACGCCCTCCTGATCCCATTGTCCTCTGAGCCGTTCTTGGCGGCGCGCCGCAGCCCTTCATCCGAGCCCATGCAGCGAATGGCCGAATCGGCGACCGGACGCGTTGCACAAGGCGCCACCTGCGGTTAGCGCTCGCGTGCCATGGCCGCAGAGCCAATGCGATAAGTGTCCGAATGCGGCTTACATGGCATAGACTATCCTCTACACTCATCATTGCCGAGCACGCCGCTCGCCGAAGTGTGAAGGGCACCGCAGAATGGCGACAGGCCACGGGGGGATGAAAGGCTTTGCGGCCAAGGCGGGCGTATCGATCGGTTGTATTTTTCTCGGCCTCGCCGCGATGCTGGCGACAGGTCCGCTGCAAGCGCAGGACTTGCACGGTAAGCGTGCGCTGCTGCTCTATTCCTACCATCCCACCTTTCCGACCGCCGAACCGTCATTGAAGGGCATTCGCTCGGTCATCGCAGGTACCGGCCTGCAGCTCGATATCGAGTACATGGATTCCAAGCGGCTCTACGATGCTCACAGCGTCGAGCTGTTTCGCGCCCGGATTGCCTACCAGCTGAGCAATCGAGCGCCGTACGACGTTGTCTTCTCGGCCGACGACAATGCGCTCAACTTCCTGCTGCGCTTCGGCGACGAACTGATGCCGCGCGTTCCGATTGTCTTTTTCGGCGTCAACGATCTCGTCGCCGCGCGCGGCCTAAACGACAGTCCGAACGTTACCGGTGTGGTCGAGGCCGCTTCCTTCGACGCAACGCTGAAGCTCGCGCGCTCGCTGTTTCCGGCGCGCGACGCGCTCTATGTCATCGTCGACGGCACACCCACGGGCCAGAGTGACCTACGCGAGGTGCGCGCATTGGCGTCGCGCTATCCCGCCACACGAATCGAGGAGATCTCGCTGAGCGAGCTCGACTGGGCCAGCTTCCGAGAGCGGATTGCGGCCATCGACGAGCACGGCTTCATCCTGCTGCTGGCCGCCTATCGCGACCGCCTCGGGCAGTCGAAAGACTTTTCCGAGAGCCTTGCGCTGATCCGACACGAGACGGATGCGCCGATCATGCATTTGTGGGAGCACGGCATCGGCGAAGGCGTGCTCGGAGGTGTGGTGGTCAGCTTCGAGGAGCAAGGACGGCAAGCAGCTTTGGCGGCGCTGAAGATACTGCGCGGAACGGCGCCGGCAAAAATCCCCGTGGTCGAGCAAAGCCCGAACGTCCCCATGTTCGATTACGCGCTGCTGGACCATTACGGTCTCGACCGGGGCGACCTGCCCCTGAATGCGCGCGTGCTGAACCTTCCGCTCGGCTTCTGGAGCCAATACCGCCAGCGCATCATGATCGCCGCAGCGATCATCGTCGGCGTCATAGCGATCCTGCTGGCCATTATCAGTCAGCTCTACCGCACCAAGTCGGCGCTCGGCGAAAGCGAGAAGCGCTATCGCAATATCGTCGAGACCTCGCAAGAAGGCATCCTGTTGGTCGACACCCGCGATCGCATCACGTTCGCGAACGAGAAGATGGGGCACCTGCTCGGCTATCACACACAAAGCCTCGAGGGCCGATCCTTCGTCGATTTGGTGCACGCCGGCGACCGGGACGAGGCACTGGTGGGTATCCGCGACGGCAGCGACCGGACCGGACAACAGGACTTGCGGCTGGTGCGCGCTGACGGCAGCGCATTTTGGGCCAGGCTCGCGGCGAGCCGTATCCGGGACGAGCAGGGCGAGCCGGCCGGTGCGCTGGCGATGGTCACGGACATCGATCCCTTGAAACGCTCCCAAGATCATCTCGACTTCCTGGCACATCACGACGCGCTGACAGGCCTCCCCAACCGCCTGTTGCTGCTCGACCGTCTGCGCCACGCGCTCGAGCGCTCGCGACGTACCGGCGAGATGCTCGCGGTGATTTTCTTCGACCTCGACGGCTTCAAGGGCATCAACGACAGCCTCGGTCACAGCGTCGGTGACCAGCTACTCACCGAAATCGGTCACCGGCTGCGCGAGCGTTTGCGCACCAGCGATACCCTGGGCCGGCTTGGCGGTGACGAGTTTCTGATTCTGATGGAATCGGGCGTGGAGGAAGGCGGGCCTTCGCGGGTCGCGGAATCGGTACTGCGACTCTTGGCCGAGCCGATCGCCATCGACGGCAACGAGCTCTATATCTCGGCAAGCATCGGCATCAGCCATTATCCCCGCGACGGACAGGACGCCGAGGCCTTGCTGCGCTGCGCGGACCTGGCCATGTATCGCGCGAAATCCGACGGGCGCAACTGCTACCGCTATTTCGAGCCGGAGATCCGCATCAGGGCCGTGGAGCGCCACGGACTTGCGAATGCGTTGCGCGGGGCACTGCACCGCGGCGAGCTGACGGTGCATTACCAGCCGCAGGTGCGCCTGCCGGCGCGGCAACTGCACGGCATCGAGGCTTTGGCGCGTTGGGACCATCCGCAGCTCGGTATGGTCCCGCCGGGACGTTTCATCCCCATCGCCGAGGAGCTGGGCCTGATCAACGATATCGGGCAATGGGTACTGACCGAGGCCTGCCGGCAGATGATGCGCTGGCGCGACGCGGGGCTGCACATTCCCCGCGTGGCAGTGAACTGTTCGATGCAGCAGGTGGACGCGGAGCATTTGCTGCCCACGGTGCAGGCCGTGCTCGAACAGACCGGGCTGCCGGCGTCGGATTTGGAATTGGAGGTGACCGAGTCGATGCTGATGGGCCGGGACACGCGTGCGCTGTTGACCCTGGACGGGCTGCATGCGCTCGGTGTGATGTTGTCGGTGGACGACTTCGGCACCGGCTACAGCGCCCTCGGGCGGCTCAATCAGTTGCCCATCGATCGCCTGAAGATCGACCGCTCGTTCATTGCCGGCATCGGCACGGACAAAGGTTGCGAAAGCATCGTGCGCGCCATCATCGGCTTGGCATCGGACTTGGGGCTGGAGATTATCGCCGAGGGTGTCGAGCGAGAGCATCAGGTGCAATTCCTGATGGGCGAGCACTGCCTCCTCGCCCAGGGCTGGCTGTTCGGCAAGGCCGTGCCGGCCGAGGCGATTGCCGAATACGTCTTATCTCCCGGCGCATGTACGGGCTGACCCGATTGCCTACACGGTCGCCCGGCGCACTTGATTACGGCCTCGGCGCTTTGCCTCGTAGAGCGCTTCGTCGGCGCGCTTGATCAAGCCCAAGCAGTCGAGATCGCCGCGGTTCGCCTGTGCGATACCGATCGACACCGTGACCGCCGGCAGCGGCTTACCGTCGCACAGCACGACCAGGCGGCTGATCTGACCGCGCAGCAGGTCGAGTCGATGCGCCACGATGTCGGCCTCGGCGCCGGGAAGGATCAGCGTCAGCTCTTCGCCGCCGTAACGACATGCAATGTCGCCGAAGCGCAGAGAACGCCCGAGAAAAGTACCGATCTCTCGCAGTACCGCGTCGCCCGCCGCATGGCCGTGCTGGTCGTTGAAGGCCTTGAAGTGATCGACGTCCAGCATCGCAAGGGTCAGCGGCTCCCCGGTGCGCTCGCATCTATGCAGCTCGCGCGGGAGGGTCTCGTCCAGATAGCGCCGATTGAACAAGCCGGTCAGCTGGTCGCGCACGGCCTGCTCGCGCAGCGCCTGCTGCAAGCGGTTGCGCTCGGTGTTGTCTTGCACGGTGCCGGTCACGCGCTCGACTCGGCCCTGCGCGTCGCACTGCGGCGTGCCGATGGCCAGCACCGAGCGCTCCTCGCCGTCCGTGCGGCGGATGCGAAGCTCGATCTGATAGGGACGCCCGCGCTCGGCGGCGGCGCGGAGCGCCTTTTCCAGCAATGTCCGGTCTTCGGGATAAATCAAGTGTCGCACTTGCTCGAAGGACCCCTCCGCGGCGCCCTGCTCCGGCTCCAGGCCCCAGATCCGGAACATGCCGTCGGACCAATGGGAGCGGCCGGTGGCCGGCTCGTAGGTCCAGCTTCCAAGCTGCGCGATGCGCTGAGCCAAGAGCAGATCCTGTTCGCGCTCGGAGAGTTTTGCGTTGGCCCGCGCGGCCTCCCCGAGCGCCGCGGAGACACGCCGGCGCCCGAGCAACAGCACGTGCACCAAAGCCGCAAGCAACAGACTGACGGCAATGCCGCCGAGTGCGATCAGCGTCGGCCTGTCGCTGGTGGTCGATGCAGTAAACGCGGGCTCGGCCGCGATCACCATCGTCCATGTCTGTCCGCCGTATGTCAGCGTCCTGGCCAGCGTCGGCTGTCCCCTTTCGAGGGCAGCGCCGGGACGATTCCGGGTCGCGTAAAGCAGCCGGCCGGCGGCCGGATTGTCGCCGTCGTAAACCGCGATCGCCACGAGGGAAGCGATGTCGCGGAAATCCGGGAGATCGAGGGTCGCGGCGATCAGCGCGTGCATATGGAACGCGGCATAGACCCAGCCTTCGAAGCTGCGCGACCGCTCGGGCAGGATCTCGACAGGCTCTCCGGCGCCGTAGATGGGCAGGAACAACAAGTAACCCGGCTCGCCCCGGGACTCCACGTCGCGCAGCAGCGCCGTCATCTCGCTCATCACGGGCCGCCCGCTGTCGCGGGCCAGGGACGCCGCCTCCCAGCGCAGCGGATCGGAGGCTAGGTCGAAGCCGAAGGCGCGCCGGTTGCCGGGAGAGAAGGGTTCCAGATAGACCGCAGGCGCATAGAGCGGCCGCTCGCCCGGCGGCAGGATGGCATAGTCGGGAAAACCCTCGGCACGAACCGCCGCGACGTGGGCGGCCTTCTCGGCATCCGGCACCGGGATCACATAGCCGACGACTTCGGTGCCCGGCGCGTTATGCCAGAGATCCACCCCCTGCATGTAGAGGCGGAATTCGTCACGGGCGACATCTCGCGATGCCGCGAACAGGCTCGCGACGCCGCGCAGAATCTGGGCGTTGGTATCGAGTCGATGCTCGATAGCGTGAGCGATGCGGTCTTGCCAGATGGCCAGCCGGGCGTCCACCCTGGTCCGCGCCTCGGCCATGGCACCGAGCCAGACCAGCAGCGTCACGCACAGGCCCGCGGCCAGGACTGCCCCCGGCAACAACGCAATCGTCCGCTCGTGTTCCGCGCCGGCCTTTTGCCGGAACAAGTGTCGCATCGCCGAATCTCTCCGCCCACGGAGCCGCTACTCGCGAGCCTTCGCAGCGCAGCACCACCCGCGAGCAACGGCCGACCCTTCAGCAACGCCGAGGATCGACGAGGGCGCAAACGACGGGGTCCGGCAGCCGAAACGCCGGCCGCACACGCAAACCGGCCCCGAGGCAGGCCGAACCGTCGTGCGCAAGGATACCGGCCCCGAAACGTCGACGCCAGCCAATCCGCTCGTTACCATCGAAGCGCGTCGACCTTGCGGCGCCCCGATTCGGGGCCATCCCCACGCGGCGCCGCGCGAGACCCGGGCGCGTCCGCCGGACCCCCGCGATCTCCCCGCGGCTTCGCGGACGCACTTTGCTCAGTTGGCGGCTGGGTTGGCGGCTGGGTTGGCGGCTGGGTTGGCGGCTGGGTTGGCGGCGGGGTTGACTGCTGCTTCGGCGAGCTTGAGCGGTTCGAGCATGCGCATGCGGCGTATCTTGCGCTCGACCCTGAATTCCACTTGGGCGCTACCGCCGGCTTCGAGGTCGACGTCGCGGCTCGACTCCTCGATGGTTGCGTCAGCGGGTATGCCATCGGTCTCGATGGAAACGCTCCAAGCGCCGGGCGTAAGACCCAGAAGCTCGAAGTCGCCCGCCGCATCGGTCATGCGCCGGTACCGGGTTTCGCCGTCGGTAACGACGACAACGACGCGCGCCAGCCCGCGACTCGGCAGCAAATCGCCGCTGTCTGCGGCCGTCGGCGAGCTCCGGGCACCGCGGCGGAACGTCTGCGACGGCAGCAGCGTGCCCGGTGGCTCGTAGAGCTGGACACGCCCGCCGATGCGCGCGCCGCGAATATGGGGCAGATCCAGCGGGCGCTCGCTGTCACGGCGCAAGTCGACGGCGACCGGAAGCTCAACCAGGGAGATCATCCCGGCGGGCAGCGAACCGCCCACAACAGCGAGCTCGTAGCGGCCGACCTTGACGGACGGGAAGCTGAAGTATCCGGACGCATCGGTCACCGCAACCAGCTTTCCCAGTTTCAGGACGACGTTGGGAAAGCCCCGCGTGGCATTCGCGTCGAACACCCGCCCGCGCAGCGTGGCCACATCGCTGCGCCGTCCCACCGGCAGCTTTATCGGCATGCTGTAAGAAAGCATCGCATTGGTATCGCTGTAAGGCCCGGTGTCGTGACGTGCGGCGAGTTGGATCCAATGGCCGTTGTTGCGCTCTAGCCGAAGCTGCGCGTTCAACAGGGTACGCCGGCGCTCGGAGAGCACATCGGTCTGCCCGTCCAGGCTCAGCGAAAGCCGATCGGATAGAAGCATCTGCGCGCCGAGACCGGCGGTGATCCGTGTATCGCGGCTGGCGCTGCTGGTTGCGTCGCCGTCATAGTGGAGATGCCCGCCGACGAACAGCCGGCGCGAGGGCCGCCACGTGCCTGCGAGCCGGTATTCGACCGTGTTGAAGCGCTCGTCGTCGAGGCGACTGCGCCGGCGGCCGATCTCCACACTGCCCTGCACGCTGAGGTCGAGAGACTCGACCGATCCGCCGGCGTTGAGCCGGACCGACGTCTTGTCGGCGTCGAACTGCGAATCGGCGCGCAAGTCGCGCCGCTCGCGATGGCGCAGGTCGAGCCCGAGCCGCGCCTCCGACGGCCAGCGGTAGCTCACGCCCAGCAGCAGATCCTCGTCGAGGGTGGCCGGGTACGCCGGGTCTCGGTCGAGATTATACCGGTCGCGCCTGAGGTAACCGCGGTAGCTCCAGGGACTGCCGGCGCGCCCGTAATCGAAGTCAATACCGACGTGGCGCTGGTCCCGGTAGTAGCCCTTGAAGTCGGGATCGGCGTGATAGAACTTCAGCGCATAACGCAGCTCGTCGCCGAACTTGCTCAGTCGGGCAAAGACGCCTTTCCCGCTGCCCGCATCGCCACTGCCGGCGCCGGCCTCCAACTCCAAGGCAAGCCCGCCGGGCAGTTCGCCCAGGCCCCGCAGAGAGAGCACGTCGTTGCGCCCGTCAGTATCATGTTTATGCAGCAGGTTGATGCCGGCGCGCCAAGACGAGGCCAGGTCGAAGTCCAGGCCGACGGCGGTCTCGTCTCCCCACCAACGATCCTCTCGCCGAAGGCTGTCGTCGGCACCCCAGGCCTGCTCGTCTTCCAGCCAAACCGCGTCGTCGTAGCGCGTGCTACTGAACGCTTCGCGCATGTGGTAAGCCATGACCGTGAAAGGCGCGTTGCGCCAGCGGATCAGGCCGCCGCGGCCCCAGCGGCCCTGCTCGGTCAACGGCGATAAGGCATAGGTCAGATCACCGAGGGCGAGGTCGACATTCGGCCCGTCGTACTGCACGCGAAACTCCTCGCGCTGGCCGAGAATGGTCTCTTCGATCATGTCCGGCCCGCGCAGCATAAAGGCGACACGGCGCTCGCCGGTGTCGTCGATGGCACCGGCGCCCGACCAAGACAATTGCAGACCACCGCTGTACTCACCGTCGCGCAGGCGAGCACCGGCGGACTGCGTGAACACCGTATCAATACTGATCTCGGGATTCTCGCCGGCGCTGACCCGCGGCACCACCTCGATGCTTTTCGACGCTTCGCTGGCCAGCCCCTCGGCAGTTGCTTCGGCGGTGAAGGTCAAGGTGTCGCGCAGCGGCTCGCCGTCGTCTTCGGTGGTCACTGTCAGCACCACCTCCCGTGCTTCACCCGGGTCCAAGTCCAAGACACCCCCGGCCGGCGAGATCCGATAGCCGCGGCGGCTGTCGCCGCGATAGGCGACCTGCAGCGGCGCATTGCCGGCGTTGATGATGTTGTAGACGGCTTCGTAGGCCTCGCCCGCGATGACGAGATCCGGCGCCGAGCGCAGATCGGCCTGCAGCTTCCACACCGGCAGCACGCGCACCGAGAGGCTGGCCGTGCCACTGACGGCGGGCCTGTCGCGTTGCTCGACGCGGTAACGCACCCGGTAGTCGCCGGCCGGCGTCTCGGCAGGAACCATAAAGCTGATCAGCCGCAGAACGGTCTCGCCGGCGGCCACCGGGAACGGGAAATCGGGTGTGATCGGACGCCAGCCGGCCGGCAGCGACAGCTCGCCTTGGAAGGTCGCCGCGGCACCGGTGCGATTGGTGACGCGGATCACCGAGGTGGCGATCTCGCGCGGAGCCTTGCGCAGCAGGCTGACGTCGGCGGGCATCACCGTCACGCCGCCGTCCCTCGCGGCGGCCGGGGCCGGCGCGAGCAGCACGGCGGCGAGGAGCATCAGTGCGAGCGCCGATCGTGCAACTGCGCCGAGCCGGGATGGTCGACGCGGCGCATGCTCAAGCGGGGCCGGCGCCGGGATCGGCACCGACAGCGGCACCGACAGCGGCGCCGGCGCCCCGGCGCCGATAAAGCGGCGCCGGCCCGAGGGCATCCTCCGGCCAAGGCCCGAGGGGCGATGTTGTCGGCCCGTCTGCTGTGTCATTGTCCGCCATCCCGTGCGTCGAGGACGGCCGCGGCAGTTACCGCTCGTGACGTGCGCGAGGCGCTCTTGGCGGCGCCGTCGACGCTGATTGGCGTGGGAAAGCGGATAGCTTCCGGCGCCGGGTTCCCGAACGCCGCGCTAAGGCAGCGCCAATTCCAGGTTCGCCCCGAACAGGTTGTCGCCGCCTCCGTCCGCGGCGACCAGTGCGATGTAGTCGCCGGAGGGCACGTCCTTCAGGTCGACCTCGAAGCGCGCGGAAGTGCCGGGAAAGAGGCGCTTGAGCGGTCCGTCGAACTTACCCACCGGGGCGCCCTCGCGGCTGTAGAGCTCGATCCAGAGCTTGGCCCGCAGCCATCGCGCGCCCGTGTTCTCGACATCCACGGCGAACAGCCGTTGTCCGTGACCTTCGGCAGGATCGAGCAGCCGAGGATTGGAGAAATCCAGCGCCCCGGCACCGCCGTTGCCGATGTCGGTAATCACCTGAACACCGTAGCGCGTCACTTGCGACAGGCGAGTGGTGCGCTCGGGCAACGGCTCGCCGGACTCGGCCGAGCCCTTGGCGATGGGCTCGACCATGATCATGCTCCAGTAGGAGCCGCGCAGCCCGCTGCCGGACGGCACGCGGACCCGATAGCCCACATCGGCGGTGCCGCCAGCGGGGACGCGCAGATGATTGCGGTCGATGACGATCCAGTTCGCGTTCGAGCGCGACAGGCGGCCGGGCTCGCCGTAGTCGTTGCGCCCGTCGGCAGTGAACGCATAGTCGGTCTGGTAGAGCTTGACCTCGGCCGGCTCGCGGCCGGTATTGCGAAGCCGAATGCTGCCCTCGTAGCGGGCGCCGGGCGCAGAGGTGTCGGCATCGGTCAGCGCGCTTTCGACAATCACCGACGCCCCGACGCGGGCGCTCGCGGCAAACGCGATCAGCGCTGCCGCCATCAAAACAAACACTGGCCTGTGCGCGTTCATGATTCTTTTCTCCGTTATCGGACGCTGTAGGTGACCGCGGTCTCGTACAGGTTCGGGTCCTGAGCGACGCTGACTCCCTCGAGACGCAATTCGATGCCGATGCCGGCGCGGTCCCCGCTGCCGGTAAAAAAGACTTGGTCGGAAGCGGTGACGGGGCGGTAGTCAGTGCCCCCCACGATGCTGCCGCTGCCGCTGCCGTCGCCGCTTCGCCGCACCGATAGGGTCACATCCGCGTGCCAAGCGATCTCGGCGCGGCGAAGGTAGACGGTCCAACTCCGCCCGCCGGTGTCGGCGATATCGAGCACGGCCTGCGCCGCGCCGCTGACGATGGGCGAGCGAATGTCCGTGCCGGTTCCGGCGAACAGGTCGTCGCTGCCGATGGTCTCGGACCAGGTGCCGCTGACGGTAATGCCGCTCGCCGAGGCACATAGCACGGGCATCAGGCCGAGCATGCAAAGGATGAGCTTGCGCCGCATGGACGCCTCCTCGGCCGGGCGTGCGCCCGGCCATGGCGATGCCGTTGACCGGCAGCTTGTTGCGGGTTTCGAACCGGCAGGCGTTAGCTGCCGTCGGTCAGCGTGAACGTGACGGTCTTGTTCGCGGAGGCGACGACGCCGGCGCTGACGGTGGCCGCAAGCTCGTAGCTCAGCCCGATGCCGCTCGTTGCGACCTTCGTGATGCCGGTAACGACGTCGGCCGCCGTCGCCCCGAGCGCCACCTTGCCCGACGAGGTGCCCCCCGACGGTGCCGTCGCGGTCAGCGACAATGTGACGTTTTCCGGCATGGCCGTATCCAGCGCGGCCGTGATCTTCTTGTTGGTGCCGTTGGTGGTGATGGCGTAGGTGGTGCCGCTGTCCGTTACGGCATCAGGCTGACTGCCGGCGGTGGCGCTGTTGATGGTCAGCGCCCCGGGATTGCCGCTCACGGCGATCTCATCGATCGCGGTCACCTCGTAACCGACGGTCTGCGTGGCCTCGTTGCCGGCCAACGCGGCGCCGCTGATTGCCAGCGCGACGGCTGCCGTCATGACGCCGATCTTGCGAGTTTGCTTGATGTTCATCGAATCACCCCTGATTGGATACCTAGACGAGGGACTTCGAGTCCCTCCGTGGTCCCGGAAGTTGGCTTGGTAGTCGCCTCCTTACGTGCCCGGCACTTGGTCTCCGTGCCCGGGCGATGCCGCTGTCCCTGCTCTCCCGTCGGGGAAAATCTTCGTGAAACGTGGCGAAAACCGCCAATAACTTCCGGGTATACTTGCAAGGTCAATTTGGAATATCGAGAAGGAGAGCGGCTCAAGGACGGGAGGCGACCGCCGACTCTCCCGAAATCGGAGGTGCACGATCAAGCTCAGACAACTGACCTACTTCGTTCGGGTGATCGAAGAAGGATTCAGCGTCTCCGCGGCAGCCAATGCGCTCTACACATCTCAGTCAGGCGTGAGCAAGCAGCTCATAGCACTCGCCGATGAGTTGGGCGTGGATCTGTTCCGACACGAAGGCAAGCGGCTGGTCGGATTGACCGAGCCCGGAGAGCGCATCGCACCCATCGCATCGAGAATTCTGCTGGATGCCCAGCGTATCCGCGACATTGCCGGCCGGCACGCGCAGTTACAGACTGCACAATTGGCCATCGCGGCGAGCCGGCACGCGGCCACCCATTTGCTCCACGACGCGATGATCCGCTTCCGCGCCATCGCGCCCGACATGCGGCTGCGGGTCAGCGAGGAGGAGCCCGGCCGGGCGTTGGCCCTGGTGGCCAGCGGCGACATGGACATCGGCATCGTGCCCGGACCGGCGCGGGGTGATGCGAACCTGGCTTACTTTCCGATCGAGCACTGGCTGCTGGCCGCCGTGGTGCCCGAGGGACATCCTTTGCTGGCGGCCGAACCGGTTACGCTTCGGGAGTTGGCCGAATGGCCGATCTGCTGCTACGAGCGGGGCTCGGCGTCGCGGCAAGTGGTCGATGACGCCTTTCGCCGGCAGGGACTGCCATCGCCGGTCTCGTTCGAGCTTGCCAGCAGCAACCGCATTCTCGACTACGTGGCCACCGGCGCCGGCGTCGGCATCGTCGCCCGGATGGCTTTCGAGCTGACCGACCACCGCTGCCTGCGCGCGCTGGACATCGGCGATGTGCTGCCGCGGTTGACGACTTCGGCGGTGCTGCGGCGCGGCTTGCCCGTGCGCACGCCCGTGTGCGACTTTCTCGCCGAGTTGATCCCCGACTTGGACCGCGAAACCGTCGAGCGGGCACTGCAAGGCGGCGCCGCGGAGATTGCCGCGCTCCAAGAATAAGCGCCGCCGGCCGGCGCCGTGCCGGATACGTCGCAGCCGCATACGATCCGGCAAAGCGTGCCGCCGACGTCGACCGGCGGCCCACGGATCAGCGCCTCGGCGCAGGCACCGGCCGGCAGCCGCGCCGTTAGAACACCGCGTGGGTGCGATAGACGTACTTGGTCAGTTCGACATATTGGGCATTCATCCGCCGCAGGATGTCCTGACTGACCTCCACGATATTCTGCATGACCCGGTAAACGAGCCATGCGTCCCGGGGCAGCAGCGCCTCGAAGGCGTCGCGCTCGATGCTGCAGACCTGCGTATTGCCCAACGCGCGCAGTGTCGCCGTATGCGGGCGCGCGCTGATGAAGCCCATTTCGCCGGCCAAGTCGCCGGTGCGCAGCACATGGATAGTCGTGTACTCGCCCTTTCCGAGATCGCGCGTGACGGCGATCCCGCCCTCGGCCACGATGTGCAGGCTGTTGTCCACCTTGCCCTCGTCGATCAGCACCTCCTGATCGCTCAGCCGTCGACAATAGGCAATTCCCGCCAGCACCCGGACTTGCTCGTCGGTCAATCCGCTGGTCAGGGGTGAACGCCTGAGATAACCGAAATCTGCATCTACGCTCATCACCGTCTTCCTTTGTGAGACCCATCACGGTGGCGCAGACACTACCCGTATAGCATCCGCAAAAGCATTGCGTTCCGGCAACTGTCGAAATCCGAGCCGGTGCCGGCAGTTTGATGGTCTGCCCGCCGATTCGCTCACGTGTAGTGCACGCTACCCGTCATCGGTCTTGACCGCGCCCTCCCCGATGGGCCATGCCATTTTGCACTCCGGTGCTCGCCGAGGCAGCACCGAGGGCCCATCGGCCGAGCCATCGGTTGCACACGGACCGCTGTCCGCACCGCGCCGCGGACGAATGCTCGAAGACCATGCGCCGAGCCCCGCTTATGCAGTTCGGCGGCAAAGGATTTGTCAGCCGCCGGAGACTCGCAAATGCCCGAAAGCCCCCCCTTGCGTCCATTCGCGACAACACTGCTCGCCGTTCTGGCGGCCTCCATCGCCGTCGTCCCCGACGCCCGGGGCGGGGATCTGCTGCTCTACGACGAGTCGGCGGACATGCAGTTTACGCAGCTCGATCGGATCTACGAAGAAGCCACGGCGGCCCATGCAGGTCTGGCCGGCCTGCGCGTGATGCCCACACAGCATCACCGTCCCCTGATGCGCCTCGCCTCGGGGCGCACGGACTTCCGCCCGTTCAGCTCGCTGGATTTCTATATCCGCGCCGCCGGGGAGAGCGCCGATCCGACGATTTTCCTCTTGGACGCGCTCGACGGCACGCACCGGCGTATCGCCGAGTACGTCGACGGCGGCGTCATCGACGCGCAGTGGCGCCGAGTGCAGATCCCGATCGGCGATCTGGCCAGTGACGATTTCGCACTCGACAGCGTGTTTCTGATCGGCTTTGCACCCGAGATCGACCCGCGCGACTTCTTCATCGACGATATCGTCCTGCGCGACCGGCGCCGGCCGACACTGGGCGATTGGTCGATGCCCTCCTCCCGGACGTTGAGCATCGCGGTAGATCTACTCGACCCGGCCTCCGCCGCGGATGCCTCGCGCGTGACGCTGCTCAGCGCGAGCGACCCCGACTTTCAGGCACCGCTCGGCGCCGAGGCCATCGGCCTGGAGCGCGCTGCGGTGGGCGTCACCCCTGCAGGGCTCAAGGCCGAGACGCGCTGGCGGGTGCATCTGCAGTTGCCGGTCCCGCTGAAGCCCGGCCACGCCTATCAGGTCGACCTGAGCGCGCTGCGCTCGCCGGCCGACATGCCGCTTGCCGAGCCGATGCTGACGGTGATGCCGACGGCGGACGCGATCAGCTCCAGCATCAAGGTGAACCAGGTCGGCTATCTGCCTACGGCAACGAAAATTGCATTCGTCGGCAATTGGCTCGGCGACTACGGCCCGATGCCCGTAGAGGAGACCCTGTTCCGGGTCGTGCGGGCCGGCACGGATACGGTGGTCCTCTCCGGGCAACTCGAACTGCGGATCGCCGATGACGTACGCAGCGGAGAGGACGTCCACACGGCGGACTTCAGCGCGCTCGCCGCGCCGGGCAGCTATCAGGTGGAGGTGCCCTGCATCGGCCGCTCGCACCCCTTCGATATCGCCGCGGACGTCTATGACGACGTCTACCGCACGACGATGCGGCTCTTCTATCACAAGCGCAACACGGCATTGACAGCGCCCTATGCGGACCCGGGTTACGAGCGCGCCGGTATCGACCCGCTGCTGGATGCGGTGTTTCATCCGGTGCTGGAAACCTACCCGCTGAGCCGCGGCGAAACGGCTTTCGACTACAAGCCGACACGCATGGGTTGGTACGACGCCGGCGACTATGGCCAATACGTGCACAATGCCGCGCCGGTCTGGCCGGCGCTCGCGCTCGCGCTGGATCTGGCCGCGGACGGCCATTTCGCCGACGGCGAGTTGGGTATCCCGGAATCGGGCAACGGCATCCCGGACATCCTCGACGAGCTGCGCTGGGGCATGCAGTGGGCGTTGTCGATGCAGGACGACGATGGCGGCGTCTACTGGCGCGTCGCCAGCGGTCACTTCGATATGGGGATGCCGGCCGACGTCGCCGAACCGCGCTTCATCTACGAGAAAACCACCCGCGCGACGGCCCAATTCGCCGCCATGGGCGCAATTTACAGCCGCCTGATGCAGCGCTATCGCCCTGCGGAGGCGGACGCTGTGCTGGATGCCGCGCTTCGCGCCTGGGCCTTCGTCGCAAACAACGCCATCTGGCCGCCCGAAGGTACGCACTATACGAATCCGCCGCAGTACCCGGGAGGCGGCACCTACGCCGTTGGCAGTTCGATCCCCGACATGATGTGGGCCGCCGCGGAGCTCTATCGCAGCACCGGCGATACAGTCTTCCAAGCGCATTACCGCTCGCTGCTCGGTCGGGTCTCGATGGACCTGAGCGCGGCGCCGAACACCACCTGGGGCTATTGGGCGATGGCCAATGCCCCGCATGCGAACCGGGACATTCTGTTGGTGGAGAACGCCCGCCGCTCCATCATGGTGGCCGCCGACATGAAGCTGAATCGCTCTGCATCGGCCCCGTACCGCTCCGCCAAGCACCCCTATATTCCATACACCGGATGGTACAATTTCTCCGTCTCGCCCATCGACGCGCTGGCGCTGCTCCAGGCCCATCACCTCGGCGGCGAGCCCGTTTACCTGGATGTCGCTACCCAGCTGCTCGATATCATCCTCGGCGCCAATCCCCAGTCGAAGGTCTATCTGACCGGCATCGGCGACGATCCGGTGCGCGATCCGATGGACCGCATATCGCTGAACGACGCCAACCCGGAGCCGGTTCGCGGCATGAGCGTCGCCGGTCCGACCTGGCATCTGCCGGGGTTCCGCGAGCCTTACATTTCGGTGAATGCCGCCTACTGGCCGCCCAATAATCCCGTCACCGAAAACGATTTCGGCACTGCCTACCCGGTGCTGCGGCGCTGGATCGACAATCACCAGCTGATCCCGATGAACGAATCGACGGTGCGCGAATGGGCACCGGTGGCCGCCGCCTTCGGCCTGTTGCGCTTTGCCGCGAGCCCGCCGCTAATTGCCGCGCGGCCCTACACTTGGTCGCCGCAAGCCAGCACCCAAACCGTCATCTACCGCCTCGGCGACGTACCGGTGGCCGATGTGCCGCTGTTGACACCCGCCCATATCGCCGCGCTCGGCTCGGAGGCAGTGAACGGATCGTCCGCCCACTTGGCCGCGCTTACCGGCGAGCAGGTCGCCGCCATCGATGCGCCGTCGTTGGCCTATTGGGTGGCCAAGCTCAGCGTCGAGCAACGCCTGGCGCTGACCGCGGATCAAATCGCCGCCTTCACCCACTCGAGCCTGTTCGTGCCGCTGCCGCCGCAGCTGGTGGCGTTCATACCGCCGGCCTCGATGCCGCTGATCGGCAGCCGCCTCGCCGAGACCTCCGCGGCCTGGAAGGCAGCTGTCACGGCGGAGCAATTCGCGGCCATGACCCCGGAGCAGCAGGCCGTCATGCTGCAGGCCGGCTATACACCACCGGAACCGCAAGACGGCAGCTCGGATTCCGATGGGGACACGGACGCGGGCTCCGACCCCGATTCCGGGACGCCGAGCGACGACGACGCGGGAACGGACTCCGGAACGGATCCGAACGACGGCATCGACACCGACGACGGCGAAGGCGACCATGCAGCCGACGATTCCGAGGCCGGCGTTGATGACGATCGTGGCGAAAACGATAGCCGCAAGCGCCCGCCTGGCTGCGATCGGCGCTCGGGCCGTGCCGACGAAGCGCCCGGCGCGAACCCCTGCGAGGACGCCCCGGGCAGCCGCGGCAAGGGAAAAGAAGCCGACGACGACCGGCGCGGAAATGCGCCCGAGTCGGCCCGCGAAGACGACCGCAAGCGCTGATGATCCTCGTCTGCGGCTCCTCGCTCCGGCACGGGGCCGAGAGCATTCGCGTCGACGCTTGAAAACTTCGCCGGCGCCAGTCAATTAGCCGGATGCGGATCGATCGGCCGCGGGGGTGCATCTTCGGTATGCAGCACGAAGCCCGCGGATCGGTCCGCGACATCAGCTTCACCGGGGACGCTTGCGTCGGCCGGGCGCTCGAATGACAGAGGGCGCCCGGCTCGGCGCGCGAAGCGCTGCATTGCCCGCTGCATCGTCCGCTCCATCCCCGCCCCGAAGAAGCATCGCAGGCACGAAAAGGCTAACCCATGACTTCGACCGATAGCCCGCAACACGCCGGTGAGGATGCCGGTCGGCACGCCGGCGCAGACCCGCTCACCGCGGGCAGCCAACCGCTGGACCCCGGCACCGCCGACGCCGTGGATCGCGTTTACCATCTTTACGACCCGCCGCTGTGGCTGGTGACGTCGGCCGAGCGGGCCGAGCCGGGCAGCCGTCGCGGCGGCTGCATCGCGACCTTCGTCGCCAGGGCGTCGATCGTTCGCGATCGCCCGCGCATGCTGGCGGGTATCGCCCGCCAGCACCACACTTGGCGCATGATCGAGTCCAGCGGTGCCTTCTGCGCACACCTGCTGCCTCGCGACGCGCTCGATCTGGTCTGGCGGTTCGGACTCGCAAGCGGCCGGGATGGCGACAAATTCGACGCCATGGAAGACCACCGCTCGCCGCTCGGCAACCCGCTGATCCGCTCGGCGCTGGCATGGCTCGACTGCCGGGTCGAGAGCTGCATGGTCAGCGGCGACCGCAGCCTCTATCTGGCCGCCGTGACCGGCGGCGGTACATTGCCGCCGAACCGGGGGGCACCGACCCCGGGGGCACCGCGCCCGGGTGCAGCGATGACCGTGGGCGATCTGATCGCCGGCGCACCGCCGGACAAGCGGGCGGAGCTGGACCGACTGTACGCGCGCGACGGGCAGATCGACGCCGAGGCCATGCGCCGCTGGCGCACGACCCGGGCCTGAGCCGCTGTCCGACCGCCGACCCCGCTTCCCGCCGGCGTGACCTGCATGCCGCGCGCTCCTGCCTCGATCGCCGGTGATCGGATCATTGGGGCCGAAACAGTCGCGTGAGCCGGGCTTTCACCGACACCGGCCATCACCGGACAGTCACACGCGCGGACCGAACCGCGGGTAAACTCGCTGCAACAGCGCGGCCGATGTCCAGCCGCCGTCAGCACCGGAATCAGTACCATGCAGTTGTCGCCTCACAAAACCAAAATCGTCGCGACCATCGGACCTGCCTCCGACTCGCCCGACATGCTGCGCGCGCTTGTCCGGGCGGGCCTGTCCGTCGCGCGGCTCAACTTCTCCCACGGTGATGCCGACTACCACGCGCAGGTGATCGAGCGCATCCGCGATGCGGCCCGCGAGACCGGTCGGCGCGTTACGATCATGGGCGACCTGCCCGGCCCTAAGATGCGCATCGGTGACTTGGCGGAAGAGCCGGTCGAGCTCGTCCGTGACGGGGTCATCACCCTGACCACGCAGGACTGTGTCGGTGATGCCTCGCGCGTCAGCGTCACCTTCGACGGCCTCCCGGCCGCGGTGCAGCCCGGCGATCGACTGTTCCTGAACGACGGTTTCATCTTACTGAAAGTCCTGGAAGTAACCGACACCGACGTCGTCTGCAGCGTACGCGCCGGCGGCGAGCTGCGCTCGCGCAAAGGTCTCAACCTGCCCGGCATCGATCTCGGCATCTCGGCTTTCACCGACAACGACCGCGGATGGCTCGCATTCGCGGCCGAGCATGCCATCGACGCCGTCAGCCAGTCGTTCGTCGCCTCCGCGGAGGACATCGCGTCGGTGCGTGACGCCGCCAAAGCAATGGAGTACGCCCCTTTCATTATCGCCAAGATCGAGCGGGCCGCGGCGCTGGACAATCTGGAGAGCATCCTCGACGCCGCCGACGGCATCATGGTCGCGCGCGGCGATCTGGGCGTGGAGATCCCGATCGAGCGCATTGCCGTCGCCCAGCGCCAGATCACGGAACTGGCCAACGTCCGCGGCAAGCCCGTCATCACCGCGACCCAAATGCTCGAATCCATGGTCACGCTGCGCCGGCCGACCCGAGCCGAGGCCACCGATGTCGCCAACGCCATCCTCGGCGGCACCGACTGCGTCATGCTGTCGGCGGAATCTGCCATGGGCCGCTTCCCGGTGGAATCCGTCGAGATGTTGGCGGCCATCGCCACGGCCATCGAGCCCGAGCGCGACAACCGGATGCTCGCTCAGGCGCTGGGTGCCTACGGCGCGGCCCTAAGTGTGCGGCCCGTGGATCTCATCGCGCGCAGCGTCTATCACACCGTCGAGCGCAGCGCCCCGGCGGCGGTCGCCGTTCCGACCCGCAGCGGCAAAACCGCTCGCAGCATCGCCCGCTTCCGCCTGCCATGCTGGATCATCGCCTACAGCTGTTTCCCGGATACCTGCCAGCGCCTGCAGTTCTCTTACGGCGTGCACGCGGTCGACGCCGATGACGATCGCGGAGATTGGGCGCCGGTGGTGCGACAATGGCTTGCCGACCACGGCATCGACTCCGGACTGGTTCTGCTGACCCAAGGCCCGTCGGAGGCCTACCCCTGCGGCAACCATCGACTGGAGATCATGGAGCTCGACGCCGAACGGATGGAATCTTGTGTTTGACGCCGCCGCGGGCATGGAAGAGCCGCCCTGCTACATGCCCGGGCCGGGCGGCCGGCGCATCGCCTACACCAGCTACGGCGCGCCGGGCGGCGCCCCCGTCATCTACTGTCACGGGTTCCCGAGCTCGCGCCGCGAAGCCCTGCTGCTGCATGAAAGCGCCCTCGCGGCCGACGCCCGCATCATCTCCGCGGATCGCCCCGGCTACGGCGACAGCGACGATCAGCCCGGCCGGGCGCTCGCGGACTGGAGCGACGACGTCGCCTGTCTGGCCGAGGGCCTGGGGCTCGAGCGCTTCGCCGTGCTCGGCGTCTCCGGCGGCGGCCCCTACGCGCTGGCCTGCGCTTGGCGCCTGCCCGAGCGCGTGCATGCCTGTGCCCTGGTCTGCCCGCTCGGCCCTATCTATATCGACGATCTGCTGCACCGAATGAACTGGGCCGTGCGCACCAACCTGGCCATGGGTCGGCAACCCCCTTGGCTCTGCAACCTGCTCTACGGTGGGCCGACGCCGGCCGTGCTGCAGCGCTGGCCGAACCTGGTAGAAAGCATTCGCAGTATCGCCGCGCCGCCTGCCGATCGTGCAGTGCTCGCCGACGCCGATAACGCCGCCATCCTGAGCCGAACCATCGCCGACGCCATGCGCAACGACGCCGCCGGCCCTCGTCGCGACCTGGTGCTCTACAGCCACGACTGGCACATCCCCTTCGCCGACATCCGCCATCACATCCGCATCTGGCACGGCGACGCAGACGGCACCGTCCCCATCGACCACGCCCGTTGGTATGCAGACCACCTGCCGAATGCCCATCTCATCGAAATGCCGGGCGAAGGCCACTACTCGGTGCCGCTGGGGCACGCTCGGGAAATCCTCGCGGCGCTCCTTGCCGAAGCGCTCGCCCCTTGAAAACAGTCCCCGGCAATTCCCGCCGCAAACAGTTTCTCTCTAAAACCATGATGTGGAGCGGATCAGAAGTGTCCGCTCGCCCCTGAGGCGCTCCTCAAGCCCGATCGGTCGAAGAAAAACGATTGCGAGCGCAACGCCGCCAAGCAACTGCTCGCCGATATCGCGCCACAGCAGATCGCGCTGGGCTACGACACCCCGTCGTCGCGGGCCGTGACCGAGCGTGCTCGGGGTGTATCCCGAGGGGACGAGCCAGCCAACGTCGCGATCGCGCCGCTCGGCGCGAAAGACTCGCTACGTCCGCACGTCCCTTCAGCACTCCCGCGCCGGCTTCGGTCGTTCACAGGCGCACACAGCGGGAACTGCTGTCGATGTATTCCCGCCGCGCGCGTGGGAGCGGCAGAACCGGCGCTCGACCTTGCGCCGGAATTCTTGCATTCCCGCCGCGCACGCGGGTGCGGCGCCGGTACAATGGCCGGATGCCTCGCTACCGATCCCGCTTCCCGACCGTTGCGTCACAGCCCGTTCTGATCGCGATCATGCTGTTCGGCTCCGCGCTGTGGGGGCTGTACTGGCTGCCGCTGCGGCTGATCCGCGACACCGGACTGTCGGGACTCTGGACGGTCGCGCTCGTCTATACCGGCTCTACGGCGGTGCTGCTGTATCTGGCCCGCGGCGAGCGCGGCACGCTGTGGCGCGAGCGCCGGCCGATGCTCGGCATCGGGCTCACGGCTGCCATCTCCGGCACCGCCTTCAGCATCGGCGTCATCGAGGGCGAGGTCGCCCGGGTGCTGATTCTTTTCTATCTATCGCCGGTGTGGTCGGTGATCCTTGCGCACTTCCTGCTGCGTGAGCCGCTCGCGCCGGTGACGATCCCCGCCGTTGCGCTCGCGCTGGTCGGCGCGGTCATGATGCTGCTCGCGGACACGGCGATGCCCCTCGGCAGGCTGGGGCTCGCCGATCTGCTCGGTCTGTTCGCGGGCCTCTTCTTCGCGCTCACCAACGTACAGCTGCGCGCGGCGGGCGACCTGTCGCCGCGGTTGAAGAATCTCGCCGCCAGCGTACTGGTTCCGCCGCTCGCCATCGCCGCCGCGCTGCTGCTGGGCCAACCG
This sequence comes from Thiohalocapsa sp., assembly GCA_021736785.1. Lineage (GTDB taxonomy): Bacteria > Pseudomonadota > Gammaproteobacteria > Chromatiales > Chromatiaceae > Thiohalocapsa. Next base: position 47,125 of record JAIPFF010000008.1, on the reverse strand, counting down.
TTCTCGGCGCCGCCGACGGCCATCATCGCGAGCCTCGCGGTCGGGGTGATCTGGATGAGCACGATGATTGCCGCGGTGCAGGTCGGGGTCAGTAACCTGCCGCTGCAGCGCTCCTCGGTGCTGCTGCTGTTCGAACTGGTGGTCGGCGCCGTCTCCGCCGCGTTGCTGGCCGGCGAATCCCTGGGGCCGTGGGAGATCGCCGGCGGCCTTTGCATCGTGGCCGCGGGCCTGGCCGTGGTGCGGGGACGAATGCCCGCCGCCGCGCTAAAGCGCCCGGGATGACTCCGGTCACGCGCATTCGCCCGGGCTTGCTGTTCGTGCTCGGACTGTTGTCCGCGCTGACGCCGTTTGCGATCGACATGTACTTGCCCGGCATCCCGGCCATGGCGCGGGATCTCGACGCGGGGGTCGAGCTAGCGCAGATCAGCGTCACCGTGTATCTCGCCGTGTTCGCGCTGGCACAGTTGGCGCTGGGTCCGTTATCCGACGTCTACGGGCGCCGGCGCATCATCGGGATCGGGCTGTTGGTTTTCGTGATCGCGGACATCGGCTGCGCGTTCGCCGCGACGATGCCGCTGATGCTCGGGGCGCGCGCCGTGCAGGCCATCGGCGGCGCCGCGGTCGCCGTGACGGTCCCGGCGCTGGTGCGCGACCTGTTCGCGCGTGACGACTACGCGCGCGTCATGGGCCTGGTGATGCTGATCATGGGCATGGCGCCGCTGATCGCCCCCAGTGTCGGCGGCCTGATCATCCTCTACGGTAGTTGGCGATGGGTCTTCGCGGCGTTGCTGTTGATCGCGCTCGTTTCCGGTGGACTGTTCTTTCGCATCGTCCCGGAGACGTTGCCGGTGGAGCGCCGCCATCGCCTGAACGCGCACCACATCCTCGGCAACTACGGGCTGCTGTTGCGCCATCGTGCGGCGCTCGGCTATCTGCTGAGCGGCGCGGCCAGTTTCGGCGGCATGATGATCTTCATCGTTACATCGCCGTACATCTATATCGAACTGCACGGGATCCCGCCGTCACTGTTCGGGCCGCTATTCGGCGTCAATATTTTAGCCGCGATGTTTTTCACGCTGGTGAATTCGAAGCTGGTACCGCGGGTCGGCGCCGAGCGCATGCTGCGCCTGGGCTTGGCGGTGCAGGTGAGCGCCGCGCTGGCACTGCTGGCCGTCGCCGTGCCCGCACACCCCGATCTGTGGCTGATCGCCGTCGGCGCGGGCGTTTATATCAGTATGGCGGGTGTCGTCATGGGCAATGCGATGGCGGGATTCATGGCGTTCTTCCCGCAAATGGCGGGAACCGCATCGGCCTTTGCCGGCGCTATCCGCTTCGGGTTCGGTGCGCTGGCGGCGACCCTTTTCAGCCTGTTGCACGACGACACCGCGCGGCCGCTGTTGCTAGGTATGGGGGTTTGTGGTGTGCTCGCGGCGGGGATTTATCGGTTGGCTTGCGGCGGCGACAACTCCGGCGGTTCCGTCTCGAAGACACCGGAGCAGCGCGCGGCGACGGATGCGGGTGTTCCATGATGCCCGCCCGCGCGGTGCCCATCGGATGCACCGGTGCGCTCGTTGCAGGTGCCGTGTCTTGATAAGCTTCGGCGGCGGATCGAGCCTGCCCGCGGCCGCGAGAACAATAATCAGGGGGATTCAAATGGCGACGACCCGTCAATTTTCTCTTTCTTGTCGATTGTCTGGCTTGGCGCTGTTGCTCTTGTCCGGGCTATGGCTGGCGTCGACGGCCTCGGCGCAGCAAACCTTGCACGGAGAAGTCACGCTGCCGGAGGGCGCCGGGCTGCCGCGGGGCGCCGTCATGGATGTGTACATCGAAGACCAGGCGCGGGCCGATGCGCCCGCCGACATTCTGGCGCAGACGCAGCTGATTCCATCGGGGGAGCCGCCGCTGGGTTTTTCGCTGGCCTATGATCCCCAGTCGCTGAGCCCGCGCGGGCGCTACGGCATGCGGGTGCGGATCTCGGTCGATGGCGACCTTTGGTACATCAACACGCGCCATGTGCCGGCATTCGAGGCCGGGCCGACCGGGCCGGTGACTGTGCCGGTGGAGGCGGTGGGTGCCGCGGCGCGGCCCGGTAGCGCGTTTTTCTCGCCGCTGCCGGCGTTGTTTACCGGGACGCTGGGCTGCGACGGCTGCAGCCCGGCCGAGCATTTCCTCGAGTTGGATGTCGCCGGCTACTACATCTATCAGATCGATGCCGGCGCTCAGGGGGCCGGCGGTGACGATATCGGCCGCTGGGTATTCGATGCCGATGCCGGGCGGCTGACGCTGCACGGCGGGCGCGAGGCGCCCGTGGTCTTCGCGGTCGACAACAGTCACCTGCTGACCCGGCTTGGCCCCGGCGATGAGCCGCTCTATCCGGACGGGGAGTCGCAGTTGAATCGCGCCGCCGCCTGTACGGCCTTGGAGCCGCGGCTATTCATCCGCGGCATGCTGCGCTATATGGCCGATGCGGCCGTGCTCGCGGAGTGCTCGACCGGCCAGCAGTGGCCGGTGGCCATGGAAGCGGATTTCGCCGCCATGGAGCGGGCCTATCTGCAGGCACTCGAGGAAACGGGGGCCGAGCCCGGCGCGCCGCTGATGGTATCGCTCGAGGCGAGCCTGGCACAGCGGCCGGTCGTCGACGGGGCGGGTATGCGGCGCACTGTCGTGGTGGAACGCTTTGTCGGTGTCTGGCCCGGGGAGACTTGCCCGGCCGCGCCGGCGCAGCGCTGAGCCGGCCCGACCGACGGCCCGTTTGCGATCAGCCTCGGCGGATAACGCCGGCGACGATGCCCAGGATCTGCAGCTCTTCGTGGCGCAGGTAGATCGGTTGCATATCCGGATTGGCCGGTTGCAGCCGGATGCCGTCGGGCTCGACGTAGAAGCGCTTCAGCGTGACCTGTTCGCCGTTGATCATCGCCACGACGGACTCGCCGTTTTCCGCGGTTCGGCGCTGCTCGACGACAATGATGTCGCCATCCTGAATGCCGTCGTCGATCATGGAATGGCCGCGCACGCGCAGCGCATAGCTGTTCTTGCGCACCGCACCGCGCAGAAACTGCCGCGGCACGCTGACGGTCTCGCGCTCCTGCGCAAGATCGACCGGCTGTCCGGCCGTGACATAGCCGAGCAGGGGGATCTCGATACCGGGCTCGATGCCGAGATCGAGCGGCTCCAGAGCCGGATTCCAAGTCGGGTGCGCGCGTTTGCGCAGTAGGTAGGCAGCGTTGGGCATTGGGCGTGCTCTGTTTTGGTAGTGGACCGATGGGCGAGCGACGAGTCCCTGGTTTACTCCTTCCGTTCTCCTTTTGTTCTCTGTTAGCCTAGCACAGGCATTTCGAACCGAGAGGACACGTTTCGCGTGCGATTGACCAGAAGGCAGGAAGATATTTTGGCCGTGCTGCGTCGGCTGGAAACGGAGCAGTGCCCGCCGCCCACGTTGGACGAGCTTTGCGCACTGTTGGGGTTGCGCTCTCGTGGCTCGCTGCACAAACACATTCGCAGCCTGATCGAACTGGGCGCCCTGGAGCCGATCGAAGGCCGTCACCGCGGCATTCGGCTTGCCTCGGATCTACCGGGCGAGCAAGGCCTGCCGCTGCTCGGCAAGATCGCCGCCGGCAGGCCCATCGAGGCCATCGCCGACCCCGAGCACATCGACGTCCCGGCTTCGCTTCGCACCGACAAGACCTGCTATGTGCTGACGGTCGAGGGCGACTCCATGCGCGAGGCCGGCATCCTCGACGGCGACTATGTCGTTATCGAGCAGCGGACGTACGCGCGTAACGGCGAGATCGTGGTAGCGCTGATCGACGGCGAGGCGGCGACGCTCAAGCGCATCCTGCAGCAGCCCGACCGGGTCATCCTGTACCCCGAAAACAGTGCGATGAAAGCAATGGAATACCACCCGGATCGGGTAAGTATTCAAGGTGTGCTGGTGGGGCAGATGCGGGTGTATCGATGAGCCGGATCGGCGCACGCGGGCGTGGCGCCGGCCGATCGGCGTCGCTGCCGGCATGTCGCTCGACGCTGCGACTCGCGGCCACGCCCGTCGGCGATCATCCGTTGAACGAACCATCAGCCCGCGGGTTCGAGCAATCGCGAAGCGTGTACTATGCCGGTGTAGCGATCCGGGCGGGCAGTGACTACTCTCAGTGCCCGTCTCCAGGCCGCCGAATGCTGTTTTGCCCGTGGCAAGGAGACGACACGACGCGCAAGACAACGACAATGGAGCAAGATCCATGGGCTCGGGAAGCGTAACGCTTGTCAAGACCACTTGGGCGGCGCTTGAGCCCGATGCGGAGCAAGTCGCGGCACTGTTCTACGAGCGGCTATTCACCGTTTATCCGGAGGTGCGCCCGCTCTTCCGGACCGATATGGCAGCGCAGGCGCGCAAACTCGCTCGCATGCTGGATGCGACCGTCAAGGCGTTGGACGATTTGGATCCCGCTATCCCCGGCATCAAACAACTGGGTGCGGATCACGCCGGTTACGGCGTCTCGGAAGAGGACTACGACAAAGTCGGCGACGCGCTGCTCTGGGCGTTGGCTCACGGGTTGGGAGACGCCTTCACGCCGGACGTCGACTCGGCATGGCGTGCCGTCTATGCCGCACTCGCGGCAACGATGAAGGCGGGCGCGACGGAGCACCGGCTGACGGGCGCGGCGCGCTGATCGGCGTCGGCGCACGTTGCGCCGCATCAGCCGGGGCCGTGCGTGTGGGGGAGCATGCCTTTTTCGGCAACGACGTCGACCCCAAGATCGTGCACTTGGCGTGCCCTGAACCTCACGCTGCGTAGCCTGCCGTGCGTGCAGATCCGCCGCCGCAACGTGTTGATCACGACGTTGGATGCCCATCAGAGGGCCGATCCGGACCTGCCGCAGGACGGCTTTGCGCTCATACTGCCCAATCAGTCTTTCTCCGGGCCAGCTCGACAAGGAGCGCGTCGTCGGCGACGTGAAGGTCGGCCGCCACGGCGACCGAAATCCTGTTCCTGAAGTACAGGATGCACAGCCTGAAGCCCGACGGCCGCTGGGGCGTGATCGTGCCCGAGGGCTTGCTGTTCGGCCCCACCGGCCATAAAGCGCCGAGTCCTGAGCAACGCGAAACACGCGACAAACCGATCGAGCATCAAGCAATAGGAGGGAAAGCCGCTTGTGATTGTTTTACCGAAGATCGACGACCAAAGAGTTTTTACGGATCAGGTTCGTCAGGTAAAGAGCATTCAGACACGGCAAGACATGGCCCCGGTTCATGCAAACCCGGTGTTTGATTCGTCACTGCATCGAGCATTCTCGAATAAACGATTATGAATAATGCGACGCCTTCATGAGTTTTCGCCCCCGTATGGATCATCCGTAAATGACTCAGCCCGCGTTCCTCACCCGCGTCATCCTGCGCAACTACAAGAGCATCGGCCACTGCGACGTCAAGCTCGGGCCGCTGACCTACCTGGTCGGCGTCAATGGATCGGGCAAGAGCAACTTTTTGGATGCGCTTCACCTGATCCGTGATGCTCTGATAGGTTCTCTGGACAACGCACTGAATGAGCGTGGTGGTTTGAGCGAGGTGAGGCGTCGCTCCAGCGGTCATCCGACGCATTTCGGGGTCCGGTTAGAGTTTACACTGCCGAGCGGTCAAAGCGGCCGGTACGCCTTCAATGTAGGGGCACTGAAGGATCGCGGTTACGAGGTGCAAACGGAGGAATGCGCCATCGAGGGGATCGGAAAGGGCCCCTTCTACCGGATCGATCGCGGCAAGTTGCGCGACAGCAGCGAATCAACGTTCCCCTCGGTTACCTCAGATCGACTCGCGCTGGTAGCAGCATCCGGCTTGACGGTTTTCCGGCCGGTATTTGACGCGCTCACCGCGATGGGATTCTACAACCTCAATCCAAAACTGATGCGCGAGCTGCAAAAGCCGCAGGAGGGGCGGTTGTTGAAGCCTGCCGGCGAGAACATTACCAGCGTAATCGGACATCTGGAACGGGTAGCGCCAGACCAATTGGCCATTATTCAGGAGTATCTACAAACCGTGGTGCCGATGGTTCACGGCGTAGAACGCAAGCAGGTCGGTCCCATGGAAACATTGGAGTTCCGCCAGGATATGGCCGGGTCAAAGCACCCTTGGCGCTTCATGGCGCAGAACATGTCAGACGGCACCCTGCGGGCATTAGGCGTCCTGGTCGCGCTGTTTCAGGGCAACCGCGACTACTCGCCGATGTTGGTCGGGATCGAAGAGCCGGAGACGGCATTGCATCCTGCTGCCAGTGCCGCTTTGCGCGAGGCGTTGTCGCGGGCGGCAGGACAAACGCAGGTGCTTGTCACCAGCCACAGTCCCGATCTCCTAGACGATCGAAGTCTTGTCCCGGAGGCTTTTCTTGCGGTGGTCTCCGAGGGTGGTGAAACACGCATCGCACCTCTCGACCAGGCGTCTCGGGGAACCATGCGCAGGCAGCTCTTTTCCGCGGGTGAATTGCTGCGCCTTAACCAATTGGCCCCTGACCGCGACGAGCTGGCTGCCCAGGATCAGCAGCAGGCCGACCTGTTTGGAGACGCAGGTTCGTGAAAGTGGCGTCCATTGTAGAGGGTGACGGCGAGGTGGCCGCGCTCCCGATTCTACTTCGGCGCCTCGGTGAGTGGCGCACGCCGGAGTCGTTCGTTCAGCCACTCCCACCGATTCGTATCCGCCGAGACCGCTTTCTCAACCGCGACGCAGAGTTCAACCGTCATATGCAGCTCGCATCGGAGAAGTGCGCAGAGGAGGGTTGGATCCTAGTGGTCCTAGACGCAGACGATGATTGCCCGGCCGAACTGGGGGCCGATATTCTGGCGCGCGCCCAAGTCTGCGCGCCGCATCGCCGTATCTCGGTCGTTTTGGCAAACAGGGAGTACGAGGCCTGGTTCATCGCCGCAGCCCAGTCGCTCCACGGGCAGCGCGGTTTTAACTTTGATCCGACCGACGGGATTGATCCCGAGACACCGAGGGACGCCAAGGGCTGGATCAAGGCGAGAATGGCCGGACGCGCCTACGGTGAGACGACCGACCAACCCGCGTTCTCTGCGCGTATGGATCTGCAGGCGGCCTACGAAGGCAGCAGGTCCTTTCGGAAGCTGTGCTCTGAGTGGGACAGTCAGGTGGAGAAGGCGTAGCGCTCGTGGTCGATTTCTTACCCGAATGGGCATTTCGGGTGTTGATCAAGTATTACCGGGGTCCCGTGGTTGAGGTGGATGTGCTCCCACCTCAAGTGCAGAGGTCCAATTTGGCGCATTGCCGCCTCGATCGCCAACTGTACGATCGACTGCAGCGAGTGGTTACGTGCCTCGCGGCATCCGGCGAACAGGTTCGACGTGGCGCTTGCGCAGCTCCTTGAGGGCGGTCGATTTGGTCTCTGCCCCGAGAGGAATACGCCCTAGTGCATCTCGACCTCGATGGCGCGTGGCCTCTGCTCGGCCTCAGCACGGATCTCGAAGGTCTTGGCCTGCAGCGAGCGGCTCTTCTTTCGGACCTGTGCCCGCGACCGGCACGGGCCGCGCCCTCAGAAAGACGCCACCGTTACACTGCGCTCGTTCGCAAGCGAGTGTGATAAGGCTGTGAAAAATATTCGTTTGGAAACCGGGGCGACGGGAGTCGTGGTTCCCAAGCGATGATTTTTATTGGTGGGCGCGGCTGGGTTCGAACCAGCGACCCCTGCCGTGTGAAGGCAGTGCTCTCCCACTGAGCTACGCGCCCGAGCCCTTAAGAATATGCGATGAGGGCGGGGATGGTCAATGTTCCCGGGGCGACGACAGCAGTTCCCGCTGTGTGCGCCTGTGAGCGACCGAAGCCCGCGCGGGAGTGCGAAACGTATGGCCGCGACACGCGCCATGACGCTGACGCCGCCGCACCCGATGGCGGTGTCCCCGGCGAGCGCTCAGGGCTTCAGATCGAGCACCGGTGTGTCGGCATACGCATCGATGCCGTCGATCTCGATCACGTTGCCGTCCACCGACAGCACGCGGCAGCGGGTCATGGCGATCAGGTTCGGTCGCATCGGCGACCGCGTCGCGAAGACGCCGCGCAGCGCATTGGCGGGATTGCCGCGGGGATGGACCTGCAGGATCGCACGCTGCCGCGGGGTGTCGTTGCGGTCGAGCCACCACAGCACCCAGATCTCCTCCAGCGCATCGACGCCGAGCAGCCCGGGCGCATAGGCCGGCTCGAGCTCTATCGTGGTCTTGTCTGCGGTCTTGCGGACCCATCCGATGGGGCGCACTTCGTAGACCTCGCTACCGCCTGCCATTGGGACCGCCTCGCCCGCGTGCGCGAGCCCGCCAAGCGCCGCCAAGGCGCCGAATGCCAACGCCAGCGCGACCGGCAGCTTCGCCGCGGCGGTGGCGAACGTAACCATCGTGCTTGCCATCGACCTCTCCCAACACCAGTTTAAATCAGCAACGGCCGGTCCGCGGCAGGGCGGGCCCGGACGTGCGGGAAATGGTCCGGCCCGGTCCGCGCCGTGGGCGGCAGGCCGCTACCGCTGCGCCCGCATGGCCGGCGGCAAGTCCATGCTGTTGGCCAAAGCCCGGCCCGTCAATCCGTCGTGTCACTGATCTTACGTCGTCAACGCAACTGCCCCGTCATGCCCGAAGCGTCTACTACCTCTCTGTTGCTGGCCTTTGCGCTGGCCATCGCGATCGCAGCCGCCTTGATTCCCGTCGGCGTGCATCTGGGCTTCCGCGCACCGCGCACGCCCAAGACCCTGTTGCCCTCGGATCTGGGGCTGGCCTATGACCCGGTCGACATCCCGACCGTGCGCGGGCGCTCGCTGGCCGGCTGGCTGCTGCGCGCGCCGGACGCCGGGCGCACGGTGGTGGTGCTGCACGGCTGGGGCAGCAACTCGGCACTGATGCTGCCGATCGCGCTGCCGCTTCGGCGTGCGGGATTGAACGTGCTGCTGTTCGATGCCCGCAATCACGGTGCGAGCGACGGCGATACCTTCTCATCGCTGCCGCGCTTTGCCGAGGACTTGGCCCAAGCCATTGCCTGGCTGAAACGCGAACATCCGGCGATGGCACGGGAGATCGCCGTGGTCGGTCACTCGGTGGGTGCCGGCGCGGCCCTGTTCGAGGCCACCCGCAATCCGGCCATCGGCGGCGTGATCAGCATCGCCGCCTTCGCCGATCCCGACGAGCTCACAGACCGCTCTCTGGCGCGCCTGCCGCTGCCGCGGTTCGTCGGCACGCTGATCAAGCGCTACGTGCAATGGGTCATCGGGCATCGGTTCGAAGAGATCGCACCGATCAACACCATCGCCCGTGTGCCCTGCCCGGTGCTGCTGGTGCACGGCGACGCGGATCGCACCGTACCGATCGACGACGCCCGCCGCATCGCGGCCGCCGGGGCCCGAGCCGGAGCCGGGCACGGGTCCGGGGCCGGGGCCGGGGCCGGGCGCAACGTCCGCCTGACCGAGATTCCCGGCGCGGATCACGGCTCCGCGGACAAAATCGAGGCCCATGCCGGCGCCCTGCTGAGATTCTTGGCAGAGGATTGCGGCTGGTCGGGCCTGCGCGCCACAGGCGCGCAAGGACAGCTGCGCCGGCAGCTCGCACCTGCAGCAAGGACCGGCGAGACGCGCCCCCTGCCCGCGGCCTGAGAGGCCGCATTCGCCGACACGCCTTTCGCCACCCGCCGGCGACGCCGCGAGCGCGCTTCATCGAGCCGAAGAGTGCACACCGCGCCGCTGCCGCGCCATGCCGCACCGGCTCGCTCGAGCCGATGCCCGCAGAGGACCGCCGGCGCGCATCGCGCCCTTGTCGCGCTATGGCGGCGCCCTTGTCGCGCCGGCAAAGGCTTGATCATCCGCAAGCCCCCGTCACCGGTGCGTGTCCCCGGATATCCCGGATCCCGCGAACGGTGCCCGGCGGTCTATGCTTTGGAAGCGACGGACCCCGCTCGACGAGCCGGCCACCACGGTCTCTCGCGAAGGCCGCCGGAGACACCCACGCAACCCCCGATCATCGCCGCCCGAAGCATCAGCCCCAGGACATCCGATGCCTATCCCCGCGCTCAACCCCGAGCAGCTGCGACGCCGCTGCGATCCGACTCAGCTCGATTTCGACACCACGGCCGAGCTGACACCACTCGATGACGGCATCGGCCAGCAACGCGCCGCCGAGGCACTGCGCTTTGCTGTCGGCATGCGGCACAAGGGTTACAACTTGTTCGTGCTCGGGCCCTCGGGGCTTGGCCGCCATGCACTCACCGGGCAGAGGATCGGCCGACGCGCGGCCAACGAGCCGGTGCCGTCGGACTGGTGTTATGTCTTCAACTTCGACCATATGCACAAGCCCCGGGCAATGCGCCTGCCGCCGGGCAAAGGCGACGTCTTGCGGCGGGATATGCAGCAGTTGGTGGAAGACCTCTACGGCGTGATCGCCGGCGTCTTCGAGAGCGATGACTACCGCACCCGGGTGCAATCCACGGAGGAAGAGCTCGAGGAACAGCAGGAAGCCGCCTTCGCGGAGATCCAGCAGCAGGCGGAAAAGAAGGACATCGCGTTGCTGCGCACGCCCACCGGCATCACGCTGGCACCGGTGCGCAACGACAAGCCGCTCGGCCCGGAGCAGTTCCAGAAGCTCCCCGAGGACGAGCGCCGGCGCATCGAGGCGGACGTCAATGCGTTGCAGGAGGAACTGCGCCGGGTCATGCACCAGATGCCGATCTGGAAAAAACGCACCGAGGAGAAGATCGACAACCTCAATCGCGAGCTCACCGACTCCGCCGTCGCGCATCTCTTCGAAGATCTGATCGAAAAGTACCGAGGGCTCGAGCCGGTAGTCGGACACCTGCAGCGCGTGCAGCGCGACGTCGTCGAGCATTACCGGGAATTCGCGCCCGATCAGGACCGCAAACCGAGCCTGTTCGGCATGCGCGCGCAGCAGCCCGAAGGGCCGCCATGGCATCAACGCTATCAAGTCAACGCGCTGCTCGCGCACGACAGCAACGGCGGTGCGCCGGTCGTCTACGAGGACCTCCCCACCTACAACAATCTGCTCGGGCGGGTCGAGCACCGGGCGCATCTCGGTGCACTGGAGACGGACTTTACGATGATCCGTGCCGGCGCGCTGCACCGGGCCAACGGCGGCTATCTGATCCTCGACGCGCTGAAGCTGCTGACCCAGCCGTTTGCCTGGGATGCCCTGAAGCGCGCGCTGCAGTCGGCGGAAATACGCATCGAGTCCCTCGGCCAGATCACGAGCCTGATCAGCACGGTCTCGCTGGAGCCGCAACCGATCCCGCTCGATATCAAGGTGATCCTGATCGGCGAGCGCCAGATCTACTACCTGCTCTCCCGGCTCGACCCCGAGTTCGACGCCCTGTTCAAGGTGGCCGCCGATTTCGAAGAGCGCCTGCCCCGCGACAGCGAGCAATACCGGCTCTACGCCCGTGCGATTGCGTCTGTCTCGCAAGAGGCGGGGCTGCGGCCGTTCGGCCGCGACGCCGTCGCCCGCATCATCGAGCAAGGCGCCCGGCTGGCCGAGGACAACGAGCGCCTGAGTGCGGACTTGCGCGCCATCGGCGACCTCGCCCGGGAGGCAGACTTCCGGTGCGCCGAGGCCGGGCGCGCCCGGGTCGGCGCCGACGACGTCCAGCAGGCGATCGACGCCCAAACCGCGCGCGTCGACCGGGTGCGCCGGCGCCTGCAGGAGGAGATCGGTCGCGGCACGCTGCTGATCCGCACCGACGGCGCCGAAATCGGCCAGGTGAACGGACTGGCGGTGCTCGGCCTCGGCGGCTTCGCCTTCGGCCATCCGACCCGCATCACCGCGCGCACGCGCATCGGTAAGGGAGAGGTGGTCGACATCGAGCGCGAGGTCAAGCTCGGCGGTCCGCTGCATTCCAAGGGCGTGCTGATCCTGTCCGGCTTCTTGGCGGGCCGATATGCCCCCCGGCACCCGCTGTCGCTGTCGCTGTCCGCGAGCCTGGTCTTCGAGCAGACCTACGGCGGCATCGACGGCGACAGCGCCTCCTGCGCCGAGCTCTATGCGCTGCTCTCGTCGCTGGCGGAGGTGCCCATCCTTCAGTCGCTGGCGGTCACCGGGTCGTTGAGCCAGTTGGGCGAGGTTCAGGCCATCGGCGGCGTCAACGAAAAGATCGAGGGCTTCTTCGACGCCTGTCGTGAGCGCGGTCTCACCGGCGAGCAAGGTGTGCTGATCCCGGCCGCCAACGTCAAGCACCTGATGCTGCGCCAGGACGTGGTCGACGCGGTCGCGCACGAGCAGTTCGCCGTCTATCCGATCGAAACCATCGATCAGGGCCTCGCGCTGCTGACCGGGCTCGAGGCCGGCGAGCGCGGTGACGATGGCCTGTTTCCTCCCGATAGCATCAATGCACGCGTCGAGGCGCGGCTGATCGGCTTCTTCGAACGCCTGCGCGCGCTGCGCTCGGACAAGAACGCCCCGGGCGACAACGGCGGAGCAACCCGATGAGCGTGCCGCCGGAAGCCCCCCGCCGGCGCATCGCGGTTGCCCTCGATGCCAGCGAGCAGAGCCTGCGGGTAGTCGCCATCGCCGCCGGGATCGCGGCGCTGCTGGAGGCCGAGCTCGAGGGCGTCTTCATCGAAGACGCGGGCATGCTCGGGGCGCTGGGTCTGCCGTTTCAGCAGGAATTCCGCCTCGATATGCGCGGCGAGGCGGCCGCTTGTCCCGACCGCCTCGCGCGCGAGCTGCGCGTCCAGGCGCGACGGATCGAGGCCGCATCGCAAGCGCTCGCGGCAGAGCACGGTTGCCGGTGGTCGTTCCGCGTCTGGCGCGGAGACCTGGAGGACGAGATCCTCGGCGCGGCGTGCGGTGCCGAGCTGTTTACGCTGAGCCGCATCGGGCGCTTCGGGCCGCTGTGGCCGCGCCGCGCTGCGCGCCGGCGTTGGCCGAATTCCGGCGCGGCGCGGTCGCGAGCGCAAGCGGCGGCACCGCCACGGCACGAGGCCGCTCGGCCGGCGGCAACCGAGCCGCTGACCGTCAGTCTGCTGTTCGACGGCTCCGGCGGCGCCGCTCGATCGCTGGCCGCGGCCGGCGAACTGGCGGTCCGGGGCCGTGCCGGCGTGCGCGTGATCGTGGTCGGCGACGATGCGGAAGTTGTCGACAGGCGCCGGCAGCAGGCCCTCGCGCTGCTGCGCGACAGCGCCGAGCAGGTGCGCTTCGTGACTGTCTTCGGCGACGGCCCGCAAGCGCTCCTCGACACCCTGCTCGGCATCGGCGGCGACATCTTCATCATCGACGCCGGCAACCCGCTGCTCGGCGACGGTGGACTCTGGCGCAGCCTGGCCGCGCTGCACTGCCCGATGCTCGTCGTGCGCTAGCGCCCGATGCGCGGCGAGCCTGGCGCGCCGGCTGTAGCGCTTCGGCCCCGCTTCGGCGCTGGTGTGCCCCCCTGGTGTGTGACCCCGGCGCGGCCCGCCACGGCATAGGCGCCGGTCGGGCGTCGCACCGCGGCGTCTCAACGGCCCTCGGCGCTCAAATGGCGCAGCGCGGCGCGCAGGCGCGCCGGCTTGACCGGCTTGTGCAGCAGCGGCAGCCCCAGCGCCTGCGCCTCCTGCAGCCGGTCGGGAGCGGTATCGCCGGTCACGAGCAGCGCCGGCACAGGCCCGCCGCGCTGGCGCTGCAGCGCCTCGAGCACATCGGCGCCGGTGACGCCGTCGCCGAGGCGGTAGTCGAGGATCGCGACGTCGTAGCCCTCCCGCGCGCCCAGCGCAAGCGCTTGCTCGAGATGCTCCGCGCAATGCACCCGGTAACCCCAGCCCGAGAGCAGAGCCGCCATCGCGTCGCGGACCAAGGCATCGTCGTCCACCACCAGCACACGCGCGGCCGGCCCAAGCCAGGACACGGCGCCGCCGACGCGCTCGCCTGACACGGCGGGCGCGGCCTGCGGCGCCAGCAGCGGGCCGGGGATGGTCAGCCGAAAGCACGAGCCGCGCCCTTGACGAGAGCGCACTTGTATCCGGCAGCCCAGCAGCGCCGACAGGCGCTTGACGATCGACAGACCCAGGCCCAGTCCCTGGTTACCCTCACGGCGCCCGTCGTGCAGCTGGCGGAATTCGGTGAAGATCTCCTCGAGCTGATGGCCGGCGATACCGATGCCGTTGTCGACGACGGCGATCTCCACGCCGGCGGCCCGGCGCCGCAGCGCGACCAAGACCCCGCCGTCGCGGGTATAGCTCAAGGCGTTGCCGATCAAATTGCGCAAAATGCTCTCGAGCATGGCCGGATCCGTGCGCAGCGCCGGCAGCGGCCTCGCCGGCAGGCGCAGGCGCAGCCGGTTGCCGGTCTGCTGCGCCAGCGTCGAGAGCTCCGCCTCGAGCCGCCGCAGCAACTCGCCCGCATCCACGGACGCGTACTCGGGGCGCACGACACCGGCATCGAGCTTGGAGATGTCGAGCAGCGCCTCCAGCATTTTGGTCACCGCCGCGATGCAGCCCTCCACCTGCGCCACCAGCCCGCGCGCACGCTCGCCGCTCACCTCGTGGCTCAGCGCCGAGAACGATAGCCCGAGGGCATGAATCGGCTGGCGCAGATCATGGCTGGCGGCGGCAAGAAAGCGGGTTTTCGCGGCATTCGCGCGCTCCGCCTCGCGGCGCAGCTCCAGGTTCTCGTAGCCGATGCGCAGTGAGCGGTCGTAAGCGGCGTGAATGCCGTTGCAGATGCGCACACGCAGCCACGCCGTGACCAGCGTCAGCCCGCCGATGGTGTACCCGAGCAGCGTGCCGCTGCCGAAGGTGACCAGCACCAGCGCGGCGCTGATGGGTATCTCCACCGCATAGAACGCCGGCGGCACCGACGCATTGGTGGCGGTGGCCGCGGCGGCGATGCCGATGGGAATCACCGTCAGCATCATGGCGCTGGTGGGATTGTCGATATCGAAGAACGCCATGATCGCCGCCGCCCAAATCAGGCCGAACAGCGCGGGGTAAACGATGCCGGTCCTGCGCCAATGACGCCAATCCGCCTGTTGTCGCGGCGAGCGCGCATAGCGCATCAACGTGTAGGCCCGCGCAATGCAGGCGATGACCATTGCGGCCAACCAAGCCCCAAGCAGCGGATCGGCGCGAAATCCGGTCTCGTGCCACAGCAGGGCCGCGGTCGCCAGCGCCGTCGCCAAATGCGCCGCGATGGGTATGGCGGCCTCGTCGTAGAGCTTGGCGACGTGCTCGGCCTGAATTTGGTCTTCCACTAATCGGGCCCGCCGTCGAGCAGCCCCAGCCGCTGGCCTGCGATTACCGCCTCGGTGCGGTTGTGGGCGCCGAGCCCGCGCATCAAGGCGCTGACGTGCAATTTCACCGTGCCCTCGGTGAGCTCCAGCCTGCGCGCGATACCCTTGTTGGAGAGCCCCGATGCGATCAGCCTCAGCACCTCCAACTGGCGCGCGGTCAACGGTCCCGGCCCTCGCGGCTCGCGCACCTCCTGCCCGTCCGGTTTCGCCGTTGCGCCCGCCGCGGTCTCCGGCACCCGCTCCGGCTCCTGCTCCGGCAACGCCCCGTCGGCCTGAGACAAACTGGCCAGCAGCGATGCGGGCACGAACAAATCGCCGTCCAGAATCTGCCGCAGCGCGGCAACCGTGTCCTGGCTGCTCAACGTTTTCGGGATATAGCCGGCCGCGCCGCCGGCCAGCGCCGCGCGCACATGCGCGCCGCTGAACGAGGCCGAGACGACCACCACCGGGACCGTCGGTGCCTGACGGCGCATTTCGGCGAGCGCCGACAGCCCGTCCGTTCCGGGTAAGCCCAGATCAAGCAGTATCAGGTCGAGATCCGGATAGTAGGCGGTTGCGGCCAGCGCCTCCTCGGCAGTGCCGGCGTTGATCACCTTCACTTGCGCGTCGAGCTGACGGAGCACCAGGCCGAGCGCGTCGCGAAACAGCGTGTGATCTTCGACAAGCAGGATTCGCATGCGATGTCCCCGACAGACAAGCGGCAGCAGCGGGACGGCCCGTGCCGCCTGCTCGCGCCATGATCGTGCGGCCGGTCTTTGCCGGCGGCGCAGCCGGCCGCCGATTCGAAGCCGGCCGACAGCGGCCGACGCTGCGCTGCCGCACCCCGCTGCCTGCGGTGCCGGCCGCCGTGCAGTCGACCCCTACTGCGTCGGGCGCGCGCAGTAGCCGGCGCGCGGACCACGCCCGAGTATACCGCCGCCAGGCACCGGCACCGTTCGATCTATGCCGTTCGACCTATGGCGAACGTCCAATAGCCGATCGCCGACACCGAGGCTATCGTGGTGAGTAAGCGTGGTGCGTCCAAGATGCCCGGACGGCACGGATTTCCCGTCGCGGCCTGCACGGAGTCCCGTACCGTTTCGGCCATCGGCGATGACCGCGCTGCGCCGGGGCCGCGTATGGCCCTCGCGCTCTCCATTCAATTCGACAGTCACGACATCGCACGCCTCGAGTTTTTATTGATCCAGATGTCGTTTAAGGAAAAGGCATAGTCATGATTACGCACCATTACCGTCAAGTATTCACTCTCCTGGACCTGGTCATCATCTGCACGGTGGCGCTGATGGTCGGCTCGGCAACGCTGGTCAAGAGTGCCGGCATGCGCGGCAGCCAGGCGGCCGCCACGGAGCGCATCGTCGCGCAGACCGCGCAACCGGCCTCGGCCGAGCAAGCCGGCCACGTGCGCGGGCGCTGAAAACCGCGCACGCCGGCCGATAGCCGTCACTGCCCGGAGCCCGCTCGGGCTCCGGCGCACGTCGTCGATCCGCAACAGTGATCAACGACTGTTGCATCGAGATCGCCGCCGACGCGCACCCGGCCGCCCAGCGGCGCCTCCGCGCACAATCGGCACGCCCCCCGGGGCCCCAAGTTCCTCCGAGCCCCCCGAGGCGCCCGGTTACGGCAGGCCACGGCGGGCAGGTCGCGCTCGCGCTACACTTTTCGTTGATCACATTGTCCACTGAACTCGGTCATAATCGCGCCTCGACGCCTCCGCGGCCTTGGACCGCCGGCTCGGGGCTACTCGGGCCCGGCGCGCCGACGTCAGTGGACAGCATTAAGTGGACAGCATTAAAAAGCGTGGAAGCTGTCGTCCGGGCACCGCTCGATGCAACGGGCCGAAGGTGAATTCATGCGTTGTCCCAATTGCAGCGCCGAGAATGCTGCCAATCATCGCTTCTGCAGTCAGTGCGGCATCGCCCTGACGCCGGCGGTTTGTCCGGGCTGCAGCGCGCCCGTGACCTCCGACGACCGCTTCTGCGGCGCCTGCGGCTGGTCCCTGCTCGGCGAGCGCCGGCAAGTCACGGTCGCCTTCTGCGATTTGGTCGGCTCCACCGCGCTGTCCGCGGCGCTCGATCCCGAAGACCTGCGCGAGCTGATCCGCGGCTTCCACGCGGTCTGCGCCCGCGTCATCGGCAGCTTGGACGGCCATATCGCCCAATACCTCGGCGATGGCGTACTGATCTATTTCGGCTATCCGAAGGCCCATGAGGACGCCGCCGAGCGCTCGGTGCGCGCCGGATTGGAGATCATCAGCGCCGCCGGCGCGTTGCGCCATCGCCACGGCGATCCGCTGCGCGTGCGCGTCGGCATCGCGACTGGCTTGGTGGTGATCGGCGGCCAGCGGCCCATCGAGGGCGGTGCCTACGGCGAGACACCCAACCTCGCCGCGCGCATTCAAAGCCTTGCCAAGCCGGATACCATCGTGATCGCGGACAGCACCCGGCGCCTGCTGGGCAACGCTTTTCAGCTCAAGGACTTGGGCGAGCACAATCTTCGGGGGATCACCGAGCCCGGACGCTTGTGGCGGGTGCTGCGGACAAATCCGGGGCAGACGCGCTGGTCCGCGATTCGCGGCACCGACCGGATGCCCCCGCTGATCGGCCGCGACCGGGAGGCGGCCATCCTGGCCGATGCCTGGGAGCAAGCCGGCGCCGGTCGCCCGCGCGCCGTGCAGATGATCGGCGAGCCGGGTATCGGCAAGTCCCGGCTCGCACAGGTGGCGCTCGACATCGCCGGCAAGGACGGCGCCGCCGATACCATCGTGTTGCAATGCTCGCCGCTGCAGAGCCAAAGCGCACTGTCTCCGGTGATCGACTGGCTGCGACGCACCCTTTTTGCCGGTGCCGTCGGCGCGGGCGCGGCGCAACAGGCGCTGACTGCGCTGGGCCGCGTGTGCGAAACATCGATGCCCGGCGATGCCGAGGCCCTGCCCCTGCTCGCGTCGCTGCTCGGCCTGCCCGCCGAGCTCATCGGCGAGCTGCCGCCCGGACTGGCCTCCGCCACGCCCGAAGCACGCCGGTCGATGACCCTGCAACGCCTCGGCGCGCTGCTGCGCGAGACGCCCGGCCGCAGCCGGCTGCTGGTCGCGGAGGATTTGCACTGGGCCGATCCTTCGACGCTGGAACTGCTCGAGCAACTGGTCTCGGGGCTTGTCGACCAACCTTTGCTGGTGGTCGCGACCGCGCGCCCGGAGCGCATACCGCCGCTGTGGTCCGGGGCCGAATGCAGCCGCATCACGCTGCAGCGACTGAGCGCGGAGCACGCCGTCGCGCTGGCCTGCCACGTCGCCGGCGATATCCTGCTCTCGTCCGGCATTCTGGAGACCATCGCAGAGCGCACCGACGGCGTGCCGCTGTTTCTCGAGGAAATGGCCAAATCCATCGCCGAGGCGTGTCTGCCGCAGGGTCAAGGCGTCCGTGCAAAGACGCCGGGGGGCAGCGACGAACTGCCGATCCCCCAGTCATTGAACGATTCGTTGATGGCGCGCCTGGACCGCATGGCCAACGGCAAGTCGGTCGCACAGGTGGCGGCGATGCTCGGGCGCGACTTCAGCGACGAGCTTTTGGCGGCGGTCTGGTACGGCACGCCGGACATTCTGCGCGCCGGGCTCGACCAGCTCGTCGCCGGAGAGATCGTCTACGCGCGCGGCGAAGGCGAGCGCACCGAATACAGCTTCAAGCACGCGCTGATCCGGGACGTCGCCTACGAGTCCATGCTCAAGAGCACCCGCATCAGCCGCCACGGCGAGATCGGCGAAGCCATCGAGGCGCGCTTTCCGCAGCTTGCCGCGGAGCGGCCCGAGCTGCTGGCACAGCACTTCACCGCCGCACGGCAGCCCGAAAAAGCCGTCGGCTATTGGATCGCCGCCGCCCGCGGTGCGCTGCAGCAGAACGCGCACTTGGAAACAATGGCCCACGTCGAAAGCGCGCTGGCGCTCTGCCCGGCGCTTGCGGACGAGCAAACGCGCAATGCGACGGAGCTGGAGTTGCGGATTTGTGCGATCCCGGCGCTGCTGGCCGCCAAGGGCTACGGCGACCCCGACGTCCAGGCCACCTGCGAGCGGGCGCTGGCGCTGTGCGAGCAATTGCCCGGTGCGCCGCAGCAGATCGTTGCCTTGTTCGGGCTTTGGACCTTCAACGTGGTCCGCGCCAATCACGCCCAGTCCCTGTCGCTGGCGCAACGTTTCCTCGCCCTCGCCGAGGCCTCCGGCAGCGACGACCTGCTGCTCGAAGCCCATCTGATCATCGGCATCGCGCACCTGTTCCTGGCACACCCGAAGCCGGCTCGCAGCCATCTCGAGGAATGCGTGGCGCGCTACGACCCGCAGCGCCACGGGGCGCACTGCTATCAGTTCGGCCAGGATCCCGCCGCCATTGCGCTGGTCTACCTGCTATGGCTCGACTGGCTCGAGGGCGAGCCCGTGCGTGCGCTGCGGCAAGGCGAGCGGGCGCGCCGGGTCATCGAGCAGGTCAAGCACCCGTTCAGCTCCTCGTTCGTGCTGTCCCTGTCGGCCTGGCAAGCATTGTTCGCCGGCAACCTCGACGCCGCCGCGACGTTGATCGAGGCCGATATCGCCCTCTGCACCGAACAGCAGATCCGTGTATTCCTCGCCCATGGCCACGTCTTGCGGGCGTGGCTCGCGCGCGAGCGCGGGGATCTGGGCAGTGCACTGCCGGCCCTGGAGGAGGCGCTCGAGTTCTTCCGCAACACCGGCGCGCGCGTCTTCCTGACGCACTGGGAAGCCTACCTGGCACTGGCCCGCGCCGATGCCGGCGATCTCCAGGGCGCAGCCGAGGCCCTCGACACCGCCTTCCGGCGCATGGAGGAAAGCGGCGAGCGCTGGGCGGAGCCGGAGCTCTACCGTCTACGCGGCGATCTGCTGACGCGCCGAGGCGCGCCGCCCGCGGATTGCGAGGCAGCCTACCGGCGCGCGCTGGAGCAGGCCCGAGCACATGGCTTCCACGGCTGGGGACTGCGTGCGGCAACAAGCCTCGCCCGCTGCCTGACGGACAGTGACAAGCACCCGGAGGCGCTGGCGACATTGGAAGAGGCGCTGGCCCCCTTCGCGAGCCAGAGCATCGACGAGCGCAACCTGCAGGAGGCCAGAGACCTGGCGGACAGGCTGCGCGCCCGCTCGGCGGGCGGCTGACGCGGCAAGCACGCCCGGCCGCGCCGCTCGGCGCCGATGCCACGCCTTGACTCGCGTCTCGACCTGTTCACCGCGGCCGCGCCGGGCCCGGTCGAATCCGACCGGGGCCGATCCGGGCGGCGGAGCGGTGTCAGTAGCTCGAGCCGGGCGTCCGCGCCGCGATGCCTTCTTTGGTCCACTGGTTGAAGATCACCGTCTCCAGGCCGGACTCGGGTACCGTCACGGTGCGCATGAAGGTGCGCTCGTAACCGCTCGCCTGCACATCGTAGGTGCCGGGGGGAAGGCGCACCATAAACCACGGCCCCTCGGACAGGGCGCTGACAACTGTGCCGCCGCCGGGCCGATTGATGGTCACTTGAATGTCGCCGAGATAGTTACCGTCGGCCACCGCGAATTCGAGCTTCAGGTTGTAGTCGTCCTTGAACTTCTCGAGCATGGCATCGCGGGATCCGACCCCCGCGCCGCCGCTGACCCACGGCGTGCCTTGATAGTTGCCGGTTTCGTAAGGCGGCACATCGGGTGCTGCCACCGCGACGGTACTGAGCAAGAACAGCACGGTCGCGGAAAGCGCGACGCGATGGGCGGCCGGTAGTGCACGGTTCGCTTTCATTGGAGTGGCTCCTTTCGTTGACGTAAAGTACAAATGCCCCGCTCGTGTAGCGGGCGCCCCGGCACCGCCGGACCCCTGGCCGGCGGAATTTCGAAGGCTTTTCGGGTTTTGCAGCTTTCTGCAGGATCCACGCCAGCCAACCAGCCTATTTCCGGCGGGCGGTCTCGCCGGTCCGGCGGCATGGGTCGGAGCATCCGCGGCGCCGGCCCTGCGCCGGCCCGCGTCGCGCCGGTGCGCGGCGACACGGCCGGGCCCGCTCAGGCAGCCCGGCGCTGCGCCAGCGCGGTCAGGATCGCGGGAAGGAACTGCGGCAGGTCGCCCGGGTTGCGGCTCGAAATCAGGTTACCGTCGACAACCACCGGCGCATCCAACCACTGCGCACCGGCGTTGACCATGTCGTCGCGAATGGAGTGGAACGAGGTGATGCGCCGGCCGTTCAGGATGCCGGCGGAGGCCAGCACCCAGCCGGCGTGGCAGATGAAGCCGATGACGGCGCCCGCGTTGTTCATCTCGCGCACCAGCGCCAGCACCGGCTGATGGCGCCGAAGCTTGTCCGGCGCATAACCGCCGGGCACGATCAGGCCGTCGAAAGCCGACGCGTCCACCTCGTCGATATCGGTATGCGGATCCGCGGTCAGGCCATGCTTGCCGCGGTAGCTGCCGGCGTTGGGACCCACCAGCGTCACCTCGGCGCCCGCCTCGCGCAGCCGTAGTACCGGATACCAGAGCTCCAGGTCTTCGAACTGGTCTTCGACCAACACCGCCACCCGAACTTGCATGTCGGAAATATCGGCCATCGTCTGTCCTCTTCGGTTTGATTGATCCGCTGCGCGGTCTCCCTCGGCACTCGGTCCGCCGCCGCCTTGGAACGCGGCGACCCGCGGCCGGTACCGACGGCGATACCGTAGACGGCGAGCGATCCGCGCAGCGATGCCGCCGGGCGGCGATTCCGCAACCGGCGGGGTAAATCCACCGGCCCCCGGTGCAATTGCCCAACCCCGCGGAAGAGCGCTCGGCGCCGACACGACGCAACCGCGGCCGCCGCCGGTGAAATCCGGCTCGGTTCCGACACGCTGCCGCCGCCCGCTACCGGATGGCGTGGCACCTTTCTTGCCAAATCCGTAGACGTATCCATCGACAACGGCTCATTCGGGCAGTAGCCCCTTCCCGCCATCGCGCAGAAAGCGATCCGGAGGCCCGTGCGCCAGCAAGCGAATGTTTTGATGCACGCCGTCCGGCCCTTGGTGCTGCTCGGCACCCTAGGCCGCTTGTTGCTGATGCTGGCCGCCCTGTCGGCGGTGCCGGCGATGATCGCGCTCGGTCTGGGCGATCGCGTGCTGGCGGGTCGCCTTGCGGTGATGAGCGTGCTGCTGATGGGCGCCGGCGCCCTCCTGGCGCGTTTACCGAGAAGCCGCGACATTCAGTGGAACGAGGCCTTGGCGGTTGCCGGGCTCGCGTTTCTGCTTGCGGCATCGGTACCGGTTTGGCCGCTGCTGGCGGCGGACATCGCCGTCGTCGATGCATGGTTCGAGTCGGTCTCGGCTGTCACGACGACCGGGCTCACCACCGTCCGCGGGATGGAGCAGCGCTCGGACGGCTTTCTATTTTCGAGGGCCTGGGCGCAATGGTATGGCGGGCTCGGCATCGGCGTGCTGACCGTCGCGCTGATCATGCGCCACCATGCAAGCAGCCGCCGGCTGCTGCAGACGACGGGCGAGTCCCTGACATACGCCGGCGCACACGAGCACGCCCGGCGCGTGTTTTTGGTCTACGTCACCCTGACGGTGATCGGCACCGGTGCCGCTTGGGCCAGCGGCCTGGCTCCGTTTGCGGCCCTGGTGCATACGCTGGCAGCCATTTCAACCGGCGGCTTTGCCGCCGCCGACGACAACATCGCCCCTCTGCCGGGCGCGAGCGTTGCCGTGCTGAGTGTCATCTGCGTCGCCGCGGCGATCAGCCTGCCCCTCTACAGCCGCCTGTTCCGCAAAGGCGCCCCTGCTCTGCTGGCAGACCCCGAGGTGCGCGCGTTTCTCGCCGCGCTGCTGATCACGGCCGGCCTGCTGATGGCCATTAATGTGGCCTATGCGGCGATCCCGTGGCCTCGAGCACTGGCGCAGGGTTTGGTGCTCGGCGTCTCGGCGCAGACGACCACGGGGTTCAGCACCGGCGATGTCGCCGCGATGCACCCGGCCGCGCAGGTGATCCTGATGGTGTCGATGACCGTCGGCGGCTGCACCGGCTCCACCGCCGGCGGCTTCAAGATCATTCGATTGTTGCTGTTGATCCGGCTGATCCAGCTCACGCTGCAGCGGACTGCCACTGCCGAGCGCGCCGTACTCGATACCCGCATCGGCGACACGCGCGTGCAGCCGCCGATGCTGACCGCGGCACTGCAGTTGCTGAGCCTGTGGGGGTTGGTGCTGCTGTTCTCGTGGCTGGTGTTTCTGCTCTACGACCAGCCGCCCCTGGCGAGTCTGTTCGAAGTGGTTTCCGCGACCGCCAACGCCGGCCTCTCGGCCGGTCTCACCGGGCCGGACCTGCCGGACGTACTGAAGCTGATCCTGACCGTCGATATGCTGTTCGGACGCGTCGAGATCATCGCGATGCTGGTTTTGCTCTATCCCCCCACTTGGCTCGGAAGGAGGCGCAAGCTGTCATGAGAACCGCATTTATCGGAAGCAATTCGCTGACACTCTCGACAGCGGAACTGCTGATCGAAGCCGGCCACGAGGTGATCCTGATCGAGCGCAGTCGCGAGCGCATCGAGAACTTGTCCGAACGCCTCGACTGCGGCTATCTGCATGGCGACGGCACTGCACCGGATGTCCTGCGCGATGCGGAGCCGGAAAACACGGATGTGCTGTTCTGTCTGCTGGAGAGCGATCAGACCAATATCCTTGCCGGCCTCATCGGTCGCTCGCTCGGTTTTGCCCGCGTCGTGCCGCGGGTGAACGACCCGCAGTTTCAGCGCATCTGCAACGAGCTCGGCCTGGAAGACAGCGTCATGCCCAATCGGGCCGTCGCCAAGCATCTGGAAGACCTGCTCTGCGGCGAGAAGTCCCTCGAGCTCTCATCGTTGATCCGCGGCGACGCATCGGTGTTCAACTTCGTCGCCGGCGACGAAGACGCCGGGCCGCTCGACGAGCTGGAATTGCCCAAGCGGGTCAGAATCATCTGTCTCTACCGCGATGACGAGCTGCTGCTGCCCACATCCCGGACCAAACTGAAATCCGGCGACGAGGTCATCCTGATCGCCCACCAAGACAGCATGGAGGCGCTGCGCGAGCGCTGGGGAAAGCTTGCCGGAAACCATGGCGACCACATGGAACGGGCCTGAGCCGCGCACCCGGTCGGCCGCTCCACGAAACGAGAACGGATCTTGCATCGGCTAGGCTGCGGGCCCGAGGACGCGGCGTGAGCGCTCGACCGGCTGCCGTGCGGCGCAGCGCCCGTCCATGCCCGCGCCCCAGGGGCGGTGCAGGCGCCGTTGGGGCCGGGCACCCTCGGAAAAACCGATGCGGCATGCAGCGGTGAGCCCGGACATCATCAACCATCGGGAGAAAGCGATATGCGCAAGCCTACATGGATCTGGATCACGACAGCGATTTTCGCGGCCGCGCTGGCCGGCGGCTGTGACCGCCAGACCGACGCCGAGCAGACCGGCGCACAGATCGGCGAGCAGGTGGACGAGACCGTCGAGAGCGCCCGCGAGCAGGCAGAGGCGGCCGGCGAAGCCGTGCAGGAGAAGGTCGAAGAGGCCGGCGACAAGATCGAGCAGGCCACCGACTAAGCGGACCGATCGCGAAACGAGTCAAAGACCGCGGGCACCGCCGGCGTGCTCTCGAAGCGCGCGCGCGGTGCCCGTCGCGCGACCGGCAGGCGCCCCGACCGCAGAGTCCGGCAACCACAGCGACGCCCGCAGCGGCAGGTGATCCGACGCCCTGCGGGCAGCCGCGGTGCCCACCGCCTCGATGCGCTCCAGCCCCAGTCCCGCGGAATACCAGAGCCGATCGAGTGCCAGCAGCGGACGCAGGGACGGGAACGTCGCGCGCGCCGGCGCACGCCTGAGGCGCTCGTCGAAGGGTTTCAGGCGCCGCTGCCACGGCAGCCACTCGTTGAAGTCCCCGAGTAGCAGGATGCCGGCGCAGTTCGGCCGTGTGCTCGCGCGATCGATCCGAGCGGCAATCTGCGCGATCTGCGCCCTGCGCTCGGCGGCCCGCAGACCGAGATGCGTCGCGACGCAGTAAAGTGTCGGGACGTCGTCGGGCGCACCGGCCGGCGTCGGCGCCGGCACGGCCAAGCGCGCCGCAACGAGCCCGCGCGGCTCTCGCCCCGGACGACTGATGTCCAATCGCTCGATCGCCAGCACCCGCAGGCGGCAGAGCAGAACGTTGCCGTAGTGATGGCGCTCGTTGGTCAGCGTCGGACCCGCAATGGACACATAGCCGTGCTGGCGCAGGCTGCGCAGTAGGCATTGCGAGGACGGCGCGTGCGCCGTCTCCACTTCCTGAAGGGCGAGCACATCGGCGTCGAGCGCCAGAATCACGCCGGCGATCCGCTCCACATCACCGCGCCTGTCGGCGCCCACACAGCGATGGATATTGTAGGTCGCGGCAACGATGCGCCGCTCGCCGTCATTCACCGGTCTTCATCAAGCGCTGGCCGAGCCACAGCAGCCCGCCGATCGCCAAGAGCCCCGCGATCACCAAGCCAACCGCGCGCATATCGGCACGGCCCGCCAGCGACAGTAGTCCTTCGGCGAACACCGAGATGGCTAGGATGCCCGGGGTCATGCCGACAACGGTGCCGATGATGAAATCGCGCAAGCTGACATGGGAGGCGCCGGCGAAGAGGTTAAGCACGGCGAAAGGCGCGACCGGCACGATGCGTACGGTGACCATGGTCAGGATGCCGTGCCGGGCGATGCGCCGGCTCAGCCCCTCGAGCCGGCTTCCCGCCATCTGCTGCACCGCGCGCCGCCCGCTGTACCAACCGATGCCGTAACCCGCAATGGCGGACAAAGTGGAGCCGACCAGGGCGACCACCGAGCCCGTCAGCGGGCCGAAGACAAGTGCCGAGACCAGGATCAACAAGGTCACCGGCACCGCCACCAGACTGGCCGCGATGAATCCGACAATCAACAATGGCGGCCCCCACGCGGCCTCGCTCAGCTCGGACACGGCGGCCGCGAGCGCATTCGGCCGCAGCCAGTCACCCAGCGGCGTCCAGCGCCAAGCCGCGGCCAGCAACAGGAACAGGACCAGCACCGAGGCGCCGATCAACAGGCGACGGCGCAGATCGGGCGTTTGATCCGCGCCGCCGATGACGACATCGGCTAAAAGGTCGGGCCCGAGGGGGCGGTCGGGATCGATCAGCCGCTCGTCCGGCAGTTGGCGGTCCCACTCCGGATCGACCTCTGCGCCGAGCACCGTCAGCGTCAGCGGCGGACCGTCGTCGCCGGAGCCCGCCTCGCGCCCCGCCTTCAGGGCCTCGATGGCCTCGATGGTGCCGCTATCGCCGTTCGGCGTGCGCATCTCGGCGTCGGCAACGGCATCGGGGTCCACCGACAAAAACATCGCCAGCAGCCGCCGGCGCAGCGCGGTAATGGCATCGCGATCGCTGTCGTCGCGGGCGACGATACAAAGGTCGCATTCACTATCGAGGCCCATCGAGCGATTGCTCAGATTCGACGAGCCGACACGCAGCACCCGATCGTCGGCGATCATCAGCTTGGAGTGCACCATCAGGCAGCCTCGCCGAAGGCCGCGGACGTCGGGATAGTAGATACGCAGTCGATCCCGCTCGTCGCTGTCGCGCAGCGCCGACATCACGCGCGCGCGCAGGATGTCCATCGTGTGCTGCTCAAGCCAATGTCCCGTCTCGCGCGGGACGATGATGACGATCTCGGGCCCGTCGGCGCGGCGCAGCGCCCGGCACAACGCATCGCGCACCGTGCGCGAGGTCAGATACTGATTCTGCAGGTACAGCAGCGACCGCGCCCCGTCGATGAGATCCAGCGCCATGTGCTCGGATTCGCGGACTTCGGCGCGTCCGGAGATCTCCGGCAGCGTGCGGGCGATCGCGACCGGCCGATCCCGGAACACGACCTCCATCCCGGCCGGCCAAGGGTCGCCGTCGTCCTGCGCCGCGCCGCCGGCCACCGCGGGCAGCTCCGGCGGTGCCCCTGCAGCACGCTGCCAGCGCTCGCGAAACAGATCCGTCAGCGCCGCCGCGGCCTCGTCGTCCACCAGCAGCTGAATGTCGTGAAAGGGTGGATAAAGATCGCCGTCGGGATCGCGGCGGCGCGGCTCTTGCGCGCGGTGGGCATTGGTATCCCAGCGCCATTTGCTGAGATCGAAGCCGCCGCACCAGGCGACCTTGCCGTCGACGAGCACCAATTTCTGGTGCTGGCTGGCCGCCACCGGATGGGCGTCGTCCTTGACGAAATGCAGCCGCGGATGCCCGTCCCAGGGCCCGTCGCCGAAGAACAGCGGCTCGCGCTCCAACGCATAGATCGACGCATAATCCCAGAGCAGGATGAAGACCTCCAACTCCTCGCGCCGCTCGAGCAGCGCCACGAGCAGCTCGCCCAGCGCGCGCGGCAGGCCGTCGCCGGGATCCTCGCTTCGATCCAGGCCGATTCGGCTGTGGATATCCCAGGCGGCGATGGCGATCCAGCGCCGGGCGGCAATCATCGAGCGGCGAGCCGCGGCGAAATAGCACTCGCCGTCGACGGCGACGCCGACCCTGGCCGCATGCGCAACGCGCCAACAATTG
Source organism: Thiohalocapsa sp. (assembly GCA_021736785.1). Lineage (GTDB taxonomy): Bacteria > Pseudomonadota > Gammaproteobacteria > Chromatiales > Chromatiaceae > Thiohalocapsa. The sequence continues at coordinate 19,352 of JAIPFF010000008.1, read as the reverse complement.
CGCCCGGGCTCGAGCGCAAGGCCCTCGGAAGATGCTGCCGCGGGAAGTGCGTCGTCGGCCATGGCAGCGCGATCAGTCCTTGATCGGCGCCTGAGACGCTCTGCCCTGCGCCGGCGGCTCGCTCATGTCCTGCATGTAGCTGCGCGCCTCTTCCCCGGGATCCGGCAGACCGGCAATTTTCCAGGCTTGGATCAGACCGTGGAACAGCTCGACGATGCAATGGTCTTGCATGTCGAGCTCTCTGCACAGGGTGTGCTGTACGGGCAAATTGCCCGTGGCGTAATAGCGCCCGCGTAACGAGTCGACAATCTCCCAGTGCTGCTCGGTCAGTTCCGATACTCCCAACTCCGCGGCAATGGCGAGGGCAAGATCCCGAGACCAGACCTCCGGGTCGACGATAAAGCCCCGCTCGTCCAAAAGCGCGGGGATATTGCTGATTTGGCTGTGCATAGCGATGGCTCCCGAATCCGATGGTCTTCGCGGCGGTCCGCTCGGCAGACCGTGCGACTCTATCGCAATGGTCGCGTGCAAGTGCCGCACCACGGCCCGAACGCTGCCCGGATCACGCATTGCCGGGCTGCACGCCGCCGCTGCGTTGCGCACGCACCGCCGTGCAGCATGGTCCCGGCGGCGCAACGCGTCGGGGCAAATCCCCCGGCGTTCGGCGCAAAAGACCCGAATCGGCACGAACGCCGGGCGGGGGCGGTCCAAGAGCGCATTCGCCATTGGAAGACCGCGGTTGCATGAGCGGCTTTCGACTACAGAGTCTGGACAACGGGGCGGGCCTCGCAATGCTCCGCCCCGCAATCAGACCCGCCGATCCGGCGGGAGGAGCGAAACCATGGAGAAACAATCCCTATTCAAGCAACAACGTCTCACCATTGCGATCCTGTTGGTGTTGGCGCTCGGTCCTTTGGCGGCCCTGACCCTGGGCAGCAAGTTCGCCGACGAAGAGACACGCGAGCGCGCCAACGCCGGCGCCGAGAACATGGAGCCGGCGGATCGCTACGGCCGCTACGAGCTCCCCGAAGTCGCCGGCGAGGCAGCGGACAGCACGGTCATGGACGTGACCTCGAGCGGTGTCTTCGACAATTTCCGCCGCGCGGCGGAAACTGTCGGCATGGACGACGTGCTGAGAGAATCCGGGCCGTTTACCGTGTTCGCCCCCGGCGATGCGGCCTTCGACCAAGTCGAGCGGCGGCGCCTGAAACAGCTGCTGGATGATCCGGCAGCGCTATCGAATCTGCTCGGCAGTCACGTCGCGCATGGCCGCTACGGCGCCACCGATCTGCTGCAGATGGACAGCATCGAAACCTTGGACGGCAAGCAAGTCCGGCTCGGGGAAAAAGGCCATTTGAGCTTCGGCGACGCCGAGATCGTCAAGAGCAACCTGGTCGCAGGCAACGGTGTGGTTCATGTGTTGGGCTCCGTCGCCTTCTAGCCCCCGTCCGAGCCGCCGCGGGCGGCGCCCGCCCGCCCGCGGCCGGCACATCCTGCCGGCGAAGTCGAGCGCAGAGATACGGGCACGGCCGCCGGCAAGGATGCCCCTCTGCGCCCGACGCTCGGCCCAACGCTCTGGCCGATTCTTCGCCCGATGCTCCGCAGGCATCTCGAGTTAGGGGATTTCCGTCACTGCCGCCCGCCGGGGCCCGATCACGGCGCGCTGCTTTCCGCAGCAAGATGGACGTGCAGCCGCCGGCAGTAGGCACAGATCGGCGCGCGGCGCTCATCGAGCCCATGTTCATGCCGGCTGTCTGCCGTCAACACCCCGCGGAAAAAGATTGGGGTTATCCCTGGTGCGGCCGGATTGATGATGAGAAACTTGGCCCTACGGATGTTTCCGATAAATAACAACAACCCCAATGAACAACAGACGCGCAACACGAGAGCCCACGTGAACGGCCGCAGCGACGGTCGCGCCGCAGAAGGCGAAACGACGGCCGCTGGGAAGCACGAGAATGCCGGAAGCATAGACCTCGCCGTGGCAACGCTGGAGTCGGCGCCGGATCCTGTCTATTTGATCCGGCCCGACGGGAGCGTCGCGTACATCAACGATGCGGCATGCCGCTCCATCGGCTTCACGTCCGAGGAGTTGCTGCGTATGCGGCTTTCGGACATCGATCCTGACTGGACCGATGAGCGCTGGCAACAGCAGGGTCCGGAATTGCTCGGGACCCGCGCGACACGCACGACCTCACGCCATCGCAAGTCCGATGGCCGTCTGCTGCCGGTCGATCTGCACATGGTTCCTGTCGGCGTGGGCGGCATCGTGCACCTGTGCATGTTTGTCCGTGATATGACCGACCACGCCGTTCGGCTGGCCGAGCTCAACCGGCTCAATCACACCTTGGAGGCAGCCCAGACCGTCGCCAAGCTCGGCTGCTGGCGTATCGACCCCGCCGCCGACAGCGCGGAATGGTCGTCGCAGATGTTCGAGATCTTCGATCTCGACCCGGCACGAGGACCGCCGCGCTATTCCGATCACTCGCGATTCGTGCACAAAGAGGATTGGCCGCACCTGGATGCCGCGGTGCAGGGTTGCGCGGCCGACGGCACCCCGTTCGACATGCTGGTGCGCATTTGTCGCCACGATGGCTCCATGCGTCATTTGAGCCTGCGCGGTGTGGCACTGCGCGACGCGGCCGAGAACATCGTCGAAGTGCTGGTCACCAGTCAGGACGTCACCGATCTGAAAGCGGCGGAAGAAGCGCTGCGCCGCAGCGAAGCGGAATATCGCCTGCTGGTCGATCACCTCAACGATCTCGTGGTCAAGCTGGACAGACAGGGCCGCGTCCTGTTCGCGAGCCCGAGCTATATCCGGACCTTCGGCAGCTGTTACCGCGACACGCTCGACGCGCCGACCTTCAGCCCGATCGTGCACCAGGACGATGCGGCAAAGACGGCGGCGTCCTTGGAGACGGTCCTGCGCTCGCCGTTCGCCTGCCACTGCGAGCATCGCGCGCTGACCGAGGCCGGCTGGCGCTGGCTCGACTGGTCGGGCTCCGCGATGCTCGATCATACCGGGCAGGTCATCGCCATCATCGGCGTGGGCCGCGACATTACCGAGCGCAAGCGCGCGGAAGATGCCGCCATCGAGGCCAACGAGCGACTGCGTATCGCGCTCGAGGGCGGCGAGATCGGGCTGTATTCGGCGGAATTGCCGGAAGGCCGGATTTCCGCGGACGAGCGCTATCTGGCCATGCTCGGTTATGCGCCCGGGGAGCTGGGCCTGGACTTCGAGCGCTGGCTGTCGCTGGTACACCCCAACGACCGCGAGGATGTCGAGACGCGTGTTCGTCTGATCTTCAACGGCGAAACCGACCGTTTCGAGGCCGAGTACCGGATGCGCCACCGGCAAGGCCATTGGGTATGGATCATGGATCGCGCCCAGGTCTTCCATCGCGACGCGGCCGGCAATCCGACCCGCACCGCCGGCACGCACCTCGATGTGACCCGGCGCAAGGCGGCCGAGCTGAAGCTCGAATACCTGGTTGACCACGACGACCTGACCGGCCTACTGAACCGGCGCGGTATCTGGCAGACCGTCAAGCGCATCCATGCGGCCTCCGCGCGTTCGGGCGACCCGTACTGCCTCGCGATGCTCGACTTGGACTTCTTCAAGCAGGTCAACGACACCTACGGCCATGCCGCCGGCGATCGCGTGCTGGTGAAGATCGCCAAACGGCTGCGCGACTGCGTGCGCCAGGCGGATTGGGTCGGGCGCTGGGGCGGCGAGGAGTTCGTGGTGGTGCTGCCGGGCGCAACCGAGGCACAATCCCTGGTCACGCTGGAGCGCCTGCGCAGCGAGGTGTCCGAACAGCCGATCGGCTTCGAAGACAAAGACATACACGTCACCATGAGCGGCGGCATGGCGGTCCGCCTGCCCGCCGACGGCGGCCCCGACGATGTGCTCGACCGTGCCGACGGCGCGCTTTACCGGGCCAAGACCGGCGGGCGCGACCGCATCTGCTACAACGGCACTCATAGCGGCGCGCACGCGGTCTCGATGGCGGTGCTGGTGCAGGACGCGCTGCGTACCGCCGGCATCCTGCCTGCATTTCAGCCCATCGTCGAGCTCAAGGGGCGAACCGTCGTCGGCGAGGAGGCGCTGGCGCGCATCATCGACGCAGACGGCCAAGTGCTGACGGCCGCGTCGTTTATCGACGTCGCGCAGCAGCTCGGCCTGCTCCACCGCATCGACCGTATGCTGTTTCGCTCCGCGCTGTTTCGCTTCGAGCAACGCGGCAAGCCGGTGGCGGGCACCAGTGCGCCGATCGAATTTATCCATTTGTCGGGCGACCTGCTGCGTCATGCCAAGACCATCGAAGAACTGGCCGAGCAGCTAAAGCAGACCACGCTGGCGCCGAACCGCCCGAACCCGCTGGTGCTGACCATCAGCGAGCGCCAGATCGCCGCCGGGGCATCGCAGATCACCGATGCGCTGTCGCCGCTGCTCGATCTCGGCTGCCGGCTCGCCGTCGGCGGTTTCGGCGGCGAGGCGTCGTCGTTGCGGTTCGTGACGCGGCTGCCGATCGGCTTCATGGAAATCGACGGGACGCTGATCAAACTGGCCGGCGAATCGTCGCGCGCCCGCAGCATTCTGACGGCAATTCTGGCCAGCGCTCACGAGCTCGGCGTCACGACGATCGCCAAGCAGGTCGAGGACGCCGACACCGCCGACCGGCTAATGGATCTCGGCATCGATTGGGCGCAGGGCTATTTGTTCGGGCATCCGTCCACACCGATGCGCGGCGAAGAGATGCGCGGCGGAGAAATGCACCCCGGCTGACGCGAGTTTGACTCCCGGCGGCGGCCGCAGCTGGGAGTGCCCGACATCGCGCCTGCAGCCAAAGCCGCACCGACGCACCGCCCGCCGCCATCGTCCGCCGCGGCTTATTCGGTGGTCACCGGGTCGGGCCGACGCGAAGCCAGGGCTGCCTTCAGCGCATGCCAGCTCAGCGTTGCGCACTTGACCCGCATCGGGTAGCGGCGCACGCCGGACAGGGCCATCAGATTACCCAGCCGCTCTTCGTCCACCGTCGCCTTCTCGTCCGTGAGCACCGCATGCACCGCGGCGAACAGGGCCTCGGCGTCGGCCACCGTGGCGCCCTTGAGATGCTCGGTCAGCATCGACGCCGAGGCGACGGAAATGGCGCAGCCGCTTCCGAGAAAGCTGACGTCCTCGATTCTGTCGCCTTCGACGCGCAAAAACAGTTCCAGCCGATCGCCGCACAGCGGGTTATCGGCTTCGATGGTGCGATTCGCGTCGGGCATCGGACGGAAGTTTGCCGGCCGGCGGTTGTGATCCAGGATCACCTCCTGATAAAGGTCTTCCATCTCGTCGCTCATTGCAGCACCTCGCGCGCGTAAGCAATCGCCTCGATCAGACGGTCCACTTCGTCGAGGGTGTTGTAGAAGGCCATCGACGCCCGTGTGGTCGCCGGCACGCCGTAGAAATCCATCAACGGCATCGCGCAGTGGTGGCCGGTGCGAACGGCGACTCCCTTGCGATCGAGCAATGTGCCCAGGTCGTGGGCATGCACGCCCTCCACCAAGAAAGAAATCACCGGCGCCTTGTGCGGCGCCTGGCCGAAGATACGCACCCCGCCCAACGCCTGCATCCCTTCAGTCGCCCGCGCCAGCAGCGCCTGCTCATGGGCGGCGGCCGCCGCCATATCGAGCGTCGACAGATAATCGATGGCCGCGGCCAGACCGATCGCGCCGGCCGCGTGCTGGGTGCCCGCCTCGAAGCGCTGCGGCGGGGCGGCGTAGCGGGTGCGCTCGAAGGTGACGCGGGTGATCATTTCGCCGCCACCCTGCCAGGGCGGCAGCGCGGCGAGCAGATCCGCCTTGCCGTAGAGCGCACCGATGCCGGTGGGCCCGAACATCTTGTGGCCCGAAAAGCAGTAGAAGTCGCAATCCATTGCCTGCACGTCCACCCGCATGTGGGGCACGGCCTGCGCCCCGTCCACCAGCACCGGAACCCCGTGCGCGTGGGCGAGACGCGTGATCTCGGCGATGGGATTAATCGTGCCCAGCACGTTCGAGACATGGGTCACCGCGACCAGCCGGGTACGCTCGTCGAGCAGGTCCGGCAATGCCTCGAGGACCAGCTCGCCGCGCTCGGTGACCGGCAGGACCGCGATCTCGATGCCGGTGCGCTCACGCAGCAACTGCCAGGGGACGATATTGGCGTGATGCTCCATCGCCGTCAGCACGACCCGGTCGCCGGCTTGCCAGTCGCGCCCGAGCCCGTGCGCGAGCAGGTTGATGGACTCGGTGGTGCCGCGCAAAAAGACGATCTCATTCGCCGACGCGGCATTGACGAAGCCGCGCACGCGCTCGCGGGCCGCCTCGTAGGCCAGTGTCGCGCGCTCCGCCAGCGTGTGCACCGCCCGATGCACGTTGGCACAGTCGTGCCGGTAAAAGTCCGCCACGGCATCGATGACTGCGCGCGGCTTTTGCGAGGTCGCGGCATTGTCGAAATAGACCAGCGGCAGACCGCGGACCTGCTCGCCGAGTATCGGAAAATCCGGCCTGACCGCGTCCGGGATCGCGCCCGGTGACCATCCCGGACCGTTGCGCGCCGGGCGTTCTGCGGCGATGTTCATAAAGCGCCTCTTAGCTTGTTTCGAAGTTGACCGAAAAACTGCGGATTGGTTCGGGGCAGCGCACGGGCGTCTGTGTCGACGGCGGTCGGCTTCGCTCCGGCAGGCGCTCGGCGCACGGATCAAGGCTCCCCGCCCTCGTCTCGGCGCAGGGCGATCCAGCGCAGGATGTCCTCGCGCGTGATCAGACCCAGCAAACGGCCCGACTCCACCACCGGGAACTGGTTCACGCCGCGCTCGGCCAGGCCGCTCAGTGCATCGCTTGCGGCATCGTCCGGCGCCAAAAGACGCAATTCGTCCACCGGCGTCATGATCTCCCCGACGCGGGTCTGCGTCCGCCGGTTGCGATGCACCTGACGAACGTCGGCTAGACAGACGAGCCCCGCCAAACGTCCCGCGTCGATGACCGGAAATGCTCGCTGGCTGCTGCCCATGAAATGATCGTCGATCAGCGCCTGTACCGATTCCGAGGCTTCCACGGTACCGAAATCGCGGTGCATCACGTCGCTCACCGGGACATCGCCGAGGGTTTGCTGCACCTGCACCCGGCGCCAGCCCATGGTCGCGGCGTTGTTCAAAAACCAGCCGATCAACGCGATCCAAAGGCCGGCCAGCGCACCGCTGCCGAAGACCGGCACCTGCACGCCGAGGATCATCAAAAAGCCGCTTGCGATCAACAGCCAGGCGAAGAACTGGCCCGCCGCGGCGGCGATCCGGGTCGCCCGGGCGAAGTCCGACGTCAGCCCCCAGAGGATGGCGCGCAACACCCGCCCGCCGTCGAGGGGGAAACCGGGAACCATATTGAAGATGCCGAGGATGATGTTGACCGGCCCGAGCCAGAACAGCACCGTCGCCACCGGTCCGAGCTGCCTGACCACCTCTATCGGATTGTCGGGATCCACTTCCATGGGGCCGCTCACCAGTCCCGCGAGAAATAGACAGGAGAAGCCGATGGCCAGGCTCACCAAGGGCCCGGCCAAGGCGATCGCGAGCTCGGAGCGCCACGTCGGCGGCTCGGCGGACATATGAGCCATGCCGCCGAAGACGAACAGCGTGATCTGCTCGATGGGCACGCCGAGCCTGCGGCCCATGACGGCATGGGCGAGCTCATGTGCGAGGACGCTGGCCAGAAACAGCACGGCCGCTGCCGCCGCCGTTGCGATCAGCGTGGCGGTGCTCCATTCGGGGTGCCAGGAAGGCAGCAGCCCCGCCGCCAGCGTTGTCGCGATCAAGAAAAAGATGATCAGCAGGCTCCAGTCGAGACGCACGAGCACGCCGGCGATACGCCCGAGTCTGACGCCGCGGGCGAACGGACCGCCGTTCTCGGCGGCACTGCTCGAATCGGAGATAGCGCGGTCTTGCCCGGCCATGCTGTTGCCCTCCCCTATGACGAAAGCGGGTGGTCGCGTCGAGATGCGGTATCAGGGCCGAGGCACCGCGACGCCCGAAATGAACGAGGGACACCGAAGCATGGGCCGATTCCCGTCCCAGCGTCCCGGTGCAGATGTGCGTCGTGCGCGCCCGTGGGCCCGCACCCGGCGCCAGCGCGCCGCCATCCGCGCCACGGGCGCTCCCGTGCCGGACTCGTCTCGCGGCCCAGCGTCGCGGCTGGACTCGGCCGCGGCGCGCGGGCGTTCACGGGGCCAAACGTTCATGGGACCAGAAGCAAAAAGCGAGCCGAGGGGCACCGGGACACCCGCTTCGCATACCGCGGCGCTGGCCGTCGGCGCCGGGCATTGCCGGCGTCGGCGGGGGTGGCGTCGGGCTAGCGTCGGGGCAGTCAGATCGGCGCGCCGCCGTTGCCCCAGAACACCAGCGTCGCCATCCCCAGCAAGTAGAACAGCAGCACCGCGACGCTCTCGAAGCCGATATTGCCGACGCCGCGGCGCTCGCGCCATAGCAGGCCGACAATCAGGATGGCGGTCAGGAGAATCGTCAGACTGATGATGAACAGCGGCTGCGGGCCGATGGCGTGGTAGATGGAGCCCTCGCGGTAGGCGGCATCGGAGAAGGACAGAAACAGCACGTCGAAGGTGTTGCCGCCGATAATCCCGCCGACCGCCAGCGTCAGCGCCCCCTGACGCACGGCGGCAATGACCGTGGCCAGTTCCGGTAGCGATGTGGCCACCGAGGTGAACAAGGCGCCGACCAGCGTCTCGGACAAGCCGGTATGGCGCACCAACGCGATCCCGGAGATGCCGACCAGCCAGCCGGCGACACCGATGACTGCGACACTGACGATGAAGGCAAGCCATAGCCGCGGCACACCGGTGCCTGCCGCCGGCTCCTCCGCCGGCTGATCGACCAGGGTGTCGCCGGTATTGACGGGCTTCCAGCCCGGCGCATCCCGGCTGCGGGCGGCCAGCCGAAGACCGAAGAGATAGACGGCGAGCAGGAGCACAGACACCGGGTGGATATGGAACACCGTCACCGCCGGCGCGGTCGCGGCCATCAGCGGCAGCGACAGCAACACGCACAGCAAACCCGCGTTGATCATGTTCGGCACCGACGCCGCCGCATGCTCGAGATTCGCCCGGCGGTAGACCATATCGGCAACGACCAGAAATGCCGTCTGCACCGCGATGCCGCCCACCGCGTTGCCCACGGCCAGGTCCGCCCGCCCGGCCGCCGCGGTGGTAACGGATGCCGCGATGCCCGGAATCGAGGTGCTGATGCCGAGCAGGACCGCACCGAAGACGGCCTCGCCGAGCCCCGTGACGTCCGCCAGGCGGTCGGCGATGCGCGTCAGCCGCGAGCCGACCAGGGCGATGACCAACGCGCTGGCGGCGAAGATCAACAGGGTGGGCCCCAGCGCGAGTTGCTGCAGTTCGATCATACCGGTACGCACGCCCCGGCAACGCCGCGATCGCCGACGCACGGGCGCGCGCCCGGATGTGCCCCCGGATGTGCCCCCGGATGCGCACCCGGATGCGGACCCGGATGCCGACCTGGACGCGCGCCGGATGGGCAAAAGATCCGCCGGTTGCCGGCGGAACCACGGAGCCGATCGCGACGGCGGCGATAGCTCGGGCGACGACGGCCGCGCCGCTCGCCCCGATCGCGCCAACTGCGGGCGTCCCCTGCAGCGACGCCGCGCGGGGCAGTATCAGCGCACCTTGAGCCAGTGCTCGAGCTCATCGATGTTCATCGGCTTGGCAAATAGATAGCCCTGATAGGCATCGCAGCCGTTCTGCGCAAGAAAGTCCCGTTGCTGTTCGGTTTCGACGCCTTCGGCGATGACTTTGATGCGCAGCGAGCGACCCATCGCGAGAATCGTGCGAACGATAGCCGAATCGTTCATGTCGCCGGGCACGTCCTGCACGAACGAGGTATCGATCTTGACCTCGTCGAGCGGCAGACGTTTCAAATAGGACAGCGACGAGTAGCCGGTACCGAAGTCGTCGAGTGAAAAGGCAATGCCGTAGCTCTTGAGGCGCCGAATGCGCGCTATCACTTCGTCCAGCCCCTGCAGCACGACGCTCTCGGTCAGTTCCAGGCAGACCCGCGCCGGATCGATGCCGGTATCGTCGATGGCCTCCAATACCTGCTCGACGAAGTCGGCCTGCCGAAACTGCCTGGCCGATACATTCAGCGAAATGCTCAAGCCGCGCATCGCCGGATCCTTCTGCCAGCGCTGCAGCTGTGCACAAACCGTATGCATCACCCAGCGCCCGATCGGGACGATCAGCCCGGTCTCCTCGGCCACCGGGATGAAGCTGCCCGGGGAAATTTGCCCGGATTTGGGCGTATGCCACCGCAGCAGGGCCTCGACGCTGTTGACGCTGCCGTCCGCGCGCACCTGAGGCTGATAGCAGAGCGCGAGCTCGCCGTTGGCCAATGCGCGATGCAAGGCCGATTCCAGCCGCGCGCGGTGCTCCACGGCCTGCTGCATCTGCGCATTGAAAAAACGCACCGCGTCACGCCCGGCGCGCTTGGCTTCGTAGAGGGCCACATCGGCCTGTTTGAGCACGTCTTCGACGGAGTCGTCCAAACCGCGATACAGGGTGACGCCGACACTGCAGGTCGCGTGGAAGTCTTTGACGCCCGGCAGGTCGTAGTCTTTGCGGGCGACACGGCGAATCTTCTCCGCCACCAGATCGGCCGCGTGGGACGCCTGCGATAAATCGGTGCCCAGATCCTCCAGCAGCACCACGAACTCATCGCCTCCGAGGCGGGCGACGGTATCGGACTGGCGCACACAGCGATCGAGGCGCCGCGCGACTTCCACGAGCAGCGCATCACCGGCATCGTGTCCGCGGGTGTCGTTGAGATTCTTGAAATGATCGAGATCGAGCATCAGCACCGCGCCCACTTGTCCGCCCCGCTCGCCGTTGCTCATGGCATGCCCGAGCCGCTCGCGCAGCAGACGACGATTGGCGAGTCCGGTCAGCGAATCGAAAAAGGCCAGCTCGTGGATCCGATCCTCGGAGCGTTTGCGCTCGGTAATGTCCACGAACGAGCCGACGTAGTGGGTGGTGGCGGCTTCCTCGTCCTTGACTGCGCTGATGGTCAGCCACTCCAGTACCAAACCGCCGTCCTTGCATTTATTCCAGATCTCGCCCTCCCAATAGCCTTCTTCCCGGATACGCTGCCACATGTCGACGTAGAAGTTCTTCGGGTGGCGGCCGGACTTCAGCACATTGGGATTGCGTCCTTCGACCTCGGCGGGCGTATAACCGGTGATGCGCGTGAATGCTGCATTCACGCGCTCGATGTTGGCGTCGGCATCGGTGATGATGATCCCCTCCTGCGCCTGGAAGGCCGCGGCCGCGATACGCAGTTCCCGCTCCGCACGGCGCTGCTCGGTCATATCCCGAAAAATGCCGACCAGGCGCCCGCTGCTCAAACGATAGATGAAGCTCGACAGCCAAAGGTCCAGCCCGGCGCCGACATAATGCGATGACGGAAGCCGCTCGGGCACGCCTGTGGTCCAGACCCGCTGCATGGTGGCCAGCAAGCCGGTGGAGTCAACCGCCGGGAACAGCTTTCGCAGGCGGCTGCCGATGACTTGTCGTCGCGGCCGGTCACCGATGTAGTGCAAGGCCGCGGGATTCATATTACGAACGACGAAGTCGTCACCGTTATCCACGGCCTCATAGACGACGACGCCCTCGTTCATGTTCTCGACCAACTCGCGGAAATGGGCCTCGCTCCTCGACAGAGCCGCTTCGGCGCGCTTGCGCCGGTGGATATCGCGGCCGACGCCGATAATCGAGGTGATCATGCCTTGCTCATCCAACACGGCCGTATCGGACCAGCCGAGCCAGCGCCATCCGTGAATGGTCTTGGCGCGCTGCTCCAAGTAGGCGCGGTGCGGAGGGCGCATCAGCCGCTGCATGGCCGCATTGGTGGTCGCGCGGTCATCTTCGTGAACCAAAGGCATAAAACGCCGGCCGAGCAATTCGCGTTCGCGCTTGCCGAACATACGGCAGTATGACGGGCTCGCGAATTCGAAACGTCCCTCGGCGTCCACCTTCACGACCAGGTCGGTCTGATTCTCGACCAGCAGTCGATACTTTTCCTCGCTATCGCGCAGTGCCCTCGACTGGCGCAGTTTCTCCAGCGCGAAGGACAAATCCAGGGCGATCTCCTGCAGCAAGCGCTGCTCCACCCGCGAGCAGTCTTCCCCGGGCTCGGTCTGGACCATAAGGGTACCGATCACCCGTTCGCTTTGCTGCACGGGGAATGCCACCGCGATTCGCGACTCGTCCGCCCGTGCTCCGTTGGAGCTGTCACCGTCACGGGCGTCGTCCGACACCGACACCTGTGCACATTCGCTGACATAGGCGCGTCGAGCGATACTCGCCAGAATCGGATCGGCCAGCGGATCCCGGTCGGGCTCTGCGTTGCTTGCGCGCCATACCGACTCTGCATGCAAGACGCCGCCCGCGTCGCTGAGCGCAATACAGGCCATGCCGAAACCGCCCGGCGCGACGACGAATCGGCAGACGGCGTCGAACAGCGCCTGCTCGTCGCGCGCGCGCACGATGGCCTGGTTCGACTCACTGAGCATCGCGTAGAGACGATTGCGGCGAAGCTGGACGAGCTCGGATTGCTTGCGCGCCGTAATATCCTGCAGCGTGCCGGCCGCCCGCAGCGCGCGCCCGTTGAGGCGGTGGATGATCTCGGCCCGCTCGTTCATCCATTTGACGCGGCCGTCGTCCATCCTCAGCCGGTAGTCGATGGTATGGCCGCCGCCGTCTCGCAGAGACGCATCGAAATAGGTTCGAACCCGCTCGCGGTCCGCGGGGTGGACCCGCGCGATCAATGCATCGAAACCGGCGTCGACGGCCGCGGAATCGCATTCGCACAGCCGGTACATGCCCGGCGACCACTGCATTCGCCCGCTAGGCAGGTCGCATTCCCAGCTGCCGATCCCACCGATGCGCTCCGCCGCCTGAAGCCGTAGCTCGCTGCGTTGCAGCTCGGCACGCCGCTGCGCCTCTACGGTAATGTCGACCGCGGTGCCGAGCATGGACACCACTTGCCCGTGCTCGTCGTAATCGGCGGCTCCGCGCACGTCGACCCAGCGTGTGTCGCCTTGCGGATGGACGAGCCGCAGTTCCATGCGCTGCGGGCTGCCTTCCTCGATACACGCGCGTACGCTCTCGCGCCAGGCTTCGATATCCTGCGGGTGAATGCGGGCAGCGACCTGCTCGAAGCTGCCGTCGAAGGTGCCGGGCGCAAACCCCCAGAGGCGCTCCATTTCACCGGACCAATGAACGACATCGGTCGCGAGATCCCAAGACCAGACGCCGACGCCGGCAATCTGCATCGCCCGGGCGCGGTCGAACAATGCGCCCGCGGAACCCGACGCCGGGTTGGATTCACCGGCGCCCGACCGGCAACGTTGCTTGCTTTTGCGATCCATTGCAGCTCCGGCTGACCACGACTCGGTAAGCAGATGCCGGCCTGAAGCCGGCAAGGTGAAGATAGCGCAATTCAAGCAAACCCTTGTAGTGGGACTGATGGTGCGCAGCCGAAAACGGGCTCATGGCCAATGGAGTCGAGGCGCGCATCGTGCGCACTACGGCAGACGGCGGGGCAAGAAAGCGGGAACAGCACCGCCCGCGAACGCGGGCGGATGGATGCAAAAGCGTCGGGCGCGATCAGCGCTTCATCGCGGCGCGAATCAGCCCGACCAGATCGCGCAACGCAGCATCGGCGGGGATCGACTGGCCCATGAGCCAGTCGTAGATGATTTGATCCTGGTAGGCCAGCAGGCGCACGAAATCGCCGCGGCCCTGCTTGGACAAGTCCGAATAGCCGGCATCGAGAAATCCGTTCAGCAATAGGTCGAGCTCCAGCATGCCGCGCCGGCACTGCCAGCGAAGCCGCTGTGGATCCTGCTCGATGTCGGTCGCGCTCATCGGGCCGGCTAGATCGATTTCTGCAACATCAATTCCTTGATGTGGCCGATGGCTTTGGTTGGATTGAGGCCCTTCGGGCAGACCTCGACGCAATTCATGATGGTATGGCAGCGAAACAGCTTGTAAGGACCTTCCAAGGCATCGAGGCGCTCGTCGGTGGCCTGATCGCGGCTGTCGGCGAGGAAGCGCCACGCCTGCAGCAGCGCCGCCGGGCCGTGGAACTTCTCGGGATTCCACCAGAAGGACGGACAGGCGGTGGAGCAGCAGCCGCAGAGGATACACTCGTAAAGACCATCGAGCTTGTCCCGATCGGCCGGAGACTGGGGAATCTCCTGCTCCGGCAGCGGATCCTTGCGCACCAGATAGGGCTGCACGTTGCGGTACTGCTCGTAGAACTGGGTCATATCCACGACCAGATCCCGAATTACCGGGCGGCCCGGAAACGGACGCACCTGAATGGGTTGCTTCAGGTCGGCAACCGGCGTGACGCAGGCCAGGCAGTTCTTGCCGTTGACGTTCATGCCGTCGGAGCCGCAGACGCCCTCACCGCAGGAGTGGCGGAAGGCGAAGGTCTCGTCCTGCGCCTTGATCTCGAGCAGGGCCTCGCGCAGCATCATGCCGGGGCGCTCCTCCACCTCGAAGGTCTGCATCCTCGGCTTGTCGTCGGTGTCCGGGTGATATCGGTAAACGCTGATTTTCATGGGCGGTTTCGATGTCGGTCTTGGTTTGGCGTCAACGCGCCGCACGCGGCGACGGCCGGCGTCCGGGCGGTGCACGCACTCAGTAGACGCGCGCCTTGGGCGGGAAAGACTCCACCGTCAGCGGCTTGGTGCGCACCGGCTTGAAGTCCATCCGGTCGTCCTCGCGCGAGTAGAGGCTGTGCTTCATCCACTGCTCGTCGTCGCGCTGCGGGAAGTCGACGCGGGAATGTGCGCCGCGGCTCTCTTCGCGGTGCAGGGCCGACATCAGCGTGGCCATGCCGACGTCCATCAGGTTGTCGAGCTCGAGCGCCTCGATACGGGCGGTGTTGAAGGTCTTGCTGTGGTCCTGCAGCCGAACGCCGTCGATGCGATCGCGCAGGGCCTTGAGCTTGTCGACGCCTTCGGCCATGGTCTCGCGTTCGCGGAACACGCCGCAGTGGTCTTCCATCAGCTTGCGCAGATCGGCCTTCGCCGCGTGCACGCTCTCGCCCTCGCCTTTGCGCTCCCAGCGCTGCATGCGCGCGAGCGCGGGCTCGATGTGCTCGTCGCGCATGGTGCGATGGTTCGGATTCTCGGCCACGAAGCGCAGGATGTCGGTGCCGGCCGCACGCCCGAACACCAGGATATCCAGCAGCGAATTTCCGCCCAGCCGGTTGGCGCCATGCACAGACACACAGGCACACTCGCCGGCGGCGTACAGTCCCGGCACCACCTCTTCCGGGCCGTGCCGCGCCGGCGCCACGACGCGCGCGTGCGGATCGGTGGGGATGCCGCCCATGGCGTAGTGGGCCGTCGGGAACACCGGAATCGCATCCTTGGCCGGGTCGATGCCGAGGAACACCCGGCAGATGTCGGTGATGCCCGGAAGGCGCTGGTGCACCACCTCGGCGCCGAGATGGTCGAGCTTCAGCAGCACGTGATCCTTGTTCGGGCCCGCGCCGCGGCCCTCGCGGATCTCGGTCACCATCGAGCGGGCGACGACATCGCGGCTGGCCAAATCCAGCGCCCGGGGCGCATAACGCTCCATGAAGCGCTCGCCGTCACCGTTGACCAGGAAGCCGCCTTCGCCGCGCGCCCCCTCGGTGATCAGCATGCCCTTGCCGGCGACGCCGGTCGGATGGAACTGGTAGAACTCCATGTCCTGCAGCGGCACGCCCGCGCGCAGCGCCATCGCCATGCCGTCGCCGGTGTTGATGAAGGCGTTGGTCGTGGTACGGAATACCTGGCCGTAGCCACCGGTCGCGATCAGCGTCGCCTTGGACTCGATGACCAGCGGCTCGCCGCTTTCGATATCCAGCACCAAGGCGCCGATGACCACACCCTCGTCGTCGCGGATCAGGTCGATTCCGAAATACTCGTCGAAGAAGTGGCTGCGGGCGCGCACGTTCTGCTGGTAAAGCGTATGCAGAATCGCATGTCCGGTGCGGTCGGCGGCAGCGCAGGTGCGCGCGGCCTGGTCGCCGCCGAAGTCCTGGCTTTGCCCCCCGAACGCCCGCTGGTAGATTTTGCCGTTGTCGAGCCGGGAGAACGGAACGCCCGCGTGCTCCAGTTCGTAGACGGTCGGGATAGCCTCGCGGCACATGTACTCGATGGCGTCCTGGTCACCAAGATAGTCCGAGCCCTTGACGGTATCGAACATGTGCCAGTGCCAGTTGTCCGGCAATACATTGGCGAGTGCTGCATTGACACCGCCTTGCGCGGCGACGGTGTGTGAACGGGTCGGAAACACTTTGGATACAACCGCCACGCGCAGGTCGGCGGAGGCCAGACGCAGGGCGGCGTTGAGGCCAGCGCCGCCGGCCCCCAAAATCAAGGCATCGAATCTTCTGTGTGGTATCGGCATGGTCCCCTCGAGCGATCCGCTCAGGCCATTCGGGCAAGGATGATCGCCTGCACGGCCCAGAGTCCGGAGGCAAGAAAGACGAACGCGGTTGCCGACAGCGCGGCCAGGCGCAGGCCGGTTGACTTGACGTAGTCCATGAAGACGTCGCGGATACCCACCCAGGCATGGGCCAGCAGTACCGGGATGAACACCAGCAAACCGAGCGCAACCCAGGGACGGCTGACCCAGGCCACGAGCGCATCATGGTCGGCCGGCGCGGCGAGCACGAATTGCAGCAGCACATAGACGCCGAAGACGGCGAGATAGACGGCGGTGATGCGCTGCACCACCCAGGCCTTCAGACCGGAAGCACGCCAGCTCACAGCAGCACCCCCCCGCCGATGACCGCGACCACCAGTGCCGCGCTCAAAGCAGTCCAGGCGCTCTTGCGCGCGCTCGGGCGGTCGACGCCGAAGCCCATATCGATGATCAGATAGCGGATGCCCGCAAACAGGTGGTGCAGCAGCGCCCAGCCCAGCAGCAGCAGAGCGAGCTTCACCAGCGGGTGCGCGAGAAACGCGGCGGCGGCGGCGAAGCCCTGCGGACCGGACAGCGCCGATGCGAGCAGGGCCGCCATGACCGGGATCGCCAGGATCATCAACACGCCGCTGACGCGATGCAGAATCGACACCACACCGGGTATCGGCAGCCGAATGCGCCAGACCTCCAGAAATACGGGACGGTTCGTTGTCATTCTGTTCCTCGTGGTCAAGATATCAGCGTCCTGTCCGGCGGCGCGGCCCCTTCAACGGTTACGGACTCCATGCCACCGCCGCCGGTTCCCCGCGCTGCGCGGATCCGGTGCCTGCGCCCGCCCGATACCGAGGGTACCCTGTTCCCGCCGAGTCCGCGCTTCGCTGACTTTGTGCAGTGCAGCAGAGTATAAGGTCGATGCGCTCGCTGGCAACAAAAATGCACGGGCGAGCGACGAACAGGGTCATCGCGAGGACGGATCGGTTGCCGTGAGCCTGTGCATGCGTGTGCGATACCGCGACCGAATCACAAAGGTCTCGGTTGAAAGCAGGGTGCTTGCGCGCGACCGCACTGCGGGTGATCTCGGAGGGTGGAAAGAGACGGATCGTCGACGCGCGATGGCGGCGATTGCGGCTTCCCGACCGGCGCGCGCTATTCCGGGGCGGCAACAGCGTGATGGCTTGCGCGCCGTGCCGGCGCCGGATTCGATTCCGGCGTCGGCCGATTGCCCGCGCCGGCGAGGCCGCCGGCGCAAGCCCGGTTGCGGGCAGACCTTCGACTCAGCGCCAGCGCCGGCGATCGGCGTCGACGGCATCGTAGTAGTCGAAGTCCCGCCAGCGGTCGCTATAGCGCGGACCGCGATTGTCGGCGCCGCCGGTCGTCATGGCGCTCGCCACCGCCGCCCCCAGCGCACCGCCCAGGATGGCACCGCCGCGCCCGCCGAGCTCGTTGCCGATGAGGGCGCCCAAACCGCCGCCGACGGCGCCGCCGATGGCGGTCTGCAACCGCTCGGCCTGCGCCATCGCCGGTGCCGTGCTCAAACCGATCAGCATCATCACTGCCGCAACATGTCTGTTCATTGCTGTACTTCCAGAGGTTCTTCGGTTGTCGGGAGGCGTCAGCTTCGCACCCGGCAGCTGAACACATGCTGAACCGCCCGCGCCGACTTCGACCCGCGTTCTGATGGAGGGCAAGACCGCGCGGAGATCCCGCGTCGGGCGGCTGCACGCCGCTCCGCCAGCCCGGTCGGGACAGGCCATATGGCGGTCATTCCCGATGATAATGACGACACCTCGCCGCTTTTCGCCGGCATCCATTACACTCATTATTGAAATGGTAATAGGTCGCTCGCCGACGCCGCGCAGATGCAGGCAGATCGGGGACAAGCGCGCGGTCTGCGCCGCTCGACTTGCCGGCCCATTGCCTTAACCGGAGGCAGCATGCAGCCAACGCCGCACATCGCGGCCGACGTCGCGGATCTCGAACAGTGCGCGACGGAGCCGATACACATCCCCGGCGCAATCCAAGCGCACGGCGCCCTGTTGGTGCTCGCCGGCGACCCCGGCGTCATCACGCAGGCCTCCGAGAACTGCGCCGGCTTGCTCGGCCGAGCGCCGTCGCAATTGCTCGGCCGCGGGTTTGCCGAGATTTTCGGTACCGCACCGGCGCACCAAGTGCGCGACGCGCGCGAGCGCTGGCGGCAGTTGCCGAGCCGCCCGGCGACGATACCGCGGCTGCAGGCCACAGCGGAGCAGGCGCTTTGCGGTCATCTCCATGAATCGGACGGCCTCGTCATCCTGGAGATCGAGCCCGATCTCGCCGCCGAGGACGACTGCTTCAGCGCCGATTGGTACAGGCACGCCCTGCTGCAGTTCGAGACGGTCCGCGCGGCCCCCGATCTCGACGGGAAGCTCGCCCGCGCGGTGACGGTGGTCCGGGCCCTGACCGGCTATGACCGGGTCATGATCTACCGCTTCGATCGGGACTGGAACGGTCAAGTGGTGGCCGAAGCCCGTGCGTCTTCGCTGGGAACCTACCTGGGCCTGCACTACTACGCCGTTTCAGCCTACGTTGCAAAAACAGTCATTTAGGAGTATCTCTTCGTGCAGGCTGTGAAGAGGCACTTTGATGGGCAAGAAATACATCGTGCGGCTATCCCCGGAAGAGCGCGCCGAGCTAAGTGCGTTGGTCAGCAAGGGGCGGGCGGCGGCGCAGAAGATCAAGCATGCCAATGTGCTGCTGAAAGTGGATGCGGGCGGTGCCGATTGGAGCGACGAGCAGGCTGGCGAGGCGTTCGAGTGCGCGCCGCGCACGGTGT
>JAIPFF010000007.1 GCA_021736785.1 Thiohalocapsa sp. | reverse complement strand
CCCACTGAAAGTGCTTTACAACCCGCAGGCCTTCTTCACACACGCGGCATTGCTGGATCAGGCTTTCGCCCATTGTCCAATATTCCCCACTGCTGCCTCCCGTAGGAGTCTGGGCCGTGTCTCAGTCCCAGTGTGGCTGATCATCCTCTCAGACCAGCTACCGATCGTCGCCTTGGTGAGCCATTACCTCACCAACTAGCTAATCGGACGCGGGCTCATCCTGCAGCGAGAGCCGAAGCCCCCTTTCTCTCGTAAGACGTATGCGGTATTAGCCCGAGTTTCCTCGGGTTGTCCCCCACTGCAGGGCAGATTCCCACGCGTTACTCACCCGTCCGCCACTCTACTCACGCCCGAAGGCGCTTTCGCGTTCGACTTGCATGTGTTAGGCATGCCGCCAGCGTTCAATCTGAGCCAGGATCAAACTCTTCAGTTCATCTCTTTTCGCCACCGAAGCGGCGTATCCTTCAGCTCGACAGGGCATCACTTGTGATGCTCGCCGAGTCGCTTTTCACGTCGCGACTCCGTCACGGAGCATCCACACAAGCTGACTAAACAAGTTTTTAAAGATCTGCAATTCCCGCCGAAGCGAGACAGACAATTCTACGCCTTCCTCGAGACCTGTCAACCCTGTCCGGTAAGTTTTTCTACCGAGGGCCGACTTGAGAGCCGGGGTGGTGATCACGGGGAGCTCCACCACACTGCGGCGCCGACGCCGCGGCAGGCCGCGCGCCCTTGCGTTTGCGCGCCAGAGCCCCGGCCTATGAGAGCCCGACCTATGCCGGCTCCACGCGTACGCGGGCGAAACGGCGCTTGCCGACCTGATAGACGTGGGCTTCCCCCGTCCCGCAAACCAGCTTGGGATCGGAGAGCCGTTCTCCGTCGATCTTGACCGCGCCCTGGGCGACCATGCGCAGCGCTTCCGACGTGCTCGACACGAGCGCCGCCGCCTTCAACAACTGAGCGATCGGGACGCCGTCACCGCCCTCGGCAGCGATAACGAGCTCGTCGATGTCTTCCGGGATTTGCCCGCGGCGGAATCTGGCGACGAATGCTTCATGCGCCCGTGTTGCTTCGGAGGTCCCGTGGAACCGGGCAACCAACTCGTCGGCGAGCTGATACTTCACATCGCGCGGATTGGCGCCCTCCGCAACCGACGCTTTCAAACCCGCGATCTCGGTGATCGGGCGGGCACTGAGCAGATCGAAGTAGCGCCACATCAGGTCATCGGACACCGACATCAGCTTGCCGTACATTTCCTGTGGCGGATCCGCAATAGCGATGTAGTTGCCGAGGGACTTCGACATCTTCTGAACGCCGTCCAGACCTTCGAGGATCGGCAGCGTCATGACGATCTGCGGCGGCTGCCCCGCGGCCTCCTGCAGTTGCCGACCCACCAGTAGGTTGAACTTCTGGTCCGTCCCGCCGAGCTCCACGTCCGCGCGCAGCGCAACGGAGTCGTAGCCTTGGATCAGCGGGTACAGGAATTCGTGGATCGCGATCGGCTGTTGCGATCGGTAACGCTTGGAGAAGTCGTCGCGCTCCAGCATTCGAGCCACCGTATGCCCGGCGGCGAGGCGAATCAGCCCTTCCGCGCCAAGATCTTGAAGCCACGAAGAGTTGAGCACCACCTCGGTGCGCTCCGGATCCAAAATCCGGAACACTTGCTCGCGATAAGTCTCCGCGTTGACGGCCACCTCTTCGCGGGTCAGCGGCTTGCGCGTCGCGTTCTTGCCCGTCGGATCTCCGATCATGCCGGTGAAGTCGCCGATCAGGAACAGGACATGATGGCCCAACTGCTGAAATTGACGCAGCTTGTTCAGCAGCACGGCGTGGCCCAGATGCAGATCAGGCGCCGTGGGATCGAAGCCCGCCTTGACGCGCAGGGGCCGACCGGACTGCAGGCGCTGCCGCAGCGCCGCGACGGTCAGCACCTCGTCGGTGCCGTGAATCAATTGGGCCAGGGAATCTTCGATATCGACCATACTCTCAGCAACCGGACGGGCTCCGGCGCGGGCAGACGAGCCGGAGGGGACTTAGGGGAATGTCGTTGTCTACGGGCCAACGGACGGCACGGCATGCGCCCTGCCGCTTTCGGCAGGCCGGCCATCTGATCTAGAATCAGCCGCCATCGCAGTTTGCCGGACGACGACGGATCGATAATGAAAGACTACAAAGGCCGAGGAAGCAACCTCAGCTTCGGAGAACCGAAGAAGTCTCGTCGGGGCTGGATGCTGATTCCGCTCATCGCCGTCGCGGTAGCCGCGATCTATCTTGCATTGCAGTGGTGGCAGGATCGAGGGGAGATTCCGGCGGAAAAGGCACCACTGCGCGGCGGCTCCGGCAATGCGATTCCACTTCAGCTGCCGCCAGCGCCGACATCGTTACCGGAAGAAACCACGGAGCAGGGAAACCGATAGACGCCAGTGAGCGCCGCCGCCCACGCTGCGCTCGCGTTGAACGGGTCTCTCGGCGCGCATGCAGACCGTTGGGGCACCGCCGGTTAGACCCGAGGGCGTTATTAGCGGGGAGACTTCGATCCGGAGTCAGACGAGCAAGCGGTAGCAGTGCCAGCGCCCGCCAAGACGCGGCGGACGCTTTTCCGCTTTGCCAGGCAGAGGCGTCGAGCCGAGGGCTGGCGCGGCGGAATCGTACGCGGAACAAGCCAGCCGTATCGCCGACCGCCGTCGGCGCGCCGACAGAAGGGCACCCGCTGCCCCGCCGATTCAGACGCCGAACGACGAGCCGCAGCCGCAGGTGGTGCTCGCGTTGGGGTTGCGGATCACGAACTGCGCCCCCTGGAGACCCTCGGTGTAATCGATCTCGGCGCCGCTCAGATACTGCAAGCTCATCGGGTCGACAAGCAGCGTGACGCCGTCCGTGACCACCTCGGTGTCGCCGTCTTCAACGGCTTCCGCAAACGTAAATCCGTACTGGAATCCCGAGCAGCCGCCGCCTTGGATATAGACGCGGAGCATCAGATCGGGATTTCCCTCCTCGGCAATCAAATCCGCGACCTTGGCGGCCGCTTGCGACGTGAAGACCAAATCCTGGGATTCTTCTACAACGGCTTCTGACATGGCGATAACCTCTGCTGTCTGTGCCTATCGGTTAAACACCGCACACCCGTGCGGCCTCGGTTGGGCGATCGTCGATTATGGTCGGACAGACGGGCCGCGGCGCGTCTCATTTCTCGCGGGCGGCAGCCGCTTCACTGCCGCCCGGAGAGAGAATCGGCGCGAGGCTTATGCCGTCGCCTTCGTGCGCCCGCCAGGCAAACGCCTCCGATGAGCGCATGAGATTGTTGTTTCCGGGCTCGATGTCAACGATGATTTCACGCGGATTCGCCTCGGCGGGCAACCGGATGGTGCCGTCGAAGGTCTGGAAGTGATCGAAAGAGACGTTGTGCTGCCCGGACGATGAACCGGGAAGATCGGCCAGCGGCACGGTCTCCCGCTCTCCGTTACGCTGCAGAACAATCTTCACGATCGCTGACCCTTCCGACCGCCCGAACTCGGGAACCAGTTGATCAACAGTAAAATTATATCTGTACTCACCGGCGCCCTCGCCCTCGGTGAGCGTGAACTCGCGCACCTCCACTGCACCGACCTCACCGTCGCGAATCAGACCTTGCAGGTATGCCACCTGTTTCGCCAGGTACAGCCGCTCGCGCTGAAGCTCTGCGAGTTTCGACTGTGCCGCGCGCTTGGCCTCGCGGTCGATCAAATGCGTGCGCTCCAGGCGCACGTGGGCATCCCGCTCGGCCGCCAACGCCTCGCTCAGCGCGTCGCGCTCGGTCTGCAGCGTTTGGATGCGGACAGCCGCTTCTTTGGCATCGTGGCCCGCCAACAGATAGCCGAGCACGAAGGCGCTGCCGATGACGATCAGCCAGCCGACAGTCACCAGCAAGCGGAACGCGAACGGACCTTTTCTGCCGCGCGCCGAACCGCCGTCATCAAAGCCCATGCGGTATCTCAGGGCGCCATGGCCACGGCGTCGAGCCCGGCCCGCTCGTCGAAACCGAACATCAGATTCATATTTTGCACGGCCTGCCCCGCGGCGCCTTTCACGAGGTTATCGATCACCGACTGCACCACGACGATGTCACCGTCGAGAGGCCGCTGAACGGATAGCCGACAGTTGTTGGTTCCGCGAACCGAGCGGGTCTCGAGCGCAACCGACGCGGCAACGACGTCGACGAACGGCTCGCCGGCGTAACGTTGCTCGAACAGCGCCTGTAATTGTGCGTCACGATCGCGCAGCGGCGCATAAAGCGTCGCCTCGATGCCCCGAACCATCGGAACCAAGTGCGGAACGAACGTGAGGTCCACCGCTTGCCCGGTCGCGCGGCGCAGGTTGGCGCAGATTTCCGGCTGGTGCCGGTGGCCGGCGACACTGTAGGCCTTGAAGCTCTCGCCGACTTCCGCCATCAGCAAGCCCGCGTTGGCCTTGCGCCCGGCACCGCTGACGCCGGACTTGACATCGGCGATCACCGGCGACAGCGCAATGACGCCGGCCTCGACCAGCGGCAACAGGCCAAGCGTCACTGCAGTCGGATAGCAGCCGGGATTCGCGACCAGCCGGGCGCCGCGAATCCGCTCGCGGTTAATCTCCGGCAGTCCGTACACCGCATCGGCGACGAGCTCGGGGCTCGCATGGCGCACCCCGTACCAGTGCTCCCAGACGGCGACGTCGTCGAGCCTGAAATCCGCTGCCAAGTCGATCACGCGCACACCTTCGCGCAGCAGTGCCGGCGCATCGTGCATGGCGGTGCCGTTCGGCGTGGCGAAGAACACCAGGTCGCAGTTGCGCAGTGCCGGCGTGTCCGCCGCGGAGAATACCAGGTCGAGATGCCCGCGCAGATGGGCGAAGGATTCGGCGACCGGTTTACCGACTTCGCCTCTGGAAGTCACCACGTCGACCGCGGCGTGCGGATGACGGACAAGCAGCCGGAGCAGCTCGGAGCCCGTATAGCCCGTTCCCCCGACAATCCCTACATTGATCATGGTTTAGACCCCGCATGACCACGTTTCGCGTCGGGCGGGTGCCCGGCGCGAAACGCGGCATGCCCAAGACCGAGTGCGCTCAGGAGGAGCAGCCGCCGCCCGACGAAGAGCCGCAGGTACCGCAGCCGCCGCCCTGGGCGGTCGGCAAATTATTGAACACGAAGGTGGCGTTGCCGTCGCCTTGGTCGACGAAATCGATTTCGACGCCGCGCAGGTACTCCAGCGTGCCGTCGTCGACGACGAGCTTGTAGCTGGAGTACTCGCGTACACCGTCGTTGGCATTGATGGCGTCGGTGAAAGTCATGCCGAAGCTAACTCCGCTGCAGCCGCCCGGCGTCGCGTAAACGCGCACGCCGGCGATACTGTCGTCGACCTCACGGAACAATTCGGTCATTTTGTGCTGAGCGTTCTCCGTCAGTCGCAGCTCGGAGTCGGTCAATGATTGCAGCATGGTCACGTACCTAAAAAACTGAGTCTCTCACCCTAAACGCGGACGCTATCACAGCGCCCGCAGGATATACCATGGAATCGGGTCCGGTTTTGTCGGAAACGCGGGCGACCCGTCGGCACCGCCGTCGAGTCTCGCGTCGCCGCGCTGCCGGTCGTCAGATCTCCACCATCTCGAAGTCTTCCTTGCCGGCACCGCACTCCGGACAGACCCAGGTCATGGGGACGTCTTCCCACTTGGTCCCCGGTGCGATGTCATCGTCGGGCCACCCCTGTTCTTCGTCATACACCAGCCCGCACACCAAACACATATACCGCTTCACGAAATCCTCCATCACAGAACAGTAGGCATCACAGATACAGTAGGCCGAAGCCGCTTCGAGCGGGCGACGCTTGCGCGACAACCGCGCGCCGCCAAGTCGACGAAAAGTCAGGATTAACGAGAGGTTTTTCAATACCGCGCTCGGGAGTCGATGCCACCGTGGGGACTCGGACCCGGCCCATGGCGACTCCATCCGCGGGCGTCGCGGCGCTCGGCGCAGTTGCCAACCGCGGCGGCGCGGCCGGAAAATGGCATTTTGGGAGCGTCGGCGCCCGCGTAAGCGCCGGCAACCGCGCTGACGGAGCCGCCACTCGGCACCCGACGCAGCACCCCGCACACAACCGCCAAGCAGAGGAACGACCATGTCCCGATCCCAGCAACTCTTCGCAGACGCCCAGCGCCACATCCCGGGCGGCGTCAATTCACCGGTCCGGGCGTTCCGCAGCGTCGGCGGCGATCCCGTCTTCTTCGAAGCCGCTTCCGGCGCCTACGTCACCGATGCCGACGGCAAACGCTACATCGACTATGTCGGCTCGTGGGGACCGATGATCCTCGGCCATGCCCATCCCGAGGTCATCGCCGCGGTCGCCGGACAAGTCGAAAAGGGGCTGTCGTTCGGCGCCCCCACGGAGCTCGAGACGCTGATGGCCGACAAGGTCTGCGAGATGGTGCCGAGCATGGACTTGGTACGCATGACCAGTTCCGGCACCGAGGCCACCATGAGCGCACTGCGTCTTGCCCGCGGTTTCACCGGCCGCGACAAAGTGGTCAAGTTCGAGGGCAACTATCACGGCCATGTGGACTCGCTGCTGGTCAAGGCCGGCTCCGGCATGCTGACCCTCGGCGAACCGAGCTCGCCGGGAGTACCGGCGGCCTTGGCGGAACTGACGATCACGCTGACCTACAACGACCTCGACCAAGTGCGCGAAACGTTCTCCGCCATCGGCGACGAAATCGCCTGCATCATCGTCGAGCCGGTCGCCGGCAACATGAACTGCATTCCGCCCGTGCCCGGCTTCCTAGAGGGGCTGCGCGAAGTCTGCGATCAACATGGCGCCGTGCTGATCTTCGACGAAGTCATGACCGGTTTTCGCGTCTCGCGCAGCGGTGCCCAGGGTCTCTACGGCATCACGCCGGACTTGACCGCGCTCGGCAAGATCATCGGCGGCGGCATGCCCGTGGGCGCCTTCGGAGGCCGGCGCGACATCATGTCGCACATCTCCCCCCTCGGCCCGGTCTACCAAGCCGGCACGCTCTCGGGCAACCCGATTGCGATGACCGCCGGCCTCAAGACTCTGGAGCTCTTGTCGGCGCCGGGGTTCCACGAGGCGCTGGCCGAGAAGACCCGGCGTTTTACGGACGGCATGCGCGAGCGTGCCGCCGCTGCAGGCGTGCCGCTCAGCACCAATCGCGCCGGCGCGATGTTCGGGCTGTTCTTCACCGATGGCGGCCCGGTGACGAACTTTGCACAGGCAACGGCCTGCAATCAGGAGCAGTTCAACGCCTTTTTCCACGCCATGCTCGAGCGCGGCGTGTATCTTGCCCCGTCGGCCTTCGAGGCCGGCTTCATTTCCGCGGCCCATGGCGATACGGAAATCGACGCGACGCTGAGCGCCGCGGCCGAGGCCTTCGCGACGGTCGCATGATGCGTCGCCGATGCCCAGTCGCGGCAGAGCCGGCGCACGGTTAGCGTCGGTTTTCCTTTAACGTCGGCCGGCGGATCGACTCGAGCAGCGCGACATGGACGACTTATTCAAACAACTGCTCGACTGGATCGGCGCCAACCCCGGTTTGGCCTATCTCGTGGTCGGCTCGGTGGCCCTGGCCGAATCCCTGGCCGTGGTCGGCATGATCATACCGGGCGTGATGATCATGCTCGGTGCCGGGGCACTGATCGCCACCGGCGACCTGGCCTTTTGGCCCACGTGTCTTTCGGCAGCCGCCGGCGCCATCATCGGCGATGGCCTGAGCTATTGGCTGGGCCGTCGGTACCGCGAATCGATTCGCTGCTACTGGCCGTTCAACCGCTATCCGGGCCAACTGGACAGAGGCGTGGCTTTCTTCGAGAAGTACGGCGCCAAGAGCGTCGTCTTCGGGCGCTTCTTCGGTCCGGGCAGAGCCATCATTCCGCTCGTGGCCGGCATGATGCAGATGGCGCCCAAGCGCTATGCGGTGGCCAACGTCGGCTCCGCGCTGGCCTGGAGCCCGGCCTACCTGGCACCGGGTATTGTCTTCGGCGCGTCCATGCAACTGGCTGCGGAGGCGGCGGCACGCTTGGCCGTGCTGCTGCTCACGGTTCTGTTGATGATTTGGCTCAGCGTCTGGGCCACGCGACGAATCTATTGGCTGTTGAGTCCGCGCGCGAATGTCTGGGTGCAAGGCATCCTACGGTGGGCGAACGTCCACCCGAAGGCCGGGCGCATCGCCCAGGCGCTGGCCGACCCCGAGCATCCGGATGCGGCCACTCTGACCGCGCTCGCGGCCGCGTTGCTCGGCGCCACCGCCGTGCTCGGCTTCAGCGTCGGCGTCGGCATCATCGGCGCACAGGACTTGGTGATCAATCAGATCGCCCTCGACCTGGGCCAGAGCCTGCATACACCGCTCGCGAACCATGTCATGGCGGCGCTCGGCAGACTCGGAGCATGGCCGGTACTGCTGACGCTACTGGTCGCCGTCGCCCTGGAGCTCTCCCGCGAGGGCCGGCGGCGCGATGCGAGCTACTGGCTCTCCGCGGCGGCGTTCGCGCTGGTAGCCGTGCCCGCGCTCGGAGGCATACTGCAGGTGCAGCGCCCACCGCTGGAACTGGCGCTGCGCTGGCCGTGGTCGTTCCCGAGCGCGCCGGTGCTGGGCGCAACGCTGATCTACGGTTTTCTGGCGGTGCTGGCCTCCCGCGGAAGACAGGGGCGAGGCCGATCTCTACCTTACGCGGCGGCGGCAGCCGTCATCGTCAGCGTCGCGCTGGCCCGTCTCTACTTCGGCGCCGAATGGCTCACGGACGTCATGGGCAGTACCGCGCTCGGGCTCGCCTGGATATCGGCACTGGGGCTTGCATTCCGACGCCACACGCGGCGTCCCGGATACCGGCCGCGGCTGGTGTTGATCGCCCTGGTCAGCGTTGCCGCCAGCTTTTTCGCTGCCAGCCTGACCTTGCACGCATCGGATTTGGAGCGCTACCGCCCGCGCCCGCCGATTCAGTCGATCGGCGCCGACGAGTGGCAAACCCGAGCCTGCGACCTGATGCCGAGCCGTCGACGGGACCTGTGGCGACGCAGCCAGCCGCCGTTCGATCTGCACTACGCCGGCACGTTGCCGGCGCTCGCCGATGCGCTGCGCCCGCTGGAATGGCGGCGTGCCGAGATGCTGTCTTGGGGGAACGCGATGAAGTTCCTGTCGCCCTCGTTGCCGCTGTCGGAACTGCCGGTCATCCCGCACGTCCATAACGGGCGACACGAATCCATCACGCTGGTCAAAGACACCGATACGGGCCAGCGTCTGGTGCTGAGACTCTGGGAGACACGCTGCCGCATCGACGCCAAAATGCCGATCTGGGTCGGCGATGTCACACTGCTGCGAAAGGAGAATATCGTTGGTCTCGTGGCGCTGCCGGTGACGGTTGCGGCGGAACCAGGCGCCGAAGCCGGTCCCGGCATCGATGCCGGCGCGATATTCAGAAACGACGCGCTGGCCGCACCGCAACTGGTGATCGACGACCAGCGACCGATGCGCATGGCAATCAAGGCCAGCGGCCTGATCGGCGGCCGCTAGAGCCGGCCGAGCCCGATCCGCCGCCGGGCCCGACCGCTTATCCGGGCTCAATCGCCCCAGCGCGGCGACAGCCGGTTCGGGACATCAAGATGATCGAGCACCCGTGCGGCGACGAAATCGATCAGGTCGTCGATACTCTGCGGCTTGGTATAGAAGCCGGGGTTGGCCGGCATGATCACGGCTCCGGCCCGCGCCAGGCGCAGCATATTCTCCAGATGGATAGTTGTGAACGGCATCTCGCGCACCACCAGGATGAGCTTGCGGCCTTCCTTCAGCGCCACATCGGCGGCACGGTCGATCAGGTCGTCGCTCAGGCCTGCCGCGATGCTCGCGAGTGTGCCGGTGGTGCAGGGACAGATCGTCATCGCATCCGGCGGGTTGCTGCCGCTCGCCACCGGGGCGGTCCATTGTTGACGGCCGAATACCCGCAACTGCCCCGGTTTGGCGTTGCAATAGTCGCTGAAAAAGCGCTCCGCATCGCTTGGCCGGGACGGCGCATCCAAGTCCGCCTCCATCTTCAGCACGACTTGGGCCGCCTGCGAAATCAGCAGATAGACGCGCACGTCTGCATCGATCAGGCACTGCAGCACACGCAGCCCATAGCCGGTGCCGGAAGCGCCGGTCATGGCCACGGCGATTGTCTTATGCCACTGACTCATCGCTGAGCGGCGTGCGCCAGCGCGTCGAGGAGCCGCTGATGAATGCCCTGGAAACCGCCGTTGCTCATGACCAGGACATGGTCGCCGGCAGCGGCGTCGGCGGCGATGTCGGCGACGATGCGCTCGACCTCCGCGGCCACCCGCACTCGAGCGCCGAGCGGCGCCAGCGCCGCGCCGGCATCCCAGCCGAGCTCCGGCGGAGCGAAGACGTGCACAAGATCGGCGGCGGTCAGCGAGGCGGACAGGGCCGCACGGTGCACGCCCATTCGCATGGTGTTCGAGCGCGGCTCGAGCACCGCGATGATGCGCTCACCGCCGACGTGCCGGCGCAGCCCCTCCAGCGTGCTGGCAATCGCGGTGGGGTGATGCGCGAAATCATCGTAGACCCGGATTCCGGCCACTTCTCCGCGCAGTTCCATGCGCCGCTTCACGCCCTGAAAACGCCCCAGCGATGCGCAGGCGCGCGCGGGCTCGACACCCACATGGGCCGCCGCCGCCACGGCCGACAGCGCGTTTTGGATGTTGTGCGCGCCCGTCTGCTCCCAATGCACCGTACCTGCCGGCTCGCCGCCGCGGATCACATCGAACGCCGAGCCGTCCGCGGCACTCTGGCGCGTACTCCAGTCGCCGCCGTCTCCGGTGGACTGGGTCGGCGTCCAGCAGCCCATATCGAGCACGGTGGAAATCGCGGGCTCGCCGGCCGGATGCACGATCAGGCCCGTGCCGGGCACCGTGCGGACCAGGTGATGGAACTGGCGCTGGATCATCGCCAAATCGTCGAAGATGTCCGCGTGGTCGAACTCCAGGTTATTCATGATCAGCGTGCGCGGGCGGTAATGCACGAATTTGGAGCGCTTGTCGAAGAACGCCGTGTCGTACTCGTCCGCCTCGACGACGAAAAAGCGGCCCTCGCCCAAATGCGCGGAGACGCCGAAATCCCGCGGAACACCGCCGATCAGAAAGCCCGGCTCGAGGCCCGCATCCTGCAGGAGCCACGCCAGCATACTGGCGGTCGTGGTCTTTCCGTGGGTACCTGAAACGGCGAGCACGTGGCGCCCCTGCAGCAGGTGCTCCGATAGCCATTGGGGCCCCGACACATAGGGCAGGCCCGCGTCGAGCATGTACTCGACCACCGAAATGCCGCGCTTCATCGCATTGCCGACGACGACGACATCGGGCGCCGGCCGCAGTTGCTCGGCCTCGAAGCCCTCGGTCAGCGCGATACCGGCGGCCTCGAGCTGCGTGCTCATCGGCGGGTAGACGTCGGCATCCGACCCGGTGACGCGATGACCGAGTGCGCGCGCCAACAGCGCCACGCCTCCCATGAACGTGCCGCAGATACCCAGAATGTGCAGGTGCATGTCAGCCGGCCCCTTGGGCAACGGAGCCGACAACGACGAAGGACAGCACATCGAAGGCGATGGCGATGGCCGCGCCTTGGCCGAGTGTCAGCCCGAAAGCATGCCGCAGGATATGGCCGGTGACGACGACGCTCCAAACCACTAGGGCGAGAAATACCAGCCCGACCAACAGTAACTCAGGGCTCTCCTGCGGACTCGGGCCGACGAAGCTGATCGGGGTCAGCGCGACCAGCCCGATCAGGGTATCCGCCCCGACCAGCGCCGTCGCCGTCTGCAGAAAGCGCTCGGGCTTGCTCATCAGCTTCAGGGCAAGATGCAGCGCCGCGAACATCAAGAGGAAATCCAGCGCAGTCTGCCCCAGTCCGACCAGCGGCGACGCCCCCGCAGCGACGGCGAGCAGCAGCCCGCCGATCAGGCCGGCCGCGAGCACCAGCCCGAACAATGCGTTCGATGCCGGCAGATCCTGCGGATTTCGCCGCAGCATGCAGAGATCCAGAAAAAATTGGAGGATAGAAAGCACGAGCCGCGTCCGGGGCGTCGGTTGCAAACGCGCCATAATACCCATCAACGCCCGCGGGGTCAGCCGCGGGAACGGCGGCGTCCCGACCAAAGTCCGGTCAGCAGCATCAGCGCCGCCACCACGACCACCGGCAGGCTGCCGAAACGGGAAAACGGTGTCGCCCCCGCGCGCGGGCCGATCTCGGCGCTATAGGTGCCGCGGACGAACGAGGGAATCTCCCCCAGCACCCGCCCGCGGTGATCGATGATGGCGGAGATCCCGGTGTTGGTCGCCCGCACCAGCGCTCGTGCATTTTCGATGGCACGCAGTCGCGCGAACTCCAGATGCTGGTGCGGCGCCAGAGAGTCGCCGAACCAGGCGTCGTTGCTGACATTGATCAGATAGGCGGCTTCCGGCAAAGCCTGCCGGACTTCGTCCGCAAAGATGTCCTCGTAGCAGATCGACGCGCCCACCCAATGCTCGCCCACCTGCAGCAGGGGACGCTCGGCCGCGCCGCGGCTGAAATCGGACATCGGCACCTCGAACCAGTCGATCAAGGGTCGTAATTGCGCCTTGAACGGCAGAAACTCGCCGAACGGTACCAAATGGCGCTTGTAGTAGTAGCCGCGGGCGCTGCCGATGCTGATCAGCCCGTTGAAGTAGCGCTCCGGCGTTTCCATCACCGGCACGCCGATGACGATCTCGCTGCCTTGCTCGCGTGCGCGCTCACCGAGTGGCGCGACCAGCGCCGCATCCACTTCGTGCAGGAAATCCGGGATGGCCGTCTCCGGCCAAACGATGACATCGTCGCCGAGCGACTCGCGCGTCATGGACAGATAAATCTCGAGCGTCGGCAGCAGGCCGTCCGGATGCCATTTCAGGGACTGCTCGACATTACCTTGGACCACCGTGGCAGTCAGCGGCGCGCCGTGCGGACGTGTCCACTCGACGTTTTGCAGTAAACCGGCGCTCAGCCAGAGTCCGGCCAGCGCGATCAGAGCACCCGCGCGGGCGCGACCTCGCCAGCGCAGCGCCCCCCACAGCAGGCCTGCGGAAAAGGCGACTGCCAGACTGAGCCCGAATACCCCCGCCACCGGCGCCAAGCCCGACAGCGGCGCGCCCAGCAGCGGCAGCGGATTGATCTGGCCGTTACCCGCCAGCAGCCACGGGAACCCCGTAAAAAGCCAGCCGCGAAGCCATTCGAGCAGCACCCAAACCGACGGGAAAATCAGCAGCGGCCCGACCCACTGCGGCGCCGTCTCGGCCGGCTGCAGGCGCTGGATCAACCACGCGGCAAGCCCGTAGTACAGCGCCATCGCCGCAACGAACAGCAGCATCAGCGTGTTCGCGACGGGTGCCGACATGTTGCCGAACTCGTTCAGGCTGATGCGTATCCAGAACACGCCGAAGACGAAAAGCCCGACGCCGAACAGCCAGCCGACCCCGAAGGCGGCGCGGCCGCGGTGCCCTTGCAGCGCGTGATAGAACAGCGCCAGCGAGACGACCGCCGCAGGATAGATGCCGAACGGCGCAAACGACAGCACGAGCGCCGCGCCGCCGGCGAATGCGAGCAGCGCCGACGCCGGCAATGACAGAGCCTGTCGATCGGATCGGGACATCGGTGTGCGGGCGATTGCAGGAGCCGTCATGGCCGCGGTTTCTATCAGCCGCCGAAGCGGCGGTCAAATCGTCATCATTCGGGCGGCGCGGCGGGAGAATGAATGCTTCAGTCGTAGCGCTCGTCTTTCCAACGCCGCAACGCAATGAAGACTTCGGTGGCGTCGGCCAGCGGCCGTCCCGCATAGGTCTCTGCGGCGGCGATGACGGCGGCATCGCCGGTGCGCAGGAACGGGTTCGTCGCAAGCTCCTCGGCGAGCGTCGAGGGCACTGTCGGGAGTTGCCTGTCGCGCAGACGCTCGGCCTCGGCGACGCGCTCCGCCAGCGCCGCGCTGTCGGGCTCGACCCATCGGGCGAACCCCAGGTTGGCCAGCGTGTATTCGTGGGCGCAATAGCAGCGTGTCTGCGGTGCCAGCTCGGCAATACGCCGAAGCGATGCGGCCAGCTGCTCGAAGGTGCCGTCGAAGACGCGCCCGCAGCCGGCGGCGAACAACGTGTCGCCGCAGAACAGCGCCGGCGGCACGGGATCCGCCTCGGCGGCGACGCTGAGGTAGGCGATATGTGTCGCCGTATGTCCCGGCACCTCGATCACGTCGAAGACAGTCTCGAAGCCGTCGACGGCGACACGGTCTCCTTCACCCACGCTGCGTGTCGCTGACCGGATGCGCCGATCGACAGGAGCTGCGACCATCGCATGCGGCCATTCGGCCAGCAAGTCGGCAACACCGCCGACGTGATCGCCGTGATGGTGGGTGACGAGGATGGCCGAGAGCTCCAGATCGTCGGCGCGCAGCCGCTCGATGACGGGGTCCGCATCGCCGGGGTCGACCACCGCCGCGTGCCGCCCGGGGGGCTCGCGCAGCAGCCAGATATAGTTGTCGTCGAAGGCGGGAATCGGATCGATCTGCAACATCCGCGAGCTCCGGTTTACTGTGCCTGGTGATCTGCGCGCACGCCGGCGGCCCTCAATCGGTCTGGCCCGTGTCGACCGCGATGGCGCAACGGATCAAGCAATTCGGCCGCCGGCGCCGCCGGCCGTTCCCGCGGCCGGGAGCGTCGAGCCCGGGGCTCACGGCGCAGCATTCCGCGTGATCGGCCACGTCTTGCCGTTGATGGTGAGCAGGCCGTCTCCGACAACCGCGGCCGCAATCAGACGTCCGGCGTTTGCCTGCAGCCAGCCATCCCGGATCAGGCCGGCCAGCGATGCCTGTGCAGCCTGCTCCACTTCGCTTTTCAGGGACGGCGCCAGCGGCCCGACCGGCTCGCCGCGGTGGCGCAATTCTGCGCGCACGCGCCGCTCCTTTTCCTGCACCAGCAACTGTAGCAACAAGGGTTGCGGCGCCGACAGCCTGGCCTCTCCCGACAGCCGCGAAAGCCAGTCCGATGTCCGCGGCGATGTCGGGTCGGCTTGGACCTCCGACGCCTTGACGGTCAGTGACAGCGCCGCCGTCAGCATCCCGTGCGGCGTGGTGACTTCCAAAGGCGCGAGCTTCGCCCCCGGACCGCTCGAGAGCAATGCCGGCAGGTGCTCGCCCAGCAGGCCGCCGAGCGCGAGACCACGCATCGACGCCGGCAGTTGCCGCTGATTGAGGGCCATAACGCCCGACCAGAGAGCGGCCAGCGTCGGCGCGTGCAGACCGGTCAGCGAGAGCTCGGCGCGCGACGGCGCCAGCTCGGACTGCTCCCTGATGAGCCGGTCGACTTCTATCTCGGCCTCCATGGCCGCACGCTCCGCCGCGCTCAGACGGGAGCGCAGCGCAATGCGCACGCCGCCGGCCGCCAGAGACGGCTGCGTATCGCCGTACCCGAGGCTCATGTGCTCGAGGGTCAGCGTCGCCACGCCCAACGGCAGTCCGGCATCGCCGCTGTCGACATCGGCCTGCCAGCTCAGCCCTTCCACTGCAAGCCGACGTGCATCGTCCGCAACAGCTTCGAAGCCGGTGATGACACCGCGCGCGCGCCACGCCCGGCGATCTGCACTGATGTCGAGTTCGGTGCGCACGTCGGTGAGCAGCAGGCGGCCGGCCTCACCGGCGTAGCTGCTGTCCGGCAGCCGCAGTGCCAGATCGAGCCCGCCGAACGGCCCGATGAGCGCATCGACCAACAAAGGCGGCAGCGCGCGCGGCGCGTCGACGACGGTCACTCGGGCCCGTGCGAAGCCGAGCACCGGCGGCCAACGCAGCATATCGGCTAAGCCCGGGGGACCATGTACGATACGGACTGCGATCCGCAGGCGGGGCGGCTCGGCGTCATCGCGCAAGCTCGGCGGCGCAACGAGGAGTCGCGCGCTCGACCGACGCCAGCCGCGCTGATAATCCTGCTCGATCAGGCCATAGCCGTCAGCGGCGAGCGCGGCCAAGAGGCCGCGGTAGTCGTGCTCCACGCGTAGGCCGAGCAGCCAGGGCAAAGCGGAAACGGCCATCGCCGCCGCCACGATGGCGGCGGGGACGGCGCGGAGCTTCACAGCCCGCGCGCGCCTTTCGCCGCGCCGCGGCCGGCGCCGTGCTCTGCTCCGGCGGCGGCGCCCGGCACCATCCCGAGCAACTGCATCTCGCCGAGCACGGCGGCCTCGATGCCGTGGGCATCCAGGCCGCAGGCGGTGAGTTGCTCGTCGTGGCCGGCTTGCTCCAGGCAGACGTCCGGCAGCCCGAGATGCACGCAGCGAACGGCGAGGCCGTGCGCCGCCAGCAGTTCCGTGACCGCCGAGCCGGCGCCGCCGGCGATCGCGTTCTCCTCGACCGTGACCAGCAACTGGTGACGCTCGGCGAGATCGAGAATCAGCAGTTCGTCAAGCGGCTTCACGAAGCGCATGTTGGCGACGGTCAGGTTCAGGCGCTCGCCCACCTCCAGCGCGGCCGGGACGCGGCTGCCGAACGCGAGCAGCGCCACGTCGCGGCCCTCGCGTCGGATCTCGCCCTTGCCGATCGGCAACAGCGTGATGTCCTGCTGCACCTCGACACCCGGACCGCTGCCGCGCGGATAGCGAACGACCGCCGGGCCGGGATGCTCGTAGGCAGTTTGCAGCATCTGCCGGCATTCGTTCTCGTCCGCCGGCGCCATGATGACCAGGTTCGGCAGCGGCCGCCCGTAGCTCAGATCGAAGCTGCCCGCATGCGTGGCGCCGTCGGCGCCGACCAGTCCGGCCCGGTCGACGGCGAAGGTGACGTCGAGTCCCTGCAGGCAGACATCGTGCACGAGTTGGTCATAGGCCCGCTGCAGGAACGTCGAGTAGATCGCCACCACCGGCTTCACGCCCTCGCAGGCCATGCCCGCGGCAAGCGTGACCGCGTGCTGCTCGGCGATGCCGACATCGAAATAGCGGTTCGGGAATCGCTTGGAGAACTCCACCAGCCCCGAGCCCTCGCGCATGGCGGGCGTGATGCCGAGCAGACGCGGATCGGCGGCGGCCGTGTCGCACAGCCAGTCGCCGAAGATCTGGGTGTAGGTTTTGCCGGCGCCGGATTTTTTACGCATCGCGCCGGTCTTGAGGTCGAACGGCGTCACGCCGTGGTAGGTGGTGGGCTCGTGCTCGGCGGGCTTGTAGCCATGCCCCTTCTGGGTCACCACGTGCAGCAGGCGCGGCCCGGGCATTTTCTTCATATTACGCAGCGTGGCGACGACGTCGTCGATATCGTGCCCGTCGAGGGGGCCGATGTAGTTGAAGCCGAGCTCCTCGAACATGGTGCTGGGCATCACCATGCCCTTCATGTGCTCTTCCCAACGCCCGACCAGCTGACGGAGATTCGGCATGCCGCGCAGCGCGGTCTTGCTGCCCTCGCGCATGCTGGTGTAAACACGCCCCGAGAGCAGACGCGCCAGGTGCGAGCTGATGGCGCCCACCGGCGGCGAGATGGACATCTCGTTGTCGTTCAGGATCACCAGCAGATCCGGATCCAGCGGGCCGCCGTGGTTGAAGGCCTCGAAAGCCATACCGGCACCGAGCGCGCCGTCGCCGATCACGGCGATCACCTGGCGCTGCTCGCCCTTGAGCTTGGCGGCGATGGACATGCCGAGCGCGGCGCTGACCGACGTACTCGAATGACCGACCCCGAAGGTGTCGTAGACACTCTCGCTGCGCTTCGGAAATCCCGATATGCCGCCCTTTTGACGCAGCAGACCCATGCGCTCGCGCCGGCCGGTCAGAATCTTGTGCGGATAGGCCTGGTGGCCAACGTCCCAGACGATTCGGTCATGCGGTGTATCGAAGACATAGTGCAGCGCGATGGTGAGCTCGACGACACCGAGCCCCGCGGCCAGGTGGCCGCCCGTTCGCGAGACGCTGTCGACCAGGAAGGTCCGTAGCTCTTGGGCCAATTCTCCGAGCTGCTCGGGTGGCAGGGCACGGAGATCTTTGGGGTCGTCGATCGCGGACAACAGCGGATAGGTCTGCGGGCCGACTGTCGATGATGTGCGCGGAGTGTCGGGCATTTTTTGGCAAGTCGATAACGAGACGGAACGTCAAGATTCTAGTCGATCCACGGGGCGGCGGTGAGGCGGGTTCTTTGCGCTCGCGCAATTGGTTGCGTCCCGCCGATGCTTCGCGGCCGTGCTCAGTGGCGCCGCGTCCCGCTTCGGCGCTCGTACCAGATCAGGTGCTCAAGCAGCTCCGCCGTGCGCGAAACCGACGCCTGAACGCCGTCGAGCATATCGGGCACGCGCTCCAAGTCGACGCCGTCGGCGATCTCCAGCGCGGCCAGCTGCGCGTTCTGCACCAGGCTCGCGAAGAGGTTGCGATAGAGCAGATCTTCGCGCGATTCCAGCGGCACCGCCATCGCCTTCTGCGGCTCGAGCACACCGGACTGGAAGCGCTGCCGGGCCCGCTCCGCACGTTGGCGCTGCCGCACATCGGTGAGCAGCACGACATAGCCGAGCACCTCCGAGGGCGTCGACAGGACCGGATCGGCCCGCACCAACAGCGGCACGCACTCCGCATCGTCCGATCGCAGCCCGATCTCGCCGCGCCAAGACCGCCGCTGCGTGCGCAGTTGCTCCAGCCGCCAGGCTGCCTCGGTGCGCGGCTCCATCAATTGCGCGAGCGCGTCGAGCGTTGCCGGCGGCGCACTCGCCGGCGGCAGCAGCCGGGCCAGCGCATCGTTCAGCATCAGCGTGGCGCCGTCGCGGCCGAACACAGCCGTCGGCTGCGTCGAGCCGCAGACTTGATCCTGAATCCGTTCCAACTGGTGCTGGGCGATCAGCACCCGCACCGCGCGGAACTGCTGAATCACATCGGCGACGGACTCGCCGATCAGCTGCGCCATGGTACGGTCCGATGCGGACCAGTGCTCCGAGGTGCCTTCCACGAGTTGGTGCCATTTCGCAAACGAGCTGCGCGGCGACAAATCGCCGGGATCGCTGCCGACAACGACCGACTTGAAGGGATTGCCGCCCCAGGTCAGGGTGCGCACCTGCTCCGGCCGCAACCAGAGCAAATACTCGCCGGCACGCACCGACAGAGGCACCGCCATGACACCGCTCGCGATGCCGCACAGGGGCGCCAGCTCGGGCAGCGCCTCACCGAGGGAACTGCAAGCGATCACCGGCTCGCGCGGCTGCGCATCGAGCCAGCGCGCAATCGTGCGCAAATCGCCGGTGGCCGGCACTTCGCCCGTGGTCGTGAGCTCGCCGTCGTAAAGCAGCGCGGCGCCGGTAGCCTTCATGGGATTCAGCAACGACGCGGGACTGTCGAAGAGCGCGCCCTTCCAGTCACCGTCGCGGGAGATCGCCTCGATCATGCGCTGCTCGAGGCGACGCACCAGCAGCTCTGCCTGCACCTGCACGAAGCCTTCGAGCGCCGCGATCCTGGTCGCGACGGCCTCCCCGAGCAGTTCACACAGTGCGCGGACCTGATAGGAGACAAACCGCGGGCGGTAGTGGTGGCATGCGATCAGCCCCCAGAGCCTGTCGCCGGCCATCAGAGAGACCACCAGCGTCGCGGCCACGCCCATGTTCTTCAGATATTGGGTGTGAATCGGCGACATGCTGCGCAGTGCGCACAGCGACATGTCCAGCTCCTGGCCGGTCAGCGGCGACAGCCGCGGCTCAAGCGGCACCGGCTCGTAGCCCACATCCACCAATAGCCGGACCCGGTTGCGCTTGTAGAGATCGCGGGCGATCCGGGGAATGTCGGAGGCGGGATAGCGATTGCCGAGATAGGGCTCGAGGCTCGGCTCGCGCTGCTCCGAAAACACTTGGCCGTGGCCGTCTTCGTCGAAGCGATAGACCATGACGCGGTCGTAGCCGACCAGCGCCTTCAGCATCCGCGCCGCCTCGTCGCAGAGATCCTGCAGTGCCGGTGCCGCCATCAGTTGCTTCAAGGAGCCGCCGATGCCCTGAACGAGGGCGCGGTGCGGCTGCGCCGGCTCCAACTCGACGATGAGACCGCCACTCGGCGGGCGGTGCAGCAAGCCGTCGAAGGCGCACAGCCGCGGGCCGACGCTACAACGGAACGCAACCGGCAGCCGATCGAGGCGCCCGTCGAGGTGCATGCGCACCCGCAGCTCGAGTTGCTCGGAAATGTCGGCCAGCCGCAGACCGAGGGGGAAGCGATCGAGTTGGAGCATGTCCGCGGCGTTGGCGCTGGCCTGGATGACGGTCAGATCGGGCTCGTCGACGACCAGCAAGGCGCCATGAGGCTGGATCGAGCCGGCCAAATGCACCTGCTCGCGCTCGCAGTTGCTGAAGTTTGCCTCACCGAAGGCCGGCGGCGTCGCGGTGTTTGAGGACATGCGATTTTTACTGGCTGACTAACGCGTTTCGGATCCCGGCTGTGATTCCGTATCGAGGCCGTATCGGCGCAGCTTCGCATGCAGGCTCTGCCGACTCAATCCCAGCACTTGCGCGGCAGCCGTCCGATTACCCGCGGTGAGTTGCAAAGCCATCTCCAGATACCGGCGCTCGACCGATGCGACAGTCTCTTCCACCAAGACCCGCAGCGGCGTCCGGCCGATTTGCAGCGCGAAGTCTTCGCCGACGCTCTCGCCTCTCTGGCCGGCCTCGCCGCCGGACACCTCGAGCCGGCGGCCGACATCGCGCAGCAGCACCGCGATGCGCCGGGGATTCCTGTCGCGGTCGCCGACCGCGGACAGTTCTACGTTGGTGATCGAGCCGAGGGCGCCGATGATTTTGGTCGGCAGCAGGCGCACACGCCCGAACCGCTGCAAGCTGCCGACAACCACCGTCATGTCGGCGCCCGGGCGGGCCAGCCAGCCGTCGAACGGCTTTCCCGCCAGCAGCGCGGTGCTGCCGACCTGGGCCATCTCCGCAAACGCGGCATTCGCGGTGACAATCACGCCGGCGCCGTCCATCAGGACGAATCCGTCGGGCGAGCGCTCGAGTAGATCCGCGTACGAGTCCGGCTGCGTTTCCGGCGCCGGCGGCAACAGCGGCTCGCCGAGCGGGGAGACCTGCAGCAGGATGGTCGTGCGTTGATCGGCGTCGAGCAGCGATGCGCGCAACTGCCA
The DNA here is from genome assembly GCA_021736785.1 of Thiohalocapsa sp. Lineage (GTDB taxonomy): Bacteria > Pseudomonadota > Gammaproteobacteria > Chromatiales > Chromatiaceae > Thiohalocapsa. Next base: position 111,266 of record JAIPFF010000007.1, on the reverse strand, counting down.
AGGCCCGGCGCGCTTGCCGAAACGCGCCATCTCACCCGAGGCCAGCCCTTGCTCGGCAACACGCTCGAGAAGCGCGACCAAGCTGCGGCGATCCGGCTCCGATAACCGGGCCAAAAGATCGTCATCGGCCGCATCGGCCCTTGGACCGAGCATGCCCATGGCGGCCGGATTGGCCTCTATGATGCGCAAGCTGCCGGCGTCGAGCACCAAAACGGCATCGCGTGCGGAATCGAACAACAAACGGTAGCGCGTCTCCACCGAGCGCAGCTTCCAGTAGTCGTTTTCCAAGGCACGCTGGGTGTTGACCAGCCGCGACTGCAGTTCCGTCACCGCGAGCAGGGGCTTGCCGATGGCCATGAAGCCGGCGTCGCTGCCGAGCCGGATCATGGTGTATTCAACGGGCAACGCAAGACCACTGGGAAAGCGCTGAACTACCTGACCAATGCCCGTGCGGCCGCCTTGTCGCGCGTTGTCGACCAAGCGCTGCAGATGCAGGCGCTGGTCCGGCAGCACCGTGTCGCTCCAGGGCCGGTCGATCCAGGGATCGATGCTCTCCAGGGCGACGACGTTGGCGAGCTCGGCGCCTCGGATGACGCCTTCGTGATCGAGAAGCAGTGTGATATCGGGCTGCGCGAGCGTCGAGTTGGTCATTTTTTTCCGCTCAAGCGGGCGGCGGGCATAGAGGGGCCGAGTCCGGCACCGCGTGCAGGTTGCAACAAATAGATGGAAGCCGAAGGCATCGCTCTCGCCCCCCTCGGGGAAACGCCTGCAAGAGCGGCTGCGCAGCGCCCTGCGTCGTTAAGATCCCGCGGCATGAAACTTTCGACAGACAATGCGGACCCGAAGTTCTGCCCGGGCCGGAAAACCCGTTTCCAAACTTGTACCGGGTGTCGATGGAAAGCGACACGAAGCAAACCGAGTGTCGCGCCATGCCGGCGCCGACAGTCTGCCGCTGTCGCTGCAGACATGTTGCCGGATTCTCGCCGAAGGTCGGACAGCCCGCCCCACCGACAGCGGCTCATTGAGAGCGGCGGCACCCGCCCGCACTCTAGACCGCATAACCACCTATTACACTCGGTTTTGTCGGGCGCCCGCAAGCCGCCCGTAAACCGATAGAGGGGCATCGATGACAGCAGCGAACACGGCGGCAGGCGAGCCGCTTCGATTGGCGAACAGCTACTCGACTCTCCCGGAAACCTTTTATGCGCGCATCGCGCCGACGCCGGTGGCGTCTCCGTCACTGATCCGCATCAATCGGGCGTTGGCGGAGCAGCTCGGGCTCGATGCGGATGCGCTGTCGTCACCGGCCGGCATCGAGATGCTTGCCGGCAACCGCGTACCCGAGGGTGCCGAGCCGCTGGCCATGGCTTACGCCGGTCACCAGTTCGGACAGTTCGTACCCAGCCTCGGCGACGGCCGCGCGGTCCTGCTCGGCGAGATTAGCGGCCCGGACGGCTTGCGCCGGGATATTCATTTAAAAGGCGCCGGGCGTACGCCCTTTTCGCGCTCCGGAGACGGGCGCGCCGCCCTCGGACCAGTGCTGCGCGAGTACGTGCTGGGCGAAGCGATGGCCGGCCTCGGCATCCCGACCACGCGGGCGCTTGCGATGGTCGCGACAGGCGAGCCGGTCTATCGCGAGCGCATCGAGCCCGGCGCGGTGCTGACCCGTGTGGCGGCCAGCCATGTGCGCGTCGGCACGTTCGAATACTTCGCCCGCCGCGGCCAGCGCGATAGCGTCCGCGCGCTGGCCGACTATGTCATCGCCCGCCATTATGCCGACTGCGCGCAGGCCGACAACCCCTATCGAGCGCTGCTCCAAGCAGTGGTCGAGCGACAGGCGGCGCTGATCGGGCAGTGGTTATTGGTGGGCTTCATTCACGGCGTCATGAATACAGACAATATGGCCGTCTCCGGCGAGACCATCGATTACGGCCCCTGTGCCTTTATGGACACCTACCATCCGCAAACGGTCTACAGTTCCATCGACCGGGGCGGGCGCTATGGCTACGACCAGCAGCCGCGGATCGGCTTTTGGAATCTGACCCAGCTGGCCAACTGCCTGCTGCCCCTGCTCGACGACGACATGGAGACGGCCAAACAGCAGGCCCACGCGGCGCTCGATGCCTACGGCCCGAGTTTCGAGCAGACCTACCTCGGCGGCCTGCGCGCGAAAATCGGCCTCGCGCAGATGCACGAAGGCGACGACGATCTGGTGCTGGACCTGCTCACGAAGATGGCCGAGCAAGAGGCGGACTTTACCAACACATTCCGCGGCTTGAGCAACACCGCCGCGGACGACCCGGCGGGCGATGCCGCGGTGCGAGCCTTATTTTCGGATCCGCACGCATTCGACCCCTGGGCCGAGCGCTGGCGCGCCCGGCTGAGCCTGGAGACGCGACCCGACGCGCAGCGCAGCGCCGCGATGCGCGCCGTCAATCCCGCCTACATTCCCAGGAATCACCGCGTACAGCAGGCGATCGACGCGGCGATGGACGACATGGACTTAACGCCCTTGGACGAACTGCTGCAAGTGGTCTCCCGCCCGTTCGACGACCACGATGCGCTGGCCGAATACCGTCGCCCGCCGCAGCCGCAAGAGGTGGTGCATCGGACATTTTGCGGGACCTGACTCCGCACGCCACCGTGTCAGTCCGCATCGGGCGAGCATGCTGGCCCGGCCCGCCGGCGGAAACGTCATACCGGTCACCAACATGCCGGCCGCGTCAATGCACCCGCAGCGACATCACACGCCACTGGATCCCGGTCTGGATCCCGGGCGGCTGGCGGCAATCGTGAGCGACACGCCCGCGGGCGGTTCGCCGCTTTCGGCTCCTCGTCCAAGGCTCACCTCGCCCACGGCCCGGCGGGCGCCCCTGCAGCGTCGCGCCGGCTTCACTGCGGATCGGGGACGAAACTCAGCACATTGCCGTTGATGCAATAGCGCTTGCCGGTGGGCGGCGGGCCGTCATCGAAGACATGCCCCAGGTGGATACCGGAGCTTGCACTGCGGACCTCGGTGCGGCGCATGCCGTGGGAGTTATCCTCGTGCAGCGTGATCGCACCCGCGACCGGGTTGAAGAAGCTCGGCCAGCCGGTGCCGCTCTCGAACTTCGTGTCGCTTCGGAACAGCGGCGCGCCGGTGATCGGGTCGACGAAGAAGCCGGGGCGCTTCTCGTCCAGGTGCGAGCCGGTAAAGGCTCGCTCGGTGCCCTGCTCGAACGCAATCCGCTTTTGGTCCGGGGTCAGGATCTGAAAGCCGAGCCATTTCCAGAAGCGGTCCTTGTCGCCCTTGTAGCCGGTGTAGCGCGAGACCTCCTTGCCGTTTTCGAACAGCACCATCGTCGGCGTCGCAAACAAGGCCTTCTCCAGCTTCCAGCCTTCCGGCGGCTGCGGATTGAAAGTGCTGACGACGGGCACCTTCGAGGACCAGTCGTCCAGGACCTCGGCGCGGAACTGCTTGCAGAACGGGCAGTCCTCGGCCTCGAACACGATCAGCTGGCGCTTGGCGTCAAGCGCGTTCGCGTCGAGACGCTCCGGCGTCGGCTGCGCCGCCTCCCCCGGATACGCCACCTTTGTGCCGCCGAGGCCGCAATAGCCGTCCGGGTTCTTCTTGAGATAGTCCTGGTGATAGTCCTCTGCGCTGTTGTAGTTGCGAAGCGGCGCAATCTCGGTCGTGATGGGGCCGTAACCGGCCGCCGTCAGCGCCTGCTGATAGGTGTCGCGGGTCTTCAGCGCACTGCGGCGCTGCTCGTCGCCGGTGGTGTAAATGGCGCTGCGGTAGTTGCTGCCGACGTCGTTGCCCTGACGGTCCCCCTGGGTCGGATTGTGGTTCTCCCAGAACTTGATCAACACCCGCTCCAGGCCGACCCGGTCCGTGTCGAAGGTCACCTTGACGACCTCGGCATGGTTGCGCTCGTCGCTCTTGCCGCTGCGGATGGCTTTTTCCAGATTCAGGACATCTCGATAATCCGCCCGCTTCGCATCGCCGCCGGCATAACCGGATTCGACATCGAGCACGCCGGGAATCTCGGACATGCGCTTTTCGGCGCCCCAGAAGCAACCCATGCCCAGCACGATGGATTCGGTGGTGGCGAGCGCCTGCAGCGGCAACGCCATCATCAACCCACTCAGCAACACTTTCTTGATCGGCGACATCGATTCAACCTGTCTTGATAACACGATAGTAGTGAGACCGGGCAACGCCCCGGAAGGTTTCTGCGCGGGTGCTCGCCGCAGCGGACCGCGCGAACGGCGGGGGCAGCTAGACGCGACAGGAGATCGCTTCGTCCACGATTCGGGCAGATGAGTGAGGCGCCCCGGCGCCGCAAACGCCCCGACAGGCTAGACCCGGACGCCGACACCGACCCAGGACGACGCACCGGCCAGCTAAAAGGCCTTGGCATGGGCCGGTGGCCGTCGAGGATCCGGCCCGGTGTTGGCCGGCCCGAAGCCATCGGTTTTGTCGATCTCTTTCTCACAAGAAACCGTATGAACTTCATTTTCAAGACTTTCTTTATCGTATTTTTCGATCAAAATCTTGAGCGATCTTGCGTGAAAGAAGCCCTTTCGGCGCACATCTTCGATTCGGCGGGGGCGCTCCGACAAGAATACACAAGCCTCCCGCGAATTCAGTATCACGCGTACGTTAAGTCGATTGAGGTTGCACACTATGACCAAGCACATGCTTTCAGCGATTCTGGCCACCGGCTTGTTCGCTTCCGGACTCGCCCATGCCTCCGGCCCGATGACGTTCCTGGGCGCCATCACCGCCGCCGAGAGCCAGTTCGGCGGCGAGGCATTCGAGGCCGAGCGCTATCGGGAAGATGGACGAAGCTACTACGAGGTCGAGGTCCTGAGCGGCGGAGAGATCTTCGAGGCCGTGTTCGACGCCCGCAGCGGACGCCTGATCGAGTGGGAACGCTATGATCAGCCCCGACGGGCCCAACGGGTCGACGCCGCGCTGCAGCGGGCTCGCCTGTCGCTCCTCCAGGCTTCGAGGAGGGCCTTGCGGGCGAAGGGCCCCGGCGCGAGCGTGGTCGAGGCGGAAATCCGGCTCAGCTCGAACAGACAGCGCAACGGCACGCGCTTCGAGGTGGACGTCCGCAACAGGGACGGGGTCTTCGAGGTCATCATCAATGCACTGAACGGCCGCGTGATGCGGATCAGCCGCGACTGATTACGGTGACCTGATGCACCGACAGACAGCGGCGGCAACGACCGCCGCTGTTCGGACATGGCAAGCGTGGCTCCCGAGCTCGGCACACCGCCGTTCGTGAGTATTTCGTCTACGCCTACCGCACCATCGACCGCATCGACCGCATCGGCGGCGATGACATCCCAATCCCCGCCGCCGTGCACGGCAAGCGGCCGCGCCAGTCCTTGACCGACCGCTTCCGACGCCCCTGCCGCGCCGCGCGCGACGGACCGGCCTACCCGGTCGCCGTACGAATCCACTCCACCCGCTTGCGCATGACCCCGTAGTAGACCACCGGGATCACCACCAGCGTCAGCACCGTCGACACGAACAGGCCGAACAGCAGCGACACAGCAAGCCCCGAGAAGATCGGGTCGTCGAGGATGAACACGGCGCCCGCCATGGCCGCGAGCGCGGTCAGCGCGATGGGCTTGGCGCGCACGACGGCGGCATTGACCACCGCGTGCTCGAAGGCCTCGCCCTCGCGCACCTGCTGGTTGATGAAGTCCACCAGCAGGATGGAGTTGCGCACGATGATGCCCGCGAGCGCGATCATGCCGATCATCGACGTGGCCGTGAACTGGGCGCCCAGCAGCGCATGCCCCGGCATGATGCCGATGATGGTCAGCGGGATCGGCGCCATGATCACCAGCGGCACCAGGTAGCTGCGGAATTGGGCGACCACCAGCAGATAGATCAGCAGCAGCCCGACACCGTAGGCGATGCCCATGTCGCGGAAGGTCTCGTAGGTGATCTGCCACTCGCCGTCCCACTTGACGCTGAATTCGTACGGGTTCTCCGGCGGGCTCAAGTACCACTGGTTCAGGCCGAGCTCGTCGGTCAGCGCGCCGGCGATGTCCATCAGGCCATAGAGCGGGCTGTCGGTCTTGCCGGCCATGTCACCGGTGACATAGACCACCGGCAACAGATCCTTGTGATAGATGCTGTGGGCGCGCTCGGTCTCGATGACTTCGACGATCTCCGACAGCGGCACCAGCTGCCCGCCCATGGAGCGGACCCGCAGCGCCAATACCTGCTCCAGATCGGCCTTGTCCGACTCGGCGTATTCGACCCGGATCGGCACCGCGTACTTCACGTTGGCGCCGTGCAGGAAGCTCATGTCCTCACCGTCGAGCACGGTGCGCAGGGCCTGCGCCACCGCCGCCTGCTCGACGCCGAGCCGGGCCGCCTTGGCGCGGTCCACGACCACCAGGAACTTGTCCGACGGATACTCCACCGAATCGTCGATATCGACGATATCCGGCGTCTCGGCGAACACCCCGCGCACCTGCTTGGCGATATCGATCTGGCCCTGGTAGTCGATGCCGTAGACCTCGGCCACCAGCGGCGAGAGCACCGGCGGGCCCGGCGGGATCTCGACGATCTTGGCGTTGCCGTCGTATCGCCGCGCGATCTCCTGCAGCGGCTCGCGCATGCGCAGCGCGATCTTGTGGCTCTTGTCGTCGCGGTGATGCTTGTCGACCAGATTCACCTGAATGTCGCCCAGGTGCGAGCCCTCGCGCAGGTAGTACTGGCGCACCAACCCGTTGAAGTTGATCGGCGCCGCCGTGCCGGCGTAGACCTGGTAGTCCGTGACCTCGGGCACCGTGGCCAGATACTGGCCCATCTCGGTCAGTACGCGCGCGGTCTGCTCCAGGCTCGTGCCCTCGGGCATGTCCAGCACCACCTGGAACTCGCTCTTGTTGTCGAAGGGCAGCATTTTCATGATCACGATCTTGCTGGTCGCAAGCGAGATCGACAGCGCGATCAGCAGCAGGATGCCCGCGAGCAGCAGCCAGCGATTGCGCATCCCTTTGCCGCCGACCAGGAACGGACCGATGACGCGCTCGAAGAAGCGCGACAGCCCGGCGCCGCCCTCTTCGCCGTGGTGGCCGCCGGTCTCGCCGGCGGCGACCGCCGCATCATGCCGACGGCCGAGCATGAAGTTGCTCATCCAGGGCGTGAATACGAAGGCCACGATCAGCGAGATCAGCATCCCCATGGAGGCGTTGATCGGGATCGGACTCATGTAAGGCCCCATCAGCCCGGACACGAAGGCCATCGGCAGCAGTGCCGCGATGACGGTGAAGGTGGCCAGGATGGTCGGGCTGCCGACCTCGTCGACGGCGCCCGGCATCAGTTCCAGCAGTTTGCGCTTGGTGCCCTTCATAGCCAGCGCCATGTGCCGGTGGATGTTCTCGACCACGACGATCGCGTCATCGACCAGGATGCCGATGGAGAAAATCAACGCAAACAGCGACACCCGGTTCAGCGTAAAGCCCCAGGCCCAGGACGCGAACAGGGTCAGCGCCAACGTCACCACGACGGCGGCGCCGACGATGACGGCCTCGCGCCAGCCGATGGCGAGCAGCACCAGCGCGACCACCGACAGCGTCGCGAACGCGAGCTTGCTGATCAGCTTCTTGGCCTTGGTGTCGGCGGTCTCGCCGTAGTTGCGGGTGATGGTCGTCTCGACACCGGCGGGGATAAAGGTCCCCTCGAGCTGCGCAAAGCGCTCTACGACCCGCTCGGCGATCTCGACCGCGTTGCTTCCCTCCTGCTTCGCGACGGCAATGGTCACCGCCGGCGTCGTGCCGGCCAGGTCGATGTCGCGCAGCTCCGCACCGGGACCGGCGCCCATGCCCACATAGGTCTCCGGAACCTCGGGGCCTCGATCGATGGTAGCGACGTCGCGCAGATAGACCGGCCGCCCGCCGTGCAGACCGACGACCAGTTCGCCGATCTCCTCCGGGCTGGTCAGGAATGTGCCGGCCTGCACCAGCACCTCGGTGTTGGCGGCAACCACCTCGATGTCGTCGCGGATCACGTTGCTGGCCTGCAGCGAGCGACGCAGATCGGTGAGATCGATGCCGTGGGCGGCCAGGGCCTGCGGGTCCAGCACCACGCGCACCACCTGGCGCGGCACACCGACGGTGTAGACGTCGCGCGTGCCCTTGACGCGCTTGATCTCCTGCTCGATCGCGTGCGCCACCTGCCCCAGCTCGTAGGCGCCGACGGCCTCGTCCTTCGACCACAGCGTCGCGGTCAGGATCGGCACGTCGTCGATACCCTTGGGCTTGATGATGGGCTGACCGACGCCGAGGTTCGGCGGCAGCCAGTCCTCGTTGGAGCGGACCTTGCTCGACAGCCGCACGATGGCGTCGGTGCGGTCCTCTCCCACCTTGAACTGCACGGTGACGACGGCCATGCCCGGCCGCGACACCGAATAGATGTGCTTGACCCCTTTGATCTCGGACAGCACCTGCTCTGCCGGTCCGGCCACCAGATGCTCGATCTCGGTGGCGGAGGCGCCGGGGAACGGGATGAAGATGTCCGCGAAGGTGACGTTGATCTGCGGCTCTTCCTCGCGCGGCGTCACCAGGACCGCGAACAGGCCGAGCAAGAGCCCGACCACCGCCAGCAGCGGCGTGATCTCGGTGTTTTGGAAGCTCGCGGCGATCCGACCGGAGAGGCCCAAGCCGCCTCCGGTCGCGCTCGCCGCCGGTGTCGCGTCGGCGTTGTTCTCAGCCATCCTTGTGCTCCCCGCCGGTCAGGCGCGCCTGCGCTTGCGCCTTCAGCGCGACGCCGGCGGCGATGGGGTCCAGCGCGACGCGCTCGCCGTCGGTCAGCCCGGACAGCACGACCACCTCGCCGTTCAGCACGCGGCCGATGCGGATCTGCCGCAGCGAGATGTCGCCGCTTGCATCGACGACATAGACGCCGGTGACCTCGGAGCGATACACCACGGCCTCCTTCGGCACCGTCAGCTCCTCTTTCTTGCCGGTGACGATGCCGGTCTTGACGAACATGCCGGGGAACAGGCCCTCGGCACGCTGCGGCAGGTCAACCCTGACCTTGAAGGTGTTGGAGCCGAGATCCGCAAAAGGGAACACCGTGATACGCCCGGCCTCGGCGACCTCGCCGTTCGGCAAATAGATGTTCACCTCGCCCGCCTCGCGGACGGAGGGGATGACGCTTTGGGGCACATCGACGATGACGCGCAGTTCCTCCAGCGAGATGCCGCTCATAATCTGCTGGCCCGGGCTCGCGATCTCCCCGGCCTCGACGTGCCGGTGCGTGACGATGCCGGAATAGGGTGCGCGAATCTGCGTATAGTCCAACTGCTCCCGGGCTTGCTCCAACCCGGCCTGAGCGGCTTCCAGGCGCGCTTGCGCGCCCTTGAGATCCGCGGTGGCCTTATCCATCGCGGAGTCGGAGACATTCTTCTGCTTATAGAGCCCCTCGACGCGCGAGTACTCATCGCGCGCCTGCTCCAACTCGGCCGACGCGGACTTCAGGTCGGCGGCGGCGCCGGCCACACGGGCGCGGTGCTCGGTGTCGCGCAGCCGCGCGAGAAGGTCGCCCTTATTCACGAAATCGTCGACGTCGTAAAAAATTTCCTCGACCTGACCCTGCGTCTGTGCGGAGACGGTACTGCGCTTGATGGCCTCGACAACGCCGTCGAGGCGATACTCCCGGGGTACGGTGCGGTAAGAGGCGGTTGCCGTTGCAAGCTCGTCGGCCTCCGCCGCGCCCGCGGCCATGGCGAGGCTGCCGACAGATGACGCCGCCATCAGCGCAGCGGCCAGCACCGGCATGCGAATCAACTCGATGTTGAACATGGCAAAAATTTCCGGTTAGTAAATTAGAATATCCTAATATTAACAGATTTTATCGATTTTTCAATCGGTTTGGACGCGAACCGTGAACCGGAACGCGTTGCGCCTTCGCCCGACAGCCCGGCACTGCAAAGCGATGCTGCGGCGCAGCATCCTCACTCGCCGGCGGCGGTCCGCCTCGCGCTCTTCATACACGATTGCCCGGCATCGCCGATGCTCGAACGCCGCCAAGGTGAGCAGCAAAGCCGCGCGGAATCAAGCCCGATCCCGGCCGCGGCCGGGCAAAACCCGAGCGCGCGACGCGAGCACCGCGGCAGGCCCGGGCAGCGACGGACTTTCGGCCGCCGATGCCCTGGATCGCAACCATCCGACAACTGCGCTGGCCCTGTCATCCAGGGCCGGCTAGAATCGCGGCTCGCGTCGGCCGAATGGCCGCCGGCTCCCGAGCCCATCGACGGCAGTCTCATGAGCGTCACGCCCCCCACCGAACCGGACCGGATCCGCCGCATCGTCGATGCTTGGGCCGCAGAGCAGTCGGGTACCCTGCAGCCTGCCGAGCAAGACGCCCTGGATACGCAGACGCCGCATTGGCGAGCGCAGGCAACCCAACTGATTGCAGAAGGACTGCTTGCCTACATCGCCGTCGAAATGGTCGCGCCCGACCTGGCCATCGCCCGCGCTCACGACCGCCATGATGCCGACGATAACGAGCTCGCCGCGCGACTCGGCGCACATTTGCGCGATTTCGTCGACTACCGAGGCGAGCTCGGCCGCCTGGTCGCGGTGCCGGTCACCGATCACGCACCGGGCGACGACGCGCCGGCCCCGGAGCAACCCGTTTCTTCCGAATCCCGCGAACCCAGACCGGCCCCTGGACAGGCCCCGCAGCACGATGACTGACGAAAATGATTTCGAAGCGCTGATGCGCGAGCTCGAACGAACGGTGGGCGACGGCGATACGGCGGAGCCCCGGGTCGGCGAGCGGATCCAGGGCAAGGTCGTCGCGGTCGGCAGCGAGCAGGTGTTCGTCGACATCGGCGCGAAGGCCGAGGCGAGCATCGACATCGAGAACCTGAAAGACGCCGAAGGCAATGTCACGGTCGCGGTCGGCGACCCGGTGGAGGCCGTCGTCGCGAGCGTCGACGCCGAAACCGGCGCCATCGTGCTGGGCGGCCGACACGGAAGGCAAGTGCACGGCGGCGCCGAGCTCGAAGACGCCTACCGGCAGGGGCTGCCGGTGGAAGGCACGATTACCGGCGCCATCAAGGGCGGGCTCGAGGTACAGATTGCCGGCCATCGAGCCTTCTGCCCGGCCTCGCAGGCGGACATACGCTTCGTCGAGGACTTATCCTCCCTGGTCGGACAGCATCACGCCTTCCGCATCACCAAGTTCGAGGGCGGGCGGCGCGTCAATTTGGTCGTCTCGCGCCGTGCGCTGCTCGAAGAGCAACAAGCGGTGCTGGCGGCGGAGACGCGCGAGTCGCTGAAAGAGGGCGCGGTCATGACCGGCACCGTAACCGGCATGAAGGAATTCGGCGCCTTCGTCGACCTCGGCGGTGTCGAGGGTATGGTGCATGTCAGCGAGCTTGCGCTGGGGCGTGTCGGACACCCTCAAGAGGTGCTGCACGTCGGCCAGCAGGTGGAAGTCGCGGTGCTTCGCATCGAGCAGACCGGTAACCCAAAGCGCCCGGAAAAGATCGCGTTGTCGATCCGCGCACTCGCCAAGGATCCCTGGAGCGACGCCGCCAGCCGCTATCGGCCGGGAACCCGGATCAACGGCAAGGTGACGCGCACTCAGCCGTTCGGCGCATTCGTCGAGCTGGAACCTGGACTCGAGGGCATGGTGCATGTCAGCGAGCTCGGTGCCGGGCGACGCATCAACCATCCCGACGAGGTGCTGCGCACCGGTCAGACAGTGGAAGTCACCGTGCTTCAGGTGGATGGCGAGCGACGCCGCATCGGGCTGTCGCTGGATCCGGACAGCGGACCCGCCGAGGTCCAGCAGGCGCCGGCACGCCCGGCGAAAGACGACGACGGTCTCGGCTCCCTCGGCGATTTGCTCAAGGCGCAAATGGACAAACAGCACAAAGGCTGACACGCGGCCGGCGCCACGGGCGCGCCGGACTTGTATGGATCCGGCGGCGCGACCGGGGGAACGGCCCGATTAGCTGACCGATGACAATGCCCGAGCGCCGCCTCGTTGGCCACAATGTCGGGCCAACATCAAGCGCGGAGAACATCGATGTCCGACAAGGCCCCTTGGATCACCTATCGCCCGGCGCTCAAGGTGCTCGACTGCACGGTTCGAGACGGGGGCTTGGTCAACGCGCATCGCTTCGGCGACGATTTCGTCCGTGCCGTCTACGACGCTTGCATCGCCGCCGGCGTCGACTACATGGAAATCGGCTACAAGAACTCGAAAAAGACCTTTCCGGTCGAGAAGTTCGGGCCGTGGCGCCACTGCGACGAGGCCGACCTGCGGCGGGTGGTCGGCGATCACGACGCCGAGAAGACCGGACTCAAGCTCGCCGCAATGGCCGACGCCGGCAAGAGCGATTGGGAGACCGACATCGTGCCGGCCGCCGACAGCCCGCTCAGCATGATCCGCGTGGCGTTTTACGCGCACCAGGTCTCGGAGGCCGTCGACATGATCCGCCGCAGCGCGGAACTGGGCTACGAGACCACGGCCAACCTGATGGCGGTCTCCAACATCACCGAGACCGAGATCGACACGGTGCTCGAGGCCATCGCCGACACGCCGGCCAGCACCATGGTGATCGTCGACAGCTTCGGCCATCTCTACCGGGAGCAGATCGACCGGCTTTACCACAAGTACGCCGCCGCCCTCGAGGGCACCGGCAAAGAGATCGGCATCCACGCCCACAACAACCTGCAGCTGGCGTTCGCCAACACCATCGAGGCCATCATCCTCGGCTGCAACCGGGTCGACTCCACCATCTACGGCTTCGGCCGCGGCGCCGGCAACTGCCATACCGAGCTGCTGCTGGGATTCCTGCGCAACCCCAAATTCGATGTGCGCCCGATTATCGAGGTCATACAGCATCATATGCTGGCGCTTCGCCGCGAGATCGAATGGGGGCCGCTGCTGCCCTACAACATCACCGGGCAGCTCAATCAGCATCCGCGCTCGGCGATCGAATGGCGCGAAGGCCCCACACCGGATGATTTCCTCGGCTTTTACGATAAAGTTGTCTCCGAGGTCTGAGAGTCTCCCGGCACCCCCGACAGCCCACCGAGGATTGTCGCGAGCGCTGCAGCAGCGCTGCCCGCCATCTGCTGCCCGACATCTTTAGTTGCGAGGAAAAGACACGCCCACCGCAGGGTTGCCGACGGCGACCCCTCGGCGTATGTAACGCCACTGGACATTCGCGTTTCGTACCACGTTCATATATGCTTTGTTGCGTAGCCGCCTTCGATTGCAAAAATGTCATACCGGGGAGGGATTATGAGTCTTTTTGCGCATACGAACAGGATTCTGCTCACGCTCTGCGCGGGCGGGCTGTTGCTTGGAGCCCCGATTGCAAACGCACTCATCACCGATGTGCAAGTCAAGCTCAACGGAGGCGGAACTACGGTGACGGTCGGCCCGGGGGAGACGGTGACAGTCGTCGTCAGCGCGCTGGTGGCCAATAACGGCGCCCCCAACAGCTGGCGCACGACGTTCTGGGACTTCAACGGCGACGACGATTGCTCCAATGTACCGGAACCGAACGTCGTGCCCGGCGACGGCGACCCCATTCCGAGCGGTGACATCACCGTCACGAACTTGACCGCACCAGATGCCCCCGGCAGCTACCCGATCGAGCTGACCTTGTATGCCTCCTCCGGCTGCCAAGACACGGCCGCCGGCTCTGCTGGGCCGTTTTCCGGCAGCGTTACCGTTCGGGCGGACGGTCCCGTAGACACCGAAGGCGTCCCCGTGATGGGTCTCCCCGGCTTGGCACTGCTTGCCGCCGCCATGGCCGGCCTCGGACTCTCGGGCATGCGCCGGCGCGGTTGACGCGCCCGTCCCCGAGATCACACACAAAGCCCCGGTTTACGGGGCTTTGTCGTTTCAGGGTTTCAGGTTGCCAAGGTTACCGGCGCGCGATGCCATAGGTTTACATCTATCGTTTCGATGGCCATTTTCGATTCCGGTCGGCGCAATTAGCTCCGACAATGCAAGGGATTTACCCAGAGCACCTGACAAGCGGAGCGCGCATGCGGATCTTCAACCAATTCACGCTGGCCAATGCCAAAGGCGACCTGTTCGGCGGCGTCACGGCGGCAATCATCGCCCTACCGATGGCACTGGCCTTCGGTGTCGCCTCGGGCGCCGGCGCCGAGGCGGGGCTGTACGGCGCCGTCCTGGTCGGCCTCTTCGCGGCCCTGTTCGGCGGTACACCGACACTGATCTCGGAGCCGACCGGGCCGATGACCGTCGTCTTCACCGCCGTCATCGTGACGCTCATGGCGCCGGATCCGGTCACCGGACTGCCGCCCGAGAACGGCATGGCCATGGCCTTTACGACGGTGATGATGGCTGGCCTGTTTCAGATCCTGTTCGGCATTCTGAAGCTCGGGCGCTACGTGACGATGATGCCCTACACCGTCATATCGGGGTTCATGTCCGGTATCGGCTTTATTCTGATCATTATCCAGATGCCGGCGCTGCTGGGCTTCGCGTCCCCTCCCGGCGGGGTCATGGGCTCGCTGCAGGCATTGCCGCAGCTCGCGGCACAGGTCAACCCCGGCGAGCTGGCGCTCGGCGTGCTGGCACTGGCCATCTTGTTTCTGACGCCCAAAAAGGTGCGGCGCTACGTGCCCCCGCAGCTCTTGGCGCTGGTCGCCGGCTCGCTGGTCGCGATCTGGGTGCTCGGCAACGGCAGCTACCGCGAGATCGGCGAAATTCCTGCCGGCCTGCCGTCGATCCAAATGCCGACCTTCAGTGCCGCCGAATGGCAGACCATGGTGATCGACGCACTCGTGCTGGCCATGCTCGGCTCTATCGACGCCCTGCTGACCTCCGTCATCGCCGACAGCTTGACCCGCACTCAGCACAATTCCGACAAAGAACTGGTCGGCCAGGGTCTGGGCAATCTTGCCTCCGGCCTGTTCGGCGGCCTGCCCGGCGCCGGTGCCACCATGGGAACCGTGGTCAATATCCAGACCGGCGCCCGCTCGGCCCTGTCCGGTCTCACGCGGGCGCTGATCCTCGGCGTTGTCGTCTTCGGTGCCGCCGGCCTGGTCGAAGATATCCCGAAGGCGGTGCTCGCCGGCATCGCCATCAAGGTCGGCATCGACATCATCGACTGGGGCTTCCTGCGGCGCGCCCACAAGGTTTCCATGCGCGGCGCGCTGATCATGTACGGCGTCATCGCGATGACGGTGTTCGTCGATCTGATCACCGCGGTCGGTATCGGCCTGTTCGTCGCCAATATTCTGACCATCCGTCGTTTGGCGGACCTGCAGTCCGAAGGAGTGCGCGTATTCGGGCTCGGCGCGGATGAGGAGCTCGATTGCGATCAGGCGACATCCGAGGAGAAGAAGATCCTGGGCGACCCGGGCAACGGCATCGTCATGCTGTGCCTGAGCGGCCCGCTGATCTTCGGCGCCGCAAAGGCCGTCACGCGCCAGCAAACGCTGCTCACGCAAGCACG
The DNA here is from genome assembly GCA_021736785.1 of Thiohalocapsa sp. Taxonomy (GTDB): domain Bacteria; phylum Pseudomonadota; class Gammaproteobacteria; order Chromatiales; family Chromatiaceae; genus Thiohalocapsa. Next base: position 95,793 of record JAIPFF010000007.1, on the reverse strand, counting down.
CAGCCTGGTGGTGGACCTGACCGACGTGCCCCATATCGGCGTGACGACGTCGCTGGCTGTCGAAGGCGCCGTTCGCGAGGCCGCGGCACACGGTGTGCGCGTCTACTTGGCCGGCTTGCAGGTGCAACCCGCAAAACGCTTGAAGAGCCTCGGCCTCGGCAAGGTCGTCTCGGCCGAGAACTGGATCCCGTTGCGCGTCGATGCGCTGAAGCGGGCAGTCGCGGAACGCGCCGGCCAGCTCGGCGCAGGCGGCCGATAGCGCCGCCACACGCCACACGCCATACGCCGCGCATGGTCATCGGCCGGCGCAGCGCCCGTCGCGGGTGTGCGGATCGGCGCGCGATCACGTCGGCCAACCGGCGTGCGGCGAGCGCGCGAGCGGCTCGACGGCTTGTCGAGCCGATCACCGCCGTCGCCCGATACCTGCAACGGTTACACGGTTGTTCCGGCCCGATGTCAATGCTTGGCAACGGCCCGCTTGCGATAGAATTGACGCACTGCAGCAACCACAGCACGGATTCATGTCAGCCCCTGAAGACCCCCTACGACAGCCGCACCGCATCCGCGAGATTCCTTATAACTACACGTCCTTCTCCGACCGGGAAATCGTTATCCGCTTCCTCGGGGCCGATAACTGGCGGCTGATCGAGGAGCTGCGCGGGTCCAGGCGCACGGGGCGTTCGGCGCGGATGCTGTTCGAGGTGCTCGGCGACATGTGGGTCGTCACGCGCAACCCGTATCTGCAGGAGGACTTGCTGGAGGACAGCAAACGCCGTGGCCAGCTGGTCGACGCACTGGGACACCGGCTCGATCAATTCGAGCTGCGCCTGAACAACAACGAGCAGGCTGCCAGCCTGCTGGCGGCAGCCCGCGGTGCGGTCGCCCGTTTCGCCGAACAGTTCGACAAAGACGCGGCGCTTCGCAGCGCGATTCGCAAGCGCCTCTCGGGCATCACCCGTAAGGACAATATCGACTTCGGCGGCCTCGCCCGCGTCTCCCACGCCACGGACGCCACCGATTGGCGCGTGGAAATGCCCTTCGTCGTCATCTCTCCGGACAGCGAGGACGAGGTGGCACCTATCGTCGCCGCCTGTATCGACTGCGGCCTGCCGTTGATTCCGCGCGGCGGCGGCACTGGCTACACGGGCTCCGCCGTACCGCTGGATGCCCGCACGGCGGTCATCAATACCGAGAAGCTCGAAGACCTATCGAGCGTCGAGCGCATCTGTCTGCCGAGTGCGGACGACAACGACGCCGCCGCGCCGCAACACGGCGCCGTCCTGGTGCCGACAGTTCGCTGCGGTGCCGGTGTCGTTACCCGCCGCGTCTCCGACTTGGCCGATGCCAACGGCCTCGCGTTCGCCGTCGACCCCACGTCCCAGGACGCCTCGTGCATCGGCGGCAATGTCGCGATGAACGCGGGCGGCAAGAAGGCGGTCCTGTGGGGCACGGCACTGGACAATCTGGTCTCCTGGCGCATGGTCACGCCGGACGCGGACTGGCTCGAGGTCGAGCGCCTGGACCACAATCTGGGCAAAATCCACGACGCCGGGCCGGTTCGCTTTCGCATCACGCGCTACGCCGCCGACGGCCGCACCCGCAAAGGGTCCCGCGAGATCCTGGAGATGCCGGGCAGCGCCTTCCGTAAGCTCGGGCTCGGCAAGGACGTCACCGACAAGTTCCTGTCCGGCCTGCCGGGGGTCCAGAAAGAGGGCTGTGACGGCATCATCACCTCCGCGCGCTTCGTGCTGCACCGGATGCCTGACCACGTGCGTACCGTCTGCCTGGAGTTCTTCGGGACCGACCTCGACCGGGCCGTCCCGGCGATCGTCGAAATCAAGGACTTCGTCGACGCCGGAGACGACGTGCTGATCGCGGGCCTGGAGCATCTCGACGAACGCTACGTGCGCGCGGTCAATTACTCAACCAAGGCCAACCGCCGCGAGCTGCCGAAGATGGTATTGATCGCCGACCTGGTCTCCGACGACGAGGACGCGGTCGACGGCGTCGCGAAAGCCGTCATCCGCCTCGCGGCGGCCCGTGACGGCGAGGGTTTCATCGCGGTCAGCGCCGAGGCGCGCAAGCGCTTCTGGCTCGACCGTGCCCGCACCGCGGCCATCTCCCGACACACCAACGCCTTCAAGATCAATGAAGACGTCGTCATCCCGCTGGACAAGCTCGCCGCCTATAGCCGCGGCATCGAGCGCCTGAACATCGAGCAGTCCATCCGCAACAAGGACGCGATCATGGCGGCGGTGCTCGAGTACCTGGCCGGCCCGCTGAGCGAGGCCAAGCCGGCCGGCGACTACGACATTTCCGACGAGGCCCTGGCCATCCTGTCGGCCAAGCGCGAGGCTGCGATCGAGGTCGTCGAGCAGGCGCGGGCTCGCTGGCAGCGGATATTGGAACTGCTCGACGAGCCGGCCATCGAGAACTTGGATTTGCTGCGCGAGCCCGAGCGCGCGGCGGTGCACGCGCGGGACTCGCTGCTCGATTTGATGCTGCGCCGCGACTTACGCCAGTCCTATCGAAAGGAAGTGGCCAAACGCCTCGGCGAGCTGTTCGCCGGCCAGGATCTGGCCGCGATCCGCGCGCGCTTGGACGAAATCCACCGCAAGGCCCGCGACTCACGGCTGTTCGTCGCGCTGCACATGCATGCGGGCGACGGCAACGTGCACACCAACATCCCCGTGCACTCCGACAACTACGACATGCTCCACGAGGCCGATCGCCTGGTGGAGCGCATCATGGCGCTGGCCACAGGGCTCGGCGGCGTCATTTCGGGCGAGCATGGCATCGGGCTTACCAAGATCCGCTACCTGGAGCCCGAGAAGCTGCGGGCCTTCGCCGCCTACAAGCACCGCATCGACCCGCAAAACCGCTTCAATCCGGGCAAGCTGGCGCCGGACTCCGGACTGGACGGCGCCTACACGCCCTCGCTGCGGCTGGTGGAGCAGGAAGCCATCATCCTGGAGGAGACCGAGCTCGGCGCCCTCAACGACGACGTCAAGCACTGCCTGCGCTGCGGCAAGTGCAAGCCGAAGTGTATGACCCATGTGCCGCGCGCCAATCTGCTCTACTCCCCGCGCAACAAAATTCTCGGCACCGGACTCATCATCGAGGCATTCCTGTACGAGGAGCAGACCCGCCGAGGCCTGTCCGAGCGCCACTTCGACGAGATGAACGACGTGGCGGACCACTGCACCATCTGCCACAAGTGCCTGAGTCCCTGCCCCGTCGACATCGACTACGGCGACGTGACGATGCGCATGCGCCGTATCCTCGTAGACCGCGGCAAGAAGCGCACCAGCCCCGGCGCCGCGGCGGCGATGCGCTTCCTCAACACCCAGAGCCCGCGGGCCATCCATGTGCTTCGCAAAGGGCTGGCGGAATGGGGCTTTGCCGGGCTCAATGCGGCCAATGCCGTCGCCAAGGCGCTGCGGCTAACGCAGGGGCCGACCCGCCGCCCCGGCGCCAGTACCGGCAAGCCCAATCCCATCGGGCAAGCCGTGCAGCTGGTCAGCCGCCCGATCCGCGTCGAGCTGCCGAAGCGCACGTTCAGGCAGGAACTGGGCCTGGAGGACAAGACCCAGGTGCCGATCCTGCGCGACCCGGCCAAGCTCACCGACGATTCGGAAGCGGTGTTCTATTTCCCCGGATGCGGCTCCGAGCGGCTCTTTTCGGACATCGGCCTGGCGACGCTGGCGATGCTGTTCGAGCAGGGCGCGCAGACAGTGCTGCCGCCGGGCTATCTGTGCTGCGGCTACCCCCAGCGCGCCGCCGGCCTCGAGGACAGCGGCCATCGGATCACGATGGAGAATCGGGTGCTGTTTCACCGTGTTGCGAACACGCTGAACTATCTCGACATCCGCACCGTCGTGGTCTCCTGCGGCACCTGCATGGATCAGTTGCTGAAGTACGAGTTCGGGCGGATCTTCCCCGGCTGCCGGCTGCTCGACATCCACGAGTACCTGATGGAGAAGGGCGTCGGCCTGGAGCACGTCGCCGGCGTGAAATATCTCTATCACGACCCCTGCCACACGCCCATGAAGACCTATCAGCCCACCGCGGTCGCGAGCAAGCTGATGGGCACCGACGTACCGCTCTCCGAGCGCTGCTGCGGCGAGGCCGGCACGCTGGGCACGGCGCGGCCGGACATCGCCAATCAAGTCCGCTTCCGCAAGCAGGAGGAGTTGGAGAAAGGCATCCGTTCCCTGACCGGAAAGGACCGCGCCGATGGCGGCGAGGTCAAGCTGCTCACGTCCTGCCCTGCCTGCCAGCAGGGCCTTGCGAAATACACCGACGATACCGGCCTCCAGACCGACTACATCGTCGTTGAGTTGGCGCGCCATCTCCTCGGCGAGGGTTGGCAGCAGCGCTTCCTCGAGCGGGTGAAGACGGACGGACTGGAGCGCGTGCTGCTCTAACGAAGCGCAACCGCCAACCGGTGGGCGGCCGCGTCGTAGCCGACTCGGCAGGCGGGGCGTGCGCATCGGCCGCCCCTACAGAAAAGCCGAACCCGGACCCGTTTCTCCGCCCCATTCCCCGGGGATTTTCCGGCACTTACCTAGTGCGTAGGGGATATCCAGTACGCTATGCTCCGAGTCGTCCGTCGAGTCCACCACGGCTTTCTTCGGAGGATCGGGTCATGCTCAAAACACGGAAGCAAGCGCGACGGTTACACACGCCGGTGTACCTCGCGTTGCTCGTACTCTTCTGGAGCGCTCCGCCGGCACTGCCGGCCCCGGCAGCACCGGAGGCCTTGAGTGCGAGCAGCGAGAGCGCAACCAGCATCCTTCTGCTCTGGGAAGACCGCTCGAACGACGAGACCGGCTTCAGCATCGAGCGCCGCGCGGGCCAGCAGAACTTCAAGCAAATCGCACAGGTGGGTGCCGATACGTCCTCGTATCGGGATTCGGGTCTGCGCGCGGGGAGCCTCTATAGCTATCGGGTCCGCGCGCAAGACACCGCGGGGACGCTGTCGGGTTATTCCAATACGGCGGCGGCGACCACAGGCCGCCTCAATGTGCTGTTCATTGCCGTAGACGACCTACGGCCGGAGTTAGGCGCCTACGGGGTGGACTCCATCCAGACGCCGAACATCGATGCCTTGGCCCGAGAAGGCACCAAATTCACGCGCGCCTACGCGCAAATGTCCACCTGCACGCCGTCGCGCACTTCGTTGATGACGGGCTTGCGGCCCGACAGCGCCGGCGTCACCGACTTGCATACGCATTTCCGGGATACCGTACCGTCGGTCGTGACACTGCCGCAATATTTCCAGCAGAACGGCTACGAGACCCAGGGCATCTGCAAGATCTACCACGTCAATCTGGATGATGCGCAATCCTGGTCGCGGCCCTACCGCAATTTCTGGGGCATCAACTCGGCTATCGGCCCGGACGGCAAGCGACTGCCCTACGCCGGCGTCGACGCCGCGGAGAGCCGATTCCCCGACGGGGCTTGCGCCGACTATGCGGTGACGTCAATGCGCAATCTCAAGGATGGCCCGTTTTTCCTCGGGGTCGGCTTCAAGAAACCGCATCTGCCTTTCGTTGCACCCCAGTCCTACTTCGACCTCTACGACCCGAATGCGATACCCGAAGCGCCGAACCCGTTCCGCGCAAGCGGCGCTCCGCACTTCGCCTTCGAAAACATGGGGGAGCTGCGCCGCTACAGCGGCATCCCCGCCGCCGGCCAGCCCTACAGCACCGCCTTGCGCCGCGGCCTGAAGTGGGGCTACTACGCGGCCACGAGCTTTATCGATGCCCAGGTCGGCCGTCTGCTCGACGAACTGCGTCGCAATGGTCTGGAGGACAGCACGTTGGTGGTGCTTTGGGGCGATCACGGCTGGCATCTCGGCGAACAGGCCGTCTGGGGCAAGCACACGAACTTCGAAGTCGGCACCCGGGTACCGTTGATCTTGCGCGTCCCCGGACAGCAGCCCGGACAAACCTCGAGCGCCATTGTCGAGCTCGTCGACCTCTATCCCACCATTGCCGAGTTGGCGGGACTGCCGATCCCGGGTAGCCAGCAGCGCGGGGGACATCCGCTGCAGGGCGACAGCTTCGCCGCACTCATCGACGACCCGACCGGACAGAGCCGCCGCGGCGCCTTCAGCCAATGGCGCCGGGACGGCTACACGGGCCGCTCCCTGCGCACCGAACGCTACCGTTTCACCAAGTGGACAAGGTCCGGCTCCGCGACCGCCTATGAGCTCTACGATCACGATGTCGATCCTGCCGAGACCGTCAATGTCGCCGGCCGGCAGGCCTATGCCGGCGCCCAAGCGGACTTGGAAGCAGCGCTGTCAGCGGGTGGACAGCAAGACCTGCCGCCGACTCTCCTGGCGGACGACGACGGCCAACAGCCGCCTGCGCCCGATGATCCGCTGCCCGAGCCGGTGGCGCGCGCCGGCCACGAGTGGGTTTGGGTCGCGGATACCTCCGGCTATGCGGACCCCGTCGTCATCGCCGGCGCGCCGAGCTTCAACGGCGGCCACCCGGGCGTCGTGCGGCTGCGCGACGTCGGCAGCACAGGCTTCGAGATTCGATTCCAGGAATGGGACTATCGCGGCCGAGAGTTCGGCGATTTCTGGCACGCGGAGGAAGACATCCCCTATCTTGTCCTGCCGGCGGGGCGCCATACCATGGCGGACGGCTCGATCTGGGAAGTCGGCAAGTTCGAGATCGACGGCAACAAGAATTGGCGCAGCTTACGGTTCTCAACCCCCTTCGCGTACGCTCCCCGCCTGTTTTTGACTGTGCAGACCGAGAACGATTTCGAAGCAGTCGGCGTGCGCGCAAATGCGGTCGATGCGAGCGGATTCCGGGCCGCACTCCTGGAAGAGCAGGCCTCAAAGGACGGTCACGGCGCCGAAATCGTCGGCTATTTGGCCATCCTTAGTCCGACGGGCACCGGGAACTTCGACTTCGGCGGCGCCAGCCGGCCATACCGCCTGCACACGCGCACCCTGACCCACGAATGGGCACCGGTATCGGGTGCCCGCATGATGCTCGAGGAAGAACGGTCCGCGGACAGCGAAGTTTGGCATACCCCCGAGGAAGTGCACCTGCTCTCCGTCGGCGATGCGATATTCGCGCAGCAGGTGACCGACCGCGGCAAGGATACCACCGCGTTGCGGCGAGACTAGGCGGCGCGGAGGCGCTTCGCCCGCGGGGCTCCCGCAACTGCAGCGATGCGAGCTCTCCTCGCGGCGTGTTGCGGGCTTCGACGCCGCCTCATCACCGACAGGGCTTTCGGCCGACGCCGCGCGGGAAGCGACGCCGGGCCGAAGCCGCTGCCGACCGGCGCCCTGTGTCGTTGCGGTCGGCATTGCGCCGGACGAGCGTACCGGAGTTCGCCTTCCCCAAGACAAAGACTCGCTGCAAATTACGCGGTTCGTTGCATTCTGATAATGCAATTCGCGCCATAGCGGTCATTTCCCGGGTCGATAAGGCGGCTCACCGCTTAATTAGCATTTGGTGGAATTAACGAATAGAAGCGCATCGATACGCGATTGGTCGTCCCACTATCGACACCCCGCGCATGAACCAATAGCGGGCGCGTCAAATTGTCGCCAATACGACAATTATTACCATTGCAAATAGTCTCTTACACGAAACGGTACTCACCCACGAAAGCAATTCGGGCGCTTCTTGCGCACAACCAATGCGCTTTCCGCCGGTTTTCCATGAGGAAAGTCCGGTAGATTCCCCCAATGACTTCTTGCACGACATTGGTGCGCCCGCACAGCGCCCCCGACCGACCACACGACCCTGACGCTTGCGGCAAGCCGCTGCCGCGGCGTCGCGGCGTGCCCGAGCCCATCGCTTCGGAATAGCTAAAGGCGCTATCCCCGCAACTTGGCACGCAATTGGCCTGTGTCCCGGTGTTACCCGGAATGACCGATCACCTATCGGTCACGCCCATCTTCTTGCGCAATCACGCACAGGACGACCCTAAAGCGCATGCCGCGCCCGAGCGACGCGAGCATGCTGCCGCCGGCCCGTGCGCGCGCGATTCATCTCATTAGAGGCTGCAATGAAAACGCTGACACACCTCGAACGATTAGAGGCGGAAAGCATCCATATCATGCGCGAGGTGGCGGCGGAGGCCGAACGACCCGTGATGCTGTATTCCGTCGGCAAGGATTCCGCCGTCATGCTGCACTTGGCGAAGAAGGCATTTTATCCTTCACCGCCGCCGTTTCCGCTGCTGCATGTGGATACCACCTGGAAATTCCGCGCCATGTACGAGCTGCGCAGCAAGGCCGCCCTCGACGCCGGCATGGAACTGCTTGTGCACCAGAACCCGGAGGCCATCGAGCGCGGCATCAACCCATTCGATCACGGCTCGCTGCACACGGATATGTGGAAGACGGAAGGCTTGAAACAGGCGCTCGACAAGTACGGCTTCGACGCGGCCTTCGGCGGTGCCCGCCGCGACGAAGAGAAAAGCCGCGCCAAAGAGCGCGTGTTCTCGTTCCGCTCCGCCAATCACCGCTGGGATCCGAAAAACCAGCGCCCGGAGCTCTGGAAGCTCTACAACACCCGTAAGGCCAAGGGCGAGAGTATCCGCGTCTTCCCGCTGTCGAATTGGACCGAGCTCGATATCTGGCAGTACATCCACCTGGAGAGCATCGAGATCGTGCCGCTGTACTTCAGCGCACCGCGCCCGACCGTGGTCCGCGACGGTCTGATCCTGATGATCGACGACGACCGCTTCCCGCTGCGCGATGACGAGGAAGTCATCGAGCGCTCGATTCGCTTCCGGACGCTGGGCTGCTACCCGCTCACAGGCGCGGTCGAGAGCGAGGCCGCGACGCTGCCGGAGGTGATTCAGGAAATGCTGCTGACGACGACCTCGGAGCGCCAAGGCCGAGCCATCGACCACGAGCAGGCCGCCAGCATGGAAAAGAAGAAGCAGGAGGGGTACTTCTAATGAACGATCCAGTCTACAAAACCGATGCGCTGATCGCCGAGGACATCGATGCCTACCTCGATCAGCATCAGCACAAGACCATGCTGCGCTTCATCACCTGCGGCAGCGTCGACGACGGTAAGTCGACCCTGATCGGCCGCCTGCTTTACGACAGCAAAATGATCTTCGAGGATCAGCTGGCCGCGCTGGAATCCGACTCGAAGAAGGTCGGCACTCAGGGTCAGGAGATCGACTTCGCGCTACTGGTCGATGGCCTGTCGGCCGAGCGCGAGCAAGGCATTACCATCGACGTCGCCTATCGGTTCTTCGCGACGGAGAAGCGCAAATTCATCGTCGCCGATACCCCGGGGCACGAGCAGTACACCCGCAACATGGTCACCGGCGCGTCCACCGCGGACCTGGCCGTTATCCTGATCGACGCGCGCAAGGGCGTGCTGACCCAGACCAGGCGACACAGCTACCTGGCCCATCTGGTCGGCATCCGCAACATCGTGCTGGCGATCAACAAGATGGATCTGGTGGGCTATGACCAGGCCGCCTTCGACGCCATCGTCGCCGACTACCGGGCCTTCGCCGAGCAGATCGGCATTACCGAGTTCGTCGCGGTGCCGCTGTCCGGCCTCAAGGGCGACAACATCACCACGCGCAGCGATGCGACGCCCTGGTATCGCGGTCCGGTGCTGCTCGAGCACCTGGAGGGCGTCGAGATCGGCGACGATCACAAGCTCGGCCAGCCGTTCCGGATGCCCGTGCAGTGGGTGAGCCGCCCGAACCTCGACTTCCGCGGCTTCTGCGGACAGGTCGCGAGCGGAAGCATTCGCCCGGGCGACGCCGTCACCGTGCTGCCGGGCGGCAAGTCGTCGACGGTAGCGCGCATCCTGACCATGGACGGCGATCTCGACGAGGCGCATGCAGGCCAGTCCGTCACGCTGACGCTGGCGGACGAAATCGACTGCTCGCGCGGCCAGGTCATCGCCGCCGCGGACGCCGTGCCGGAGGTGGCCGATCAGTTCGAGGCGACCATTGTCTGGATGGCGGACGAGCCCATGCTGCCGGGACGTCCTTACCTGATGAAGCTCGGCGCCGCCTCGGCGACCCTGTCGGTCACCAGCGAGAAGTACCAGGTCAACGTCAACACCATGGCCCATGAGCCGGGCAAGACGCTGGAGCTGAACGGCATCGCCGTCTGCAATATCTCCACCGACCGCCCGTTGGCCTTCGATCCCTACGCCGAGAATCCGGACATGGGCGGCTTCATTCTGATCGATCGGCTGACCAACAGCACCGTCGGCGCCGGCATGATCCACTTCGCACTGCGCCGAAGCCACAACATTCCGTGGCAGGCCATCGAGGTGAACCGCGAGGCGCACGCGGAGCTCAAGAGCCAGAAGCCGCGCGTGGTCTGGCTGACGGGTCTCTCCGGGTCCGGCAAGTCCACCATCGCCAACCTGGTCGAGAAGAAATTGCACGCGATGGGTCGGCACACCTTCCTGCTCGACGGCGACAACGTCCGCCACGGCCTCAATCGCGATCTGGGCTTCGCCGAGGCCGATCGTGTGGAGAACATCCGCCGGGTCGGCGAAGTCGCCAAGTTGATGGCGGATGCCGGCCTGATCGTGCTGACGGCCTTCATCTCGCCGTTCCGCAGCGAGCGGCGAATGGTGCGGCAGATGCTGCCCGAGGGCGAGTTCGTCGAAGTCTTCGTCGACGCGCCGCTCGAGGTCGCGGAGTCGCGCGATCAGAAGGGGCTTTACAGGCAGGCGCGCGCGGGCACGCTGACCAACTTCACCGGCATCGACAGCCCCTACGAGGTACCGCAGGCACCCGAGATCCACATCGACACGACCCGACTGTCCGCGGAGGACGCCGCGGATCGGATCATCCAGGTGATTTCAGGCTTGGAGTGATGACCGGATCGGACCCGCGCGGATAGCGCGGGTCCGACCACTTCCAGGCAACGACAGCAGGGTGGACCGCGTGCGATCGGGATGAACGCCGCCTCACCCGCGATGGATCACATCATCTCGCCGACGACGCGCGGCGCTCGCCCCTGTCGCCGCCCGACGGATGCCGGACCCCCTCAGGGGCAGGCGCTCTTGTCGCCGGGCACGTCGCCCGTCAGCGTCAAGAAGGCATTGAATGGCCCCATCACGCCCATCGCCTCCATCTTCGGCCCGCTGAACTTCAGTTTGCCGGTGGTCATGGCACCCATGGCGCCGCAGCCGAAGGCGCCGCTGCCCATGCAGGCCCAGTCTTCGTCGGTGGCATGCATCAGGTAGTCGACACCATAATCCGGCGATGCATTCTTGACCGCGCCGCCGCGGCTGCAAATGGCTTTGCCGTCCTTATTCGTAATCTCCAATTCCACCTTACTGCCGAGTCCGCACTTATCGCGGTACATCTGGATGGTCTTCACACCTCGACCGCCGTCGTTGGCGGCCCATTGATCGCCGCCGAGCTCGGTGGTCAGCGTCGTGCTCTTGTTCCAGGCCCGGCAAAGCTCGGAGGCCCACTCGGCGTCCATGAAGGTAGCACTCTGCGCGGCTAGGCTGGCGCTGCAGAGAGCGCCGGCGAGTATCAGGGTCGATGATGTTTTCATTCTTCCTCCTCGTTGTATCAATCTCGGCCAGTCTAAATCGAGCCGCCGGTGGGCGGCGTTTCCGGCCCTTCTTTGTGTTGTCGATGGTATGAATCAGGCAAGCGCTCAACTATTCAGCGCTTGCCGTGCGGGGCAGGATGCCTCGCCAGTTTCAAACGTCTAAACGCTTGAAAATGATAGAACCCGAAAACCGTGTTTTCGGGCTCCGTCTCCTCAGGTCCAAGTCAGCGCGAGGAGACCCAGCAGCATAATCGCGCTGCCGAGTAACCTCGGGAGCAGATGGCCCTCGCCATAGTACCAATGACCGAGCAAAACAGAGAACATGCCCGCGGTGCGTTTCACGGCCATGGCGTAGGAGGCCAGCGTCAGGCTGAGCGCGATTTGATCGGCAATCCTCATCAGCGCGAACAACAAGCCGAGCAGCAACAGGGGGCGCAGTTGGCGACGCATATCGGCCGGGAACGCCTCGCGGTAGAAGCGATGGTCCTGGAGACTGAACAGCGCGAACAGCACCAGAGGATTGACGACGGCCACCACGACGGCGAACGACAGCGGGTCGCTCATCTGCACCCCGACCCGCCCCAGGGTCGATGCCGCCGCGAAACAAAATGCCGCGACCAGCGTCAGCGCGCTGCCGGGCTCGCGAAACAGCTGAACGAAGGGCTGCCATAGGCTCGTCTGTTCCCGCTCCACACTCAGCACATAGCTGCCGACGACGAGCAGCAGCAGCCCCAGAGCACCGAGACTGCCCGGCAGGTCGCCGATCACCAGCCATTCGATCAGTACGACGAAGCCCGGGGTCAATGTCATGACCGGACCGACCAGGGACACCTCGCTGCGCTGGATGGCGCTATTGAGCGCCCAGCCGCCGAGCCCGGAGATCAGACCGCCGAGCAGCACGACGGTCGTAAACAGCGGCTCTTGGAACGGAAAGTCGTGGTGCCAGAAGATCAGCGGCAGCGTCACCACCAGACTCGCAAGGTTCACGTACAGCGTCAGCGCGCGGGCAGAGAAGCTGAAGCTCAGATGCTTGGTGACGGCGATCCGCGAGGCATGAAAGAACGCCGACAGCAAAGAGAAGACGATCCAAAACGGGGCGAATGCCGAGAAATCCATCCCCTTCAGACCCAGCCGCGCTCGAAGTCCAGGAGTCGGCGCACCGTCGCATCGCCCGCGTCGATCCCCGACTTCCTCAACGCATACTGCGCGAAGGCACGCTGGAAGTCCGCGCGCCCTCGCCATGCCCGCTCGCTGAACGCGCCGCGGCCGCGCATCACGCGCACACTCGGGATGCCGTTCAGCGTCAGCAGGCCCGCGCCGCCGGTGCCCGAGAAAAGCTTTGTCTGCACGATCAGATAGACGCCGTCGGCGTCGATCAGCGGCGTGCGCGGCCCATTGTGAACCGGTGCATGCAAGTTCAGGGAATAGCAGGGCTGATTCAGCGTCATACAGTGCTTTCGCGCTCCCGGCGCGGCATGCCGGAGCACGGAGGCACTGCGCGGCGGCAAGTCGCGCAGCCGCGCCGCCAGCGCCACCAGGCCATCGGCAGCGCCGGATGAATAGCCGAGCCGGCGCACGCGTCGAACGATCTCGGCCAGCGGCAGCAGCGCGTGCCGGTGCCACGCCGGCGGCGGCTCGCCGGCGCCGGTGAAGGCGGCCTGCAGCGCCGCACCTGTCTCCTGCACCCGCGCGTGGAGCCGCCGGATCAGCGCCTCGAACGCCGGGAGCTCGAGCACCGCCCAGCCCGGCAGCCGAATCAGGCAGCCGAGGGGCCGCAAGCCCGCGCAGACTGCATTCACATCCTCCGCCAGCACGCTGGCCCCGTCGATCCCGAGCGGCATGCCGGCCAGGGATTCGCGAATGATGCGTGCGCCGAGAAAGCTCATGGGGTCGAGCAACTGCCGCGTCAGCCGCCCATCCGAGCATCTGCCGGCCCGGTCGGCCGAGCGCAGCGGCTCGAGCTCGCGGGCCGTCCAGTAAAGTAGGTGCAGGTGAAATTGCTTCGCCGCCTGCACGCTCTCCCGGTCGCGCGTGGCCGGATCGCAATTCATCGCCAGATGCAGCTGGCCGCCATCCAGACCGAAGGCCATGCGGTGCTCCGGCTCGGAGACGAAGCGCACGAAGGCCGCCCCCGTGCGCCAAAGCGTCTCGCCGGTGGCCGAGCACACATCCATCGGCGTCGGCTTATCCCGCGCCGACGCCTCGCTCATCATCAAGTCGTAGCGGGCGTGGGGCATGGCCTTATCGACCAGCGCCAGGCTGTCGGATTCTCCGGCTCCGGCATCGAGCAGCGCAATGATGCGTCGGTGAAAGCGCTGCAGCGGCAGCGGCGCGTCGACCTCTTCCTGCGAAAGTGCAAACTCGGCGGGCACGCCGGGAATCGTCAGTTGCTGCCAGGCAACGGGCATCCGCCCGGCACACGCGGGCATCAGCGCGGCGAACCGGTCTGTTGCCAAGGCATCAGACAACGGCGGTAACCGACGCGCCGGACGAACCGCGCGGACTGGAAGAGCAGGGGCAGCGTGCCGGCATCACGGCAGCGTCCTCGATACCGCCTGAACGTCGGCGATGACCTCGCCGATGATGCGACCGGAGAGGCGGTTGAAAGCGGCCACCATGGCGGCAGGTGTGGTGCGGCCCTCTGCCGTGAGCGACGTGGGCTCGAAGCCGCCGAAGGTCTTCTCGACCAACAACGCCCGGCTGCGCCCGTCCACCAGTACCAGGGTCAGCTCCGCGCGCACGCCGGGCGGGCGGTCCGTGGGCCGATGCTCGAACGTCTTCAGCTCGCCGCCGAGCAAGTAATCGGCGCGCGCCGGATCGCTGGACGTGACCGCGTTCTCGAACGCGTGCGCCGCCCGCAGCGCCGACAACAGATCGTCGGCGAAGGCGCGCGCCGGCACGTCTTCCCACAGGTATTCACTGTAGCGCTGCACCCGCTCCGGCTGCTCGGCCGTGCGATAGACGATGCGGCTGCCGGCCACGAAACCTCTTGCCGTCAGCGGACTGATGCGCAACGTGCCGGCAATCGGACGCTGGCCCGGAGCGATATCCACATCGGACTGCAGACTGAAATAGACATCACGGATCGGCTCGCCGCCGCAGCCGGCAAGCAGTGCTGCCGACACCGCCGCGGCGAGCAGAGCCGACGAGAACACCCGCACCGCTAGCGCTCGAACCATGGCTGCGGCTCCTTCTCCTGGCTCCTGAACAGCAGAGATTTGGGATCCTGGCGCAGGTCGCCGGTCAGGGCCGCCAGATTACGCGAGGCGGTCTCGACATTGGCCAGAATCGGCGTCAACGCGGCGGACAACTCCTGCAGCAGCAACTGCGCATCCTCCAGCGAGGCGTCGAGCTCCGGCTCGCTGTCGGCGATGACACGGCGGATGTCGCTGGCCAGCGCCGTATAGCTCTGCACGGCCTCGCGGACATCGCCGCTGCGATCGGTGAACGTGCCCGAGACCTCGGCCAGATTGGCGGTCAACTGCTCGACGGCGGCCAGAATGGCACCGATGCGCTCCGGGTCGACGATGCGCTCGACGTCGGCACTGAGACGCTTCAGGCGTTCGAAGACCTCGTTGACACCCTGACCGGGGTCGATGCCGTCACCGGCATCGCCGCCGGCGGCGTCGATGCTGCCGAGCAGCCCCTGAATGCGCTCCTGGATCTGCACCAATGTCGGGCGAATGGTCTGATCGATGGTGCTCTGCGCCTGTTCCAGCGTGCTCGCGATCCGGGCAGGCAGGTCCGGCTCCGGCGGCAGCGTCGCAATCGCACTCTGCGGCTGCAGCGACTCTGCTTGGGTACCCGGCAGGATACGGATCACATTGCCCTTCAGCAGGCCCGCCGGCGCGAGCTGCGCGGCACTTCCCGCCGGCACCGGCCATTCGTGCCGGATGCGCAGCGTGGCGCGAAAGCAAGGCAGCTGAGGAGCGCGCTCGGCCGGTGCCGACGGGCAGTCGCCGCGATCCGCGTCGCCCGCGAACACCGGCTCTACCGATTGCACGTGACCGACGACGAACCCTTCCTGCATCACGTCGATGCCGCGGTCGAGCCCATTCGCCTCCAGAAAATAGGCGCGCAGATCGTAACCGCGGAAAAATCCCGGAGAGAGCACCGTCAGCACCAGCACAAGCACCGCGATCATCGCCGCCACGAAAAGGCCGGCGAGCAGCAGATCCCGGCGCCGACTGACGGCCCGGCGCTTACCGGGGGCACCGATCTCCGGCGGCGAATACAGATGCTCGAGCCGAATCATCGCCCCGACACCGGCGCCGGCGCCCACACCGCGCATCGGCCCGCGGGAGCCGGACTCGCAAACGCCGCGGACCGCGGATCGACGGGCGCGGTCACGGGCGCCCCTCGACGACATAACGCAGATCTACCCGCGCCTCGGCCGCGGACTCGAGCGCCGTTCGGGAGCCATCGAACAGCAGCCGCCCGCGATCGAGCACGGCGACCCGGTCCTTTTCGCCGACGTCGGCCGGCGTGCTGTTGTCGGTGGCGATGACCGTAAGCCCCCGCGCCTGCTGTTGCGTGCGCAGCACTTCGAAGATTTCGCTGACGGCGGATCGGTCGAGGCCGTCGGTGATACCGTCCCAGACCAGCAGATCGGGCCGGTGGATCAGCGCCCGAGCCAGTTCCACACGCCGCCGCTGGCCCAGGGAGAGCGAGCCGGGTCGGTGATTTTCCATGCCGTCCAGTTGCAATTGCGTCATCGCGAGCCGTGCCGCCCGTGCCATGTCGTTTTTTGACATGGGTGTATCGCGCAGCGGTAGCAACACATTCTCCAGCACGCTCAGGCCGTCGAGCAAGGAACCGCGCTGCAGCACGGCACCCATGCGCCGGCGCAGCAGACGCATGGCGCGATTACCGAGCTGCGCCAGGTCACGGCCGAACACGGTAACATGTCCGGCGGACGGGGGATCGAGCCCCACGATCAAGCGCGTGAGCAATGTCTTGCCGGCGCCGTTCGGCCCGATAATCAACAGACCTTCGCCGCGAGCCACGCGCAGCGAGACGCCGGACAGCGCACAGTGGACACCGACGTGCTGAAAAACCTCGTCGATCAGCACCGCGGCCTCATCGCCGCTATCCGCCTTGTTTACTGCGTCGACCACAGCACGAACAACAGATCGATCAGCAGGATCGTCGTCACCGAGCCGATCATGGTCTGCGTGGCGGCCCGCCCGATGCCCTCCGGGTCACGCTCCGCGGCACTGCCGTTGACCGTGGCGATGAGCGCGATCAGCAGCGCGAACACCAGCGGTTTACTCAGCGCTTGGAGCAGATTCCCCGCCGTCAGCGATCGCATCAGGGCGTCGATCAAGTCGACGGCGGCAAGATCCGTGGCCGCCACCAGCCAAAGGAAGGCCGCGCCCAGGGTGACCAGGCTGCCCCAAACAGCAAAGGCAAAGGACATCGCCAGCATCGCCAGCAGTACCGGCGCAGTCGTGAATTTGATGGGGTCGATACCGCTGACGAGGAGCCCGTCCATCTGCCCGCTGACCACGAGGGTCGCCTGGCGCACCGCCAGCGCCACGCCGGCGCGCCCCGCGACCATGATGCCGACCAGAAGCGGGATCAGCTCCATCACGACGGCGTAGCTGATCGAAAGCAGAAACAGCCCCGGCAGGTTCAAGTCTTCGAGAACCGCCGCGGTCTGGCGGCCGAGAATGATGCCGACGGCGGCGGTGACCAGGGTGACGACCGGCAGGATCGACAGCCCGGACTGACGCAGCGCCGCGGCGAAGGCGGGCAAGTCGAGGCGCTCGCGGCCAAGCAGCACCAACAGATAGTGCTCCAGGCAGAGGCCCAGCGTGACGGCAGCGAGGCCGAGCTGTTCCAGCCAGCCGAGCCCGGCCCGTTGTCCGGCCTCGCCGATGGCGCGTCGAGCCGGCGGCGCGGTTTTCGGCGTGACCGGCATCGCGCCGCGGTCGGTCACTGATCGCGCCAGACCGTGGTGTAGAGGTCGTGGCGGCGGTCTTTCAGATTCTGCACGGTGCCCGAGTATCGGGCCTCGCGCAGGGCCTCCAGACGAAGGTCGGCAAAGGCCACGGTTTCCACGTTGGGCGTGGTATCCGCGGCGATGCCGTCGCGGGCGAACGGAAAATCACAGGGCGTGAGGATGCAGCTTTGGGCGTATTGAATGTCCATGTTGGCGACGTTCGGCAAGTTACCGCAGTTCCCCGACAAGACCACGTAGCACTGGTTTTCCACCGCCCTCGCCTGACCGCAGTAGCGCACCCGCAGGTACGACTGGCGCTCATCGGTACAGAAGGGCACGAAGATGATATTGGCGCCCTGATCCGCCAGGTAGCGGGCCAGTTCCGGGAACTCCGCGTCGTAGCAGATCAGCACTCCGATCGGGCCGCAGTCGGTGTTGATGGCGGCGAGCTCGTGGCCGCCCTGGATATTCCACCAGTAGACTTCGTTCGGCGTCGGATGGATCTTCGCCTGCTCGTGCACCTCGCCGTCGCGCAGGCAGATATAGCAGATATTCTCGACGCGCCCGTTCGGCATCTTGGTCGGATGCGAGCCGCCGATGATATTGATGTTGTAGCGCACGGCCATGTCCCGCAGCGCGTCCTTGATCGGCGTCGTATAGCGCGTCAGCGCCTCGATGGCCTCCGACGGCGACAGCTCCTGATCTTCCATCGACAGCAGCTGCAGCGAGAACAGCTCCGGAAAGACACAGAAATCGGCACGGTAGTCGGCGGTGACGTCGACGAAGTAACGCAGCATGTCGACGAACTCGTCGAACGAGGTCACGCGCCGCTGCTGGTATTGCACGGTGGCCACGCGTACCGTGTCCATCAACCGGCCGCCGTAGTTTTTTGCGCGGGCCTCCTCCTGCTCGTCCGGTGCCTGGGGGTTGCGCCACAGCAGGTGCACGCCGTAGCCCATGGACTGGCTGTCCTCGGGCCAGTAGCCGGGCAGCAGCCCGATCACGCGGAAATCGTTACGCAACTGGAACGTCAGCACCGGGTCTTTTTCCAACCCCGCCTTGACCTGCTCCACATAGGCCTCGACGCTGTCGTAGCGCTTCAGCGCTTCGGCAAGGGTAGGCAGACGCCCGCCGTAGACGATGCCCTTCAAGGCCCAGGACTGGGCCAGTTTCTTGCGCTCGTCGTAAAGACGCTGGCCGATGCGCAGACCGCGAAATTCGGGGTCGACGCAGACTTCCATGCCGTATAGGTAGTCGCCGTCCGGGTCGTGGCGGCCGGCAAAGCCGCCGCCGGTGATCCAAGTCCAGTCGTGGGGCTGCAGGGCCACCTCGCCGCCGATCAGAAAGCTGGAGCAGAAGCCGATGATCCGCTCCCCGTACTCGGCGATGAATTGCCCTTCGGGAAATTTGTTGATCTGCCCGCGCAGCATCGCGGAGGTGTAGCTGCTGACCCCGCTGCCGGCGTAGGCGCGCTGAAAGAGATCCCGGATCGCCGGGATATCCTTCGGCGTTGCGTTGCGGACGAGAAGCTTGGCGACATTGTCGGGCTTGATGGACATGGATGTGACGTCGAAGTGCGGATGCGTTGCAGGAGCCAAGATTCTGCCACCGCCGGGCGTCCGCTGTAACGCGGCGGTCACATAAAGGGACGCTCGGCTCGGGGATTCGTTGGCGAAGGCGGCGCAAAACGCCGCGGCGGCATCCCTCACAGCGGACGCCACACGAACAGAATCTCCCAGTCTTCGGTCGAGTCCAGCCGAATCAACGAGACATCGACCGGGACAAGGGAGCCATCTTTGGCAAGATGCACCCACTGCACCCGGTCGTAACCGTTGTCGAGCACGCGCTGCATCGCGGCCCCGACGCCGGCGGAGGCATCTTCGCCGTCGGGCTGGTGCGCGGGTGACAGCGACACGGGATGCCGGCCGACCAACTCCTCCGGACCATCGTAGCCGAGCATGCGGGCAGCGGCAGTATTGACCAGTTCGATACGGTCGTTGCGGAAAATTCCCATGCCTTCGTCGGCTTGCTCGAAAATGGCCCGGTAGCGCTCTTCGCTTGCGCGCAACGCGGCCTCGAACCGCTGCCGCTCGCTCACGTCCTGAATCACGCCGCGCAGGCCCTGATGCCCGTGCCCGTTGATATACGGGCTGGCACGGCATTCGAGCCAAAGCCAATGTCCGTCCGCGCCTCGAAAGCGGTATCGGGCACGGTGCAGCGCGTCGCTCTGCAGCGCCGTTTCCAGGGAAGCCGCAACCGCTTCCCGGTCGTCCGGGTGCACGTGCGCGAGCACGGTGTCGATGCCAAGCGGCCGATCGGCCGGCAGTCCGGTCATTCGAAAGAGGTTGTCGGACCAAACGATGCGCTTCGTGACGCCGTCGATCTCGCAATGGCCTATCCGGGCCTTCTCCTGCGCCATTTGCAGACGCTCCGTGGCCTCGCGCATCGAGCGCAACAGCCGGTGCTGATCGAGCGCCCGCATCAGAATATGGCCGATGGTGCCGAGCAAGGCAACGTCGGCGGCATCCCAGCCTCGGAAACCGTCGAGTCGCTCTACCTTGAGCACGCCGCGCAGCCTACCGCCGAGCAGCGCGGGCACGATCAGGACGGAGCCTTCATCGATGCCGCCGGAAGTCTCGATCAGTTCGGGCGCGGGGCGGCGGTACGCGAGGGGGTTGCGCTCCGACTCGGTGCCGTCGGCGGCGCTACCGCCGGAAAACCGCAGCACGCTCGGGAGGCCGCGCCGACTGCGATCGAGTACAGCGACACGAACGTCCGAGGGATAGTCCTGCAGGCGCGGGTCATCCCCTCCCAGGCCCAGCGCATACCAGCTATGGCACTCACCGACCCAGTCGGCACCGGGCTCAATTTGGATCAGGTCGCCGCGGTCCACGTCGAGACTGCGCCCCATCCGCGCCAACGCCCACTCCACTGCCTCCGCGGGTGACTCTTCCTCGCGCAGGTCGACAAAGCGTCCGGCGATCTCCGCCAGAGCCCGCTCGCGGCGCAGCCGTGTCGCAAGCGCACGGGTGCGCTCGCCGACACGGCCTTCAAGCTGGCGCAGCAGCCGGTCACGCTGGCGCTGAATCTCCCAGCTGCGCGACAGCGTGCGCGCAAGCTGCAGCACTTCGTCATCGGCGAAAGGCTTGCGCAGCAGCACCAGATCGCGCTGCAGCACGCGGTGCAGCTCGTCGAGATCGTGGTCGGAATGGGCGGTCGCGATGACCAGAAAGATGCTGGGATCCACATTGCGCAGGGCCTCGGCCGTCTGCAGGCCGTCCCAGGCCAAAGGCATCCGCATGTCGACGAAGGCCAGCGCATAGGGCCGTCCCTGATCGATTGCCTCCAAGGCCATTTCCTGTCCCGCCTGTCCACTGGAGGCAAAGCCGACCTCGAATTCGCTGCGGGCCGGCGCGCCGCCGTCGCCTTCGAGCAGTTGCGCCAGACCGACGGCGGCGGAGCGCCTCGGATTGAGGATATTGCCGTAGGTGCGCAGCAGCTCGGCGTCGTCGTCGATCACCAAGACACGGGCCGGCGATTCGCCGGCGGGCTTCGCATCCGCCGACGACTCCGGCGCGTCGATACGGGGACTGAATGCTGTCATTAGCGCTCCGGCAGCAATAGGCGCACTTCGGCGCCGCGCCCGGCGCCGTCGCTGCGCATCTCGATGTCGCCGCCGCAGGCGCGCGCCAGCGCGACGACGGAGTAGAGGCCGAAGCCGTGTCCGCCCGGTTTGGTCGTGAAGCCGAAACGCAGCAAGCGGCGTGCGTCGCCGTCGAAGCCGCAGCCGCTATCGGAAACGCTCAGCACCAGCGTACCTTCCGCGTCGCGCGATGTGTGGATGCGCACGACTCCGGCTTGACCGTCGGCGCGCTGGGATATGGCATCACAGGCATTTTTTACGAGGTTGACGAGTGCTTGCAGCATCTGGTTCCGCGCGGTAGTCAAGGTTTTCGCATCGGGGTCGATGTCCACCCGCACGTCGACCTGCAGCCGCCCGATCAGGTCGCCGAGCATATGCAGCGCATCATTCACGACGTCCCCGATGTCGACCACGGTATGCGCTTCATCAAGCTCCGCATGCTGCTGGATGCGGACCAAGTCCGCAACGTGGCCGACGCTCTTCGTCAAGCTCGCGGCCGGACCTTGCAGTTGCTCGTCGCCGAGACAGCGCAGTGCCGCGGCGATCTGTCGTTGAACCTCCAGCGTGGCGGCCAGGCGCGAAGCCGGGTCGCCGCCGGCCCGGGCGACACTGTCTGCATGGCGCTCGAGCATATCGGCAATCTTACCCAGATCGCGGGCGCCGTCGACGATGGCCGCCGCATCGTGTGTCGCCGCCGTGATCGCATTGCCGACATTGTGCAGCACGCTGGCGTTCATTTCGGCAAGGCCGGCTTGAAAGGCGGCGCGACGCTCCATCTCGGCCAGTTCCTTGGTCTCGGTGACATCGCGCAGCGTGCCGGTCAGGGTCCAGATGCGACCCGCATCATCACACTCCGGCTTGGCGTCGATCTCGACCCAGCGCAGTTCGCCGTCGTGCCGCCGGCAGCGTAACCGGGCCCGATAGCAGTCGTCGCTCCCCTGCAGCAGTCCGACGAGCGCCGCCGACAGCGACGCCCGATCGTCCTCGTGGACCTGCTCGATGACGGGCCGCCCGGCGGCGGCGGCAGCCGATCGACCGAAGACCCGCTCGAACGCCGGGTTGACGTAGGTCCAGCGCGCATGTCGATCGATACGGAAAACCACTTCGCCGATACCGTCCACCAGGCGCCGATAGCGGTGCTCGCTCTCGCGCAGCCGCCGCTCCGTCTCCTTGCGAGCGGTGATATCGTCGAGCACCCAAATGACGCCCTTGGCAAGATCGGCCGGGCGGCCGCGATCCACCGCGGTGCCGGAGATCAGGCACCAGACCGGCGTACCGTCCTTGCGCCGCAGCTGATACTCCACGCGAACCTGCTCGCGCTGGCGCAGGGGCTCGTAGTAATCGGCGCCGAAGGCGTCGAAACGCGCCTCGGACAAATGGAACTCGCGCATCCCGATGCCGATCATCTCCTCGGGACTGTCGTAGCCCATGATCTCGGCCAAACGGGCGTTGGCCATGGCAATGCGGCGCTCGCCGACCAGCAGCATGATGCCGATCTTGGAATTCTCGAAGACCGCGGCAAGCCGTCTGGCATCCGTGATGTCGACATAGGCACCGAGCAGCCCGGAGGCGCGGCCCAGCCGGTCCGTCAACAGCGCCTTGTGGAACTTGACGTTTCGGACATCGCCGTCGGCGCGGCGCACCAGCCACTCGTATTCCTGGCTGCCGCCCTCCGAGTAGAGCGCCCGATCCCGTTCCGCATAACGCTCTGCGATCTCCGGCGCAGCGACGTCGTGAACAGTCTTGCCGAGCACGTCCCCGCGCGCGTAACCGGTAAAGGCCTCGAAGGCACGATTGCAGCCGCGGTAACGGCCATCGAGATCCTTATAAAAGATAGGAATCGGCAATGTTTCCAGCAGGGTTTCGACGAAGTGCTCTAGATCGGCAAGCGACGCCGCGCAACTCCCGGGATCAACCGCGCTCGGCAAATCGACGGTGCTCATGGCTCGAGCTCGAACAATCGCGTCCGCTCGGGTGCCGACGGCCCGCCCATGGCGGCACGGACGGCATCGATCAGCATGGCCGCGTCCCAGGGCTTGGGCACGATGGCTTGCACCCCGCCGACATTGACCGCCTCGACGACAATGTCCGCGCTGTCCGGCATCGCCAGAGCAATCCGGCGGATATACGGAAACAGCTGGCGCGCGCGGCCGAGAAAGTCGATGCGCTTGGCCGCATCGCAGGTGAGATCCGCGAGAACCAAGTCGACCCGCTCGCGCGTCAGCAGCGCCATTGCCGATGCCACATCATTCGCGGGCAGCACCGGATACCCGAATTGCTTGAAGATAACGCTCAGCAATTCTTGCTGATCGGAATCCGACTCCAGCAACAGGATCGATCCGAGCGCTTGCTCATTGCCGACGACGGCGGGGCGCAGATCGCTGCGCCGCATCGCGAAGGACTCGATATGGGCCGGCAGCGTGGGCCGACCGAACAGAAACCCTTGGCCCTCATCGCAGCCGTACTGACTCAAATACTGCAGATGTGCCGCGGTCTCGATACCCTCCGCCAGCACACGCATGCCGAGGCTGTGGGCGAGCTCGATGGTGGCACGCACGATGGACACGTCGGTCGGATCACGGGAGATGTTGCGGGTGAAGACCTGGTCGATCTTGACGACGTCGAACGGAAAATGCTTGAGGTATATCAAACTCGACCAGCCGGTGCCGAAGTCATCCAGCGCCAGCCCGACGCCCATGCGGGTCAACGCCCGCAGCGTCCGCGCGGCGCTGGCCGGGTCGCGCAGCACCGAGGTCTCCACGACTTCCAGCTCCAGCCAGCGCGGCGGCAACTGATGGCGCGCCAGCGCGGCGCGCACGTCCTGCACCAGCTCGCCCGAGCTGACCTGGGCGGCGAAGACATTGACCGCAACGCGAACCGGATGATCGCGATCCAGCCACTGGCGAGCCTGCCTACAGGCCTCGTTCAATACCCAGCGCCCGACCGGCGCGTACAGATCGCTTCCTTCGACGACATCCAGGAACTCGCCGGGCGGCACCAGGCGATCGCCGCGCTGCCAGCGAATCAGCGCCTCCGCACCGGTCACGACGCCGGTGCGCAGCTCGATCTGGGGTTGATACCGCAAGCGCAGCTCGCCTCGATCCAGCGCATTGCGCACGGCGATCTCGGTCTCGAACCAACGCGCCGCGTCCCGGCTGGACTCGGGGTCGAACAGGGCGACGCCGGATTGTCCGCTACGCCGCTGCATACGGTAGGCGGCCTCGGCCGCGGCCAGCAGTTGCTCCGCGTCGGCGGCATCGCCGGGGAAGCGCGCCAGCCCGATGCTGATGCTGACGCGAATCTGCTCACCGTCGATGTTGATCGGCGTCGAGCTGAGCTCGCGCAATTGTTTCACCGCATCGAGCCCGGAGTCTTCCTCATCATCTTCCGGCAGGATCAGGGCGAATTCATCCGCACCGATACGCGCGAGCTCGGCGCCGGACTGCATGCCTTCGCGCCAGCGCTTGGCCAGCTCACGCAATATCCGGTCGCCGCCGGCCTGGCCGAGTCGCTCGTTGATGCTGCCGAAGTGGTCGACATCGATGTAGGCGAGCGTCAACTTCATCCGTTCGCCGTCGGCACGCTCGACGGCGTGGTGCAGCTGCGTATTGAACGCTTTTCTGTTCGGCAGCTCGGTCAGCGCATCGATCAGGCTCAGATGCTCGAGCCGGCGGCGCTGGCCGACATCCCAGACCAGGTCGGCCAGGGCGGAGACAAAATGCAAGTCGTCCGTATCGTAGTCGCTGTCTTTGTTGCCCACGCCCAGGGCCGCGACAATGCGATCACCCTGAAACACCGGAGCCACCATAAAGCGCTCGACCGCCGCGTGACCGGGCGGCAGCCCTCGGCGAAACGGATGCTGCGCGTAATCGTTGACGATGACGGCCTTGCGCAGCCGCACCGCATCCGCCCAGATTCCGGCCTCGTCGATGGAATAATGCTTACCGGCGCCTTCGGCGCAGCAGAAGTGCGCGCTGGTTTGCGTCGACCACGCCTGCATCATCAGTGTCTTCTGATCGGGCGCAACCGTGTGATAAAAGCCCACCGGGCTATCGCAGACGGCGCAGACCTCGTCCAGCGCCGCGATCAGCAACTCGTCATCCGCCAGCCGACCGGCGCGTTCCGCGATGCGCAGCCGGATCTGGAGCATCTGCTCGCCGTAGCGGCGCTCGGTGATGTCTCGGCCGACGGCAATGATGGCCGCCGGCGAGCCATCGGAGCCGATCTCGCTGCGCAACTCCCACTCGAGCCAGCGGCTGCGCTTGGCTTGGCGCGCGCGCTGCTGCAGGCGGAGCCGATACGGCGGACGGCTCAACCGCGGGAGTTTCCGCGTCATCTCGTCATCATCGGCACTGACCAGCGGCGCAAACTGCTCTCCGAGCAGTTCTTCCTCGTCGCGCCCCACGAACCGGCAGAAAGAGGGCGTTGCCAACAGGATGCGCCCGTCTGCATCGAGCCGCACGATCAGGTCCGTCTGGCCCTCGACCAGCAGCCGATAGCGGGTCTCGGCTTCCCGCAGCAGCTGCTCCGCTCTGTATTGCTCGGTGACGTCGATGAACGAGCCGATGATTTCGCCGTTCTCCGGAAAGGCATGCACGGTCAGCAAGCCGTCGCGCCGCGCGCCGTCCACGCGGCGCAGATGCGTTTGATAGGTCTGCGGCAGCACGGCACCGCGCAGCCGCAGCCGGCGCCGCTGTTCGAGCCGCCGCGCCTCATCTTCCGACAAAAAGTCGGTGAAGCGCATGCCGATGGCTTCCTCGCGCCGATAGCCGGTGACCCGCGCGAACTCATGGTTCGCGAGCTTGATGCAGCCGTCGGAGTCGATCACGGCCATCGCGGTGCCGGTGTGCTCGAACAGGCTGCGATAGCGCGCCTCTTCCGACGCGAGCGCCCGCAGCGCCGCTTCGCGCTCGCGCTCCAGACGCAGCGACGCGATCAGCTCCGCGCACACATCCGCCACCGGCTGCAGCAAATCCAGCACGGCGTTCTCGTAACCGCCCGGACGGTCGAACAGTTCCACGCAGCCGATCAGCGCGCCCTGGCGGCGCAGCGCCAGCGCAACCCCGTCCTGGGTCGCTTTCTCGGCGGACATGTCTTCGGTGGTCGACGCAAGACGACGCAGGCCGCCGGACGATGTCGCGGAGGCATCGGTCTCCGAGATCAAGCCATAACTGCTCTGGCTCAGCGCCAGGAGCTCGTCGAGCGCATAACGGAAGATGTCCTGCGGCGAGGCATGTGCCAGATACAGCCCTTTCAGCCGATCCACCGCGGCACGTTGCTGCTCGGCGAGCCGCTGGTGCTCGGCCAGCAGAAGCTGCACCGAGACATCGGACTGAATGCCGATGAAATGCGTCAGCTTGCCGGAGCCGTCTCGCACCGGGCTGATGCTGAGATGGTCGTGAAACAGGCTGCCGTCGCGCCGGTAATTGCGCAGAACCACTTCGACCGGCTCTCCGGCATCGAGCGCTTCGCGCAGCGGCCCGAGGGCGCTCTGCTCGCGGTCGTCGCCCTGCAGGAAGCGCAGATTGCGCCCGAGCACTTCTTCGCAGTCATAGCCGGTCATGCGCAAAAACGCCGGGTTCACATACACCGCCTCGCGGTCGCCGTCGGCGCGACAGATCGTCACGCCCTCGGCGACTGCGTCGAGGGCGGCTTGGGCCAAGCCATGTTCGGCGGCCGGGGGATCCTTTTCCGACGGTCTGCGCATGTGAGCGAGCTTTTCGTGGCTATAATGTCCGAGTGTAACCGCAAAAACGTTACGTGTTTAACACGCGCCGTCGGCTCGGCGCGCCTGTTTCGGCTCGGCGCGCCTGTTAATGTTAGATCCGCGCCGCCCTCCATGCTGTGAGCGACGTTGCGATTCCCGATGCCCGCAAGGCCATGGCGCTTTCGAGCCCCCCGGCACGGGCGGCCGATACGAAGGATCCCGCGCCGGGCGACCGGGGCGGGCTTCTGTCCAGCGACTCTTGCCGGAGGTAATCGATCCGTGACAACCGCGAAGCTTCGCCTCTACGTCAGTCATCGATCGTTCGGCAATGATCCGGTCGTGCTGCGTCTGCGCAACATGCTTGCCCGACAGTTCACGAGCTACGAGCTGGAGATTCTCGATATCCTCGAGCACCCGGTGCGCGCCTGCGAGGACCTGATCTCGACCACGCCGACGCTGCTGCGCCTATCTCCATTGCCGATGAAACGCGTCTGCGGCGACCTGAGCGACACCCGCCACGTACTCGCAAAGCTTGGTGCGGCGGCGGCAAGTGGATAACCGAGACGGTGGCCGATACATTGTCCCTGGTCGCTCCGTTGCAACGGTTGTCGCCGGATCCGATTCTCCCGGACCTGTTCTTCTGACGCCGCGACGGCAAAGGCCCCGTGGCGGATAAGCACATCCCTCGCGGCAATGACGTCCCCGGCGTAACGAGCCGAGATTAGTCTATCGGCGCGGCTCTCGGCCTGTTTATCCCGCCCTCGCCCGAAGCCGCCACCGACCCCAACCTCCCCCAACCTGTGGCTTCCGTGGCCGCGGATCGAGCCGACTCGGCCGCCAACTGCGAAGACACTGGTCGGCCGGGCGACCACGGATAGTCCGACAACAATGTCGAAGCCTGCGGCTTTTGTCGAAGCCAGCGTCGCCCCGGAGAAGCAAGCCATTGATTGACATTGCTTTCCACCTTGGCATAGCGCGTGCTCACTGCTTCGGCGACAGCGATTTGGATCTGTCGCAAAGCACTGAATCAGGAAATCGATCATGAAGCGTACAACCCTCGGCCTTTCGATCATCGCACTGAGCGCGGCCCTGACCGCGGGCTCGGCAATCGCCGGCGGCGGCCCGCGTGGTCAGCAGCCCATGGCGCCCGTAACACCGACCCTCGACGACGCCGAGGCCGCGGCGCTGCTGTTCATGCGTGAAGAGGAGAAGCTTGCTCGGGATGTCTACACGATGATGGACGACGCCTGGAACGCGGCGCTATTCGTCAACATCGCGACCTCCGAGCAGCGACATATGGATTCCGTGAAGCGATTGCTCGATCGGTATGCCCTGCCCGATCCTGCGCTCGAGGATGCCGTCGGCTATTTTTCCGATGCCTCGCTGCAGGCCCTCTACGACGAACTTCTGAGTCGGGGCGAAGGCTCCTATCTGGACGCGCTGCAAGTCGGCGGGCTGATCGAGGAGGTAGACATCGAAGATCTCGCCGATGCCATCGCCGCAACCGACAATACGGATCTCCGCACGCTCTACGACAACCTGATGCGCGGCTCGCGTAACCACCTGCGCGCCTTCGCCGCCGAGATCGAGCGCATGGGTGTGCCGTACGAGGCGCAACATCTCGAGCAAGCCGACGTGGACGCGATTATCGACAGCCCCATGGAGCGCGGGGGCAGCAATGGCGGCCAGAACGGCCAGGGCGGCAACTCGGGCGGCGGCAAAGGCGGTCGCCGCTAGCACCGAGCGCCGCAAGCCCGGGGCGGGGCGGGGCGGCGTCCCGGCCGTGCCGCGCCGCCGACGCTTTGCCGACAAAGCGCCCGGGCCACCTGGCCGGGCGTCGGCGCTCGGGCATTCTCCCAACCACATTGCTTCGGCATCACCTGCAGCGCACGCAGGGACGGGGCAGATGGCGCCATACGCGCTCAGCCTCTCCGACGTCGGATACCACACTTGCCCATCTTGTAGCGCAGCACGCGCTCGCTGATACCGAGCCGCTCCGCGGCTTGGGTTTGCACCCAGTCGCTGTGCTCCAGCGCCTGCAGCAGCATGTCATGCTCCATTGCGTCGAGACGCTCCTGCAACAGACCTGTCTCCTCGCACGGGGCGCTGCGAACCTCGTCGGGCAGATCCGCCGGCTGCAGCACGCTGCCGCGGGCGAGGGTCAGGCTGCGCTGAACGATGTGCTCGAGCTCGCGCACATTGCCGGGGTAGTGATAGCGCACGAGCAGTTCCTTGGCCTCGGGCGCAACACGCGTCGGACGCCGCGCATAACGGTCGACGAAATACTCGATCAGCGCGGGGATGTCTTCTCGCCGGCGCCGCAGCGGCGGCACGGATATGTCCAGTACCTTGAGCCGGAAGTAGAGATCCTCGCGGAAGCCGCCGGCATCGACCAGCGCGCGCAGGTCGCGGTTGGTCGCCGCCACCACTCTGACGTCGACGCTGATGTCACCCTCGCTGCCGACCGGGTTGATGCGCTTTTCCTGCAACGCGCGCAACAGCTTCGACTGCAGGGAGGGCGGCAGTTCGCCGACCTCGTCCAGAAACAAGGTTCCCCCGCGCGCCTGTTCGAACCGCCCCCGGTGCCGGCGCTCGGCCCCGGTGAAGGCTCCGCGCTCGTGACCGAATAGCTCGCTCTCGAAGAGGGTTTCCGGAATCGCGGCGCAGTTGACCTCGACGAACGGCGCTTGCGGTGCCGGTCCGAGTAGATGCACGAGTCGGGCGATCAGTTCCTTGCCGGTGCCGGTCTCGCCGTGGATCAGCACGCTCCAGGGACTGTCGGCGACGCGACGCACCAGCGACAAGGTCTCCTGCATCGCGGGACTCGAACCGATGAGATCGATTGGCAGCGGCGCGGCAGCAAGCGCTTGCTCCACCTGCGCGACGTCCTCGCCGACCGCTAGATCGGTTTCGATCTGCTCGAGTTTCTGCAGCAGCACCGTCAGGTCGACGGGCTTCTCGAGGAAATCATCGGCGCCCAGCTTCATCACGTTGACCGCCGTCTCGACCGCTCCGAAGGCGGTGATCATGATGGCGCGCAGCATCGGACTTTGCGCCTTCATCCGTTCGAGCACACGGACGCCATCGACACCGGGCATACGCTGGTCGAGCAGCGCCACCTGCACCGGCTCGCGGAGAAATGCGGCGAGCGCCTCGTCGCCGTCGGCGGCGAGCGTGACCCGGTGGCCCCGACGCGAGAGAAAGCCGGCCAAAAGCTCGCGCTGCGCGGGATCGTCGTCGGCAACCAGAATATGCATGTCTCAGTGACCTGTTTGCGGTTCGGCGGCGGGCAGCACGACGCTTACGCAAAGCCGACCCGGCCGCGGTGCCTGCAATTCCAGCGTGCCGTCATGGGCCAAGGCGATGCGCCGACAAATCGCAAGCCCGAGCCCCGTGCCGTCGTTCTTAGTTGTGAACCAGGGCTCAAGCAAGCGTTCGACGCCGACGGGATCGCCGACGAAGCCGTCGTTGGCGATCCTCAGCACGGCGGTACCGCGCTGTCGGCGTGCCTCGATGCGAAAATATCCGCCCGGCGCTTCGGCCTCGAGGGCCTCGAGGGCGTTATGCAGCAAATTGTCCAGCAAACGGCGCAGCAACCCTGCATCGCCCCTGACGCGGATCGGCGGATGCAGATCCAGCCGCGCCCGTGTGTTGGCTTGCTCCAGCCTCCCGCGGTAAAGCGTCAACTGCTCGGTGATCAGATCCTCCAGCGCCACACTATCGCGCCGCGGCTGGAGCGGGCGTGCATAGTCCAGCAATCCCGTAACGCTGGCATTGGTGCGCTGGACGCCTTCCAGCATCAGGTCGATCAAGCGCCGGTGCTCGGTGTCGATATCGCTCGCCTCGAGCTTCAATCGCTGCAAGCCCATGGCCATGGTGTTCAGCGGGTTACGGATCTCGTGGGCGATGGCGGCAGCTGCCCGCCCCAGTCCGGCTTCCTCGCGCCGGCGCGATAGACGACGCTCGAAGTCCAGCAGTTGGTGCTCGTGCGCGCGTTGATGGCGATACAGAATCCACGTACCGACACTGCCGGCCAGCAGCAGCACCAGCACGAAGCCGAGAAACTCGAGCCACAAACGCGCGCGCATTGCCTGCAGCGGCCCCGCATCCAAGTCCAACAAGAGCCGTGCCCCGGCCACGTCCGCGCGGGCCTGCGCCACCATGCGCCCGTCGGCGAGCCGCCGGATACCGACCAGCGGCATTGCGACGCCGGTGTCGGGTCCGAGGACGAGGGATCGCGGGTCGCCCTCGAGGCGCACGGACTCGACGCCGGGCAGGTCGGCAATGGCGGCCAACGCCCGTGGCAGCCCCACGGCCGCTTCCAGCGCCTCGGTGGCGCGGCTGTCCATTCCCACCAGAACGCAGCCGACATCGCGCTCGGCGGGGATGCCGTAGAGGATGGTGTGCAGGGCATCCAGACGAACGAGCCGCTGAAGCCGGCTGCAGCCGGCCGCGCTGGCGGGTAGCGGCAGGGCAGGTCCCTGAACGACACCGTCGCGTCCGACGATGCGGATCACCGACAGGTCCGCTTCGCCGGCAAACGCGGCCAGCTCGTCCGCAGTGAACGGCGCGATACCATCCAGGTAGGCAACGAAGCCGGCGGCATTGGACAGAAAACGGGTCAGCATGGCAGCTGTAACCGCTTCCGCCGTCACCGCACCCCGGGCGTGCAGGATCACCGCGTCGGCCAGCAACCGGGCATGCTCGCTCGCATCGTCCAGAAAGATCCGCTCGGCCTGACGCGTCTGCCAGGAGAACCAGCCGAGCACCAGCGCGAAAAGCAGGCCGAACACCAGCATGTGCCCGAGCCAGGGCGGCGGCAGCCGTCGGCTACGTTGCTCAGCGGCCACCGCGCATGCCCCCGACACCGCGCTCGGCGCCGTACATCAACCGGGCCCGCACACCGGTGCGGTCGCGCACCCCGCCTCGTTCACGGTCCAACGAGATAACCGCCGCCGAACCGCCGGCGGCATCGCCCGGCCAATAACGCACGAGCTCGCCGGGTACGATCCCCTCAGGCACATCGAGGCCGTCGACGGACAGCCGGATCGGCGCGACGCCCGTGCGCGCTTCGCCGACCGGACGCAGACTAATCTGGCCGGCATCCACGGCAACCACTCTCGCCAGCAACGGCTCTGCGGCCGGCGCCTCGCTGCAGGCGAGCCAGCACAGCAGCGCCAGACCGATTCCGCGGGCGCGATCAGAACGCATGCGACAGGCCACACTCGGTCACTGTCTGGCGAAAGGAGCGCTCGCCGATCGTCGAATCGCTGCGCAGCCAGTCCACGCCGCAGAACACGGCGCTGTCGCCCAGCGCCCTGCTTACCGCCACACCGACATCGTGCTGGAAATCCGTCCGCTCGCGCCGCCTCGGGGCCCGGTCGTAGCGGGTGCGCGACCAGCCGATCCCGGCCTGCACACGCCAGTGAGCCACGGGCTCGGCGCGAACCGACAGACCGACGCCCGCGCGCGTATACGCCTCTACGGGTACGGGAGAATGGTTGCGCGCATAAACGACGGAAATCAGGCTCTCGACCTTGGGCGACCAGTGGTGGCGGGCACCGAGCTCGAGCCCGGCGAGCCGGTCGTCCCGGCCCTCGGGCTCGGCCTTGCCGCGGCGCTCCGAGCTGGCCGAAGGCGGCCCGCCGAAACCGTTGCCGGCACCGGAGCCGGGGCGCCCGGCCCATGGCAGCGACGCGTTGCGGTAGGCAAGCCAACGCACCTCGGCGGTCGCGGCAACGGCGTCACGGGCAGTCAGCGTGTGGTCGTAGCGCAGTGTCAGGGCAGCCTCGTTGCGCTCGTCGGCCGCAACCAAGGCGTCCCGATAAACGGCACCCGCGGCCGATAAGCCCAACTGGCCCGCGCCCGCCGCCGTCAAGCGGGTCCAGTCCAACACGGCGCTCAGGCGGTAGCTGTCATTGTCGGCCTCGTAGTCCCTGTACCAGGCGTTTACTCCGAGCGTCAGGTCGGCATTTCCGAGCCGATGCGCTTGAGCGGCGTCGAGTGCCGCGCGTATGAACGCCAGTCCCGGTCCGCCAGCACTCTGTGCCGGATTGGAGTCATAGCCGGCGCTGAGCTCGCCACCCACCGAGAGTACCGGTTGCGCGGCAGACGGACCGAGCGCGATCAGCAGCAGCACCGGCAATAGCCGTCGCCATACGTGCGAGCTGCGGACTCTCGCGCCCGGCGGATGGCCCGCGTGCACGGCGATATTGAAGCCGGCTCGCCCGGGTGTCGGAAACGGGATCGGGATCGGGATCGGGATCGGGATCGGGATCACGAGCAACATGCGGCACCTGTCGCCATGCGACGGTTGCGGGAACCGATCGCCATGGGCTCGATGCACCTTTCGAAGCAATGCGCGGGAAACGGTGTGCATGGCCGGCCATTATCGACCAGAACCGCACCGCTTTGTTACCCCGGGCCCCTGGCGCGCGACGAGCCCGGTACACGGGGGTCGCTAGGCTGCTCGAATCGAGATCACTGCAGGCCTCGGTACTCACCCGCGGGTGCACCGCATGAACCACATGGCACCATGCGCTCGTCGATGTTGCCGTTCAAAGAAACGAAGTGTAGAAATTTGAGCGCATACGCATCACGGCGCGCGCGTCGGTAGTACGATGACAAGGAGATAGGATTTTACTTCGACGGCGCTGTAACGTGACCCCTTGCAGCGCCCGCCCCGCTCGAAGAGGTCGCCATGGAACAAAGCATTGCGGATACCGAGGCAGCCACCGTGCTGGCAGCCGTTCGCCTCGTGGACGCCGATCCGCAAGCGTTCCGACGCTGGTTGAATCAGCATTGCGGCGCGTTGCCCGGCAGCGGCGTATGGGTGCTCCTGCCCGAGCGCGCGGCGGACGTACTGCCGGATCTGCAGCGGCAAGCGAACGAGCTCGGCGTGCCGCTGGCCGGCGCGGTTTTCCCTGCCGTACTCGACGAGCACGGCATCTACCCGCAGGGTTTGGCGGCCATTGCCTGGCGAAGGATGCCCGCATACGTGCTGCTGGACAGCGACGGCGTCGCGAACGACAGGCTCGTGTCGTCGGTGGAGGAACTTCTCGATCGCACCGCGAGCACGTCCGTCGACGACCATGAGGTCGCGACCCTCTTCATGCTGTTCGATGCCATGCTGCCGAGTATCGGCAGCCTGCTCGATACGCTCTATCTAGAGTTGGGGGATCGCGTGCGCTACGCCGGTGTCAATGCCGGCAGCGAGACCTTCACGCCCATTCCCTGCCTGTTCGACAACACGCGCTGCGTGCAAGGCGGCGTGTTGGCCGCCCTGCTCCCCGCAGTGGGCGCGGAGCTCGAGCACGGCTACCGGGAACCGGATCACTTGGTCGCGGCCACCGCCACGTCCGGCAACCGCATTCGCGAGATCGACTGGCGCCCGGCCTTCGACGTCTACCGGGAACGCATCCGTGCCCAGTTCCACATCGACGTCGACGCGGATAATTTCTATCGCATGGCGGTTCACTTTCCGTTCGGCATACAGCGCGCGGACGGCGAGGTGCTGGTGCGGATACCCGTCGCGCTCGAGGACGACGGCTCGCTGTTCTGCGTCGGCGAAGTGCCGGAGCACGCCATACTGACGTTGCTGGAGGCGCCGGCCGAAGACAGCACGGCCGCCGCCGGCGCACTGGCGGAACGCCTGGGCGGGGGCATGGCGCACGCCGCGGCGACGCTATTGACCTTCTACTGCGCGGGCAGACGCCTTCATCTCGGGGCCGGCGCGGCCGCGCGCGAGGTGCGCGGCCTCTCCGAGCGGCTCGGCGCGCGCCCGCTGCTCGGCGCGCTCTCCCTCGGCGAGATCGGCAGCAGTCATCGCGGCGGCTATCCGCTCTATCACAATGCGGCCATCGTTGCCCTGGAAACGCAAACGCCGCGGCGCTGATCATGAGCGGACAAACGGAGCGCACGCTTGCCATCCTCTACGAAATGGCACTCACCATCGGATCGGCCGACGAGCTCGATCCGCTGGTCGCGCGCATCCTGCAGCGCCTGCTCTATCACTCCGGCTTTCCCGCCGGCTTGGCGCTGCTGCGCGAAAAACCCGGCGCGGCGCTGAAACTGAAAAGGGTGATCGGCAGCCGCCATCTACAGCCCCTCCAGGGACGGGAGTTCCCGCAAGCCGACGAGCTGGCCGCGGGCGAGCCTCGGCTGCTCGAGGATCTCGACGCCCTGCAATGGCTGCTCCCGGGCGCCAGCGACTTCACCCATGCCCTGCTGCTGCCGCTGCCTCGCTACGGCCTGCTGCTGCTGCTCGATCGCGCGCCGCCGCGCAGTACTTTGCCGTTGACGGGAATGTTCCGCCCGATCCTGGCCAATCTCGACCGAGCCCTCGAGAACTGCCTGTTGCGCGCGGCATCGACCCGAGCGCTGGTCGACGAAAAAGAGGCCGCGGCCTGCGCGCTGGACCGGGAAAAGGAACGGGCCATGGTGACGCTGCGCTCCATCGCCGACGGCGTCATCACCACGGACAGCGACGGGCGCGTCGATTTCATCAACCCGGTGGCGGAGGCCATTACCGGCTGGACCGCCGCCGACGCAAAAGGCCGCAAGCTCGAGGACATTTATGCCGTGCAAGGCCGCGGCCGGCCGACACCAGCCGCGGATGCCGACCCGCGACACGCATCGCAGAACGGACGCACGGTCCTGCTGACCCGCGACGGCGCGCGGCGCGCGGTGCAGGAGTCGATGGCGCCCATCCGCGGTCGCGGCGACAAGCAAAACGGCGCGGTACTCGTGTTCCAGGACGTGACCCCGCAGCGCGAGATGGAGCGGCGGCTGCGCTGGCAGGCCAACCACGACGCGCTGACGGGTCTATTCAACCGCGCCAATTTCGAAGACCACCTGCAGGCGGCCATCGACGCGGCGCATCGGCTGCAGCATATGCATGTGCTGTTGTACCTGGACCTGGATCAATTCAAGGTCATCAACGACACCTGCGGACATGCCGCCGGCGACGAACTGCTGCGCCGTCTCGGCCGCCAGCTCGGTCAACTGACACGCTCCAAGGGGATTCTCGCGCGCCTCGGCGGAGACGAATTCGGTCTGTTGCTGGAGCGTCGAGAGCTCGACGAAGGCGTCGCACTGGCGGAGCGAATCGCCGAGCTGATCACTCGCTTCCGCATGCCCTGGGAAGACCAGGTCTTCGCCATCGGCGTCAGTATCGGCGTAGTCGGCATCGATGCCACTTGCAGCAATCAGTCCGAGATACTCAGCGCCGCCGACATGGCTTGTTACGCCGCCAAGGAGTTGGGCGGGAAACGCGTCCATGTCTACCGTCCCGACGACGCCGAAATGGCACACCGAAGGGGCCAGATGGGACAGATCGCCCGTATCCAGGCGGCGATGGAAGAAGGCCGCTTCGTGCTCTACCGCCAGGCCATCGCCCCGGCCTGCTGTCCGGCGCAGCCCGTCGACCACTACGAGGTGCTGCTGCGCATGGTGGACAAGGCCGGGGCGATCATCGCACCGGGCGCCGTAATTCCGGCGGCAGAGCGATACGGGCTGATGCCGCAGCTCGACCGCTGGGTGATCCGCAGCGTCTTTCGGGGCTTGGCGCAGTACAAGGTTCCGGCAGGCGCTCGCGAAGAACGCTATTCGATCAACCTCTCGGGGACGTCGCTCGGCGATGAGCGCCTGGCGGATTTCCTGCGCGAGCAATTCGCGGAATTCCAGATAGCGCCGCGCCGCATCGGCTTTGAAATCACCGAGACCGCCGCCATCGCGCATCTCGAGCGCACCCGCGCCTTCATCCGCAGCATGCGCGAGCTCGGCTGCACGTTCTCGCTGGACGATTTCGGCTCCGGGCTGTCGTCGTTCGGCTATTTGCGCGATCTCGACGTCGACATGATCAAAATCGACGGGGCGTTCGTCCGCGACATCGCAAAGGACCCGATTGCGCGCGAAATGGTCGCATCCATTCACAAGATGGCGAAGCTGATGGGCAAGCACACCATCGCCGAATTCGTCGAAGACGACGCCATCCTCGGCAACCTCCGCCAGATCGGCGTCGACTATGCCCAAGGCTATCTCATCGACCGCCCGCATCTGCCGCCCTGGCAACGGATACCGGCCACCCCCCTATCCCATCAACGCGCCGTCGATGCCGGGACGACGTCGTCCGCGCGACCCGGCTGAAAAACTGATTCAATGCAGTCTGATGCAACAAAACGCGCTCCATCCGCACGGTTTCGGAAGATAATCTGAATTCCCGCGCACTGATACAGCCGCATGTTGGCTCCTCATCGACATTGGCACGAGAGATGAGATCAAGCGTCCCGTGAAGCACCCATTTAGTACGCACCGGCGCACATCTGCAGCGACCCGCGGCACAGCCTCGGGCCGGCTACCGTTTCTGGTACTCGTAGTGGTACTCGGGCTGGCAGGGTTTCTCTGGGCCACGATGGAACAGGGGTCCGAGCCATTCAGCGCCCCCGGAACCTTGGTCGTCTTCGCACACCAAGACGACGATCTGCTGTGGATGCAGCCTTTTCTCGCTTCCGCGGAGACCCTGCTGCTTGCCGCGTCGCCGCCCGCACCGGCCCATGCCGAAGTCATCTCTCGTCATCCACGCGCTTACCGCAAACGGTGGCAGAATGCGTTTCCGGCAACGCAAAGCGATCAAGCGTGGCTGACCGACTATGCGCTGAAAGACCGCTGCCAACGAGACCAGGAATGGACCTATGCGCGAATATCGGCAGCAATCGAGCCCTGGATCGCAACCCCCGAAATCAGGCGTATCGTCACCCACAATCCCTGGGGTGAGTATGGCCATATCCATCATCGGCTGGTGCATCGAGCCGTTCGCGAAGCCGCCGTTCGCCATGGCAAAGATGTGTGGATGCTGAACACCGTCGTTCTGTTTCACGGCAAAGGAGCGGTGTATCTCGATCTCGGCGATTGGGGGCTAACCTCGGCGCGCACGGAATTCGATGCCCGCTTCTTTCACGCTATGCGCGCCATTTACCAAGCCGTTAGCTTCGCCGGCGACCCGCCGGACATCGACACCTGGACCTGGCTCGACGGCCCCCTGCAGTTCCCGCACGGTCAGCGCACCTTTGTCAAAATCGTCGACAAAGGAACAGACCAGAGCAGCGAGCGCAAACTGATCGCAGACCAGATCGCAGCTCTAACACATCTCGTACCACTGAAGCAGGCATGTAGCCAGCGCCAGCCCGAAGCCCGATGAAGAAAAAGTTGTTTTTTTACGGCGTTCTCGTCGTACTTGTCTTCGCTATCACCGAGGTACTGTCTTTCGGCTTCTTCACAGTTTTTCGAGATCGCTTCACGTTTCACGATGTCGATCTCTATCGATTGGAAGCTGCCGCACTCGGGCAGGCGCAACAGAAGTACGATCAAGTGCTCGGATGGAGCAACCATTACGACACACCTTACGGAGAACGCCCGCTGCCGCGAATTCACGGCAACGCGCTTATCTCCACCTATGGTGATTCCTATACACACTGCGACGAGGTCGGCGACGACGAGACCTGGCAAGCCTACCTGTCCCGAAGCCTAGGTGCGGACGTCTTAAACTTCGGCGTAGGCGGATTCGGCACGGGCCAATCATATCTTCGCTTTAACAACGAGTTCTCCCGACACCGGACGCCCTTCGTCACGCTAGGACTGATCACGGAGAATATCAACCGCACCGTCAACGTCTATCGCCCTTTCTATTATCCGGAAACCCAACTTCGACTCAGTAAGCCGCGATTCTTGCTCCAGGATGGAGCGCTCAAGCTGCAGGACAATCCAGTCCAAGACTTGGAGCAGTTGCCGCGACTCGGCGACAACCAATTCCTGCGCGCGATCGGCACGAATGACTGGTGGTATAACCGGGACAACTATCCGGAGCTTCGCTTTCCGTATAGTGCAATCTTGCTGAATAAGCGCATGTGGAAGGAGACGCTGCTCGGGAAAGTCGCCGCGCCTGTGGACGATGTCAACCCCCGCCCTTGGGAAGCCCTCTGGCGTCAGCAGGAACCACGGCAGCTCATGTTTGCTTTATTCGAGCGCTTCGCCGCCGAGGCTCGCCGACAAGGGGCGACGCCGCTGATTCTCGTCATGCCTCAGCGGGAAGACGTCAAGGCTTTTCTGCGCAGCGGACGCCGGGCGGATGACCTCGAAATCATCATGCAGCACTGCGGCGCTGCCGGACTGCACTGCCTCGAATTCGTGTCACTGTTCGCAGCGCATGTGGACAAGGAAAAGCCCTGGACGGTAGGACGCCTGTTCATGCGCGCCCATGTCTCCCCCGTCGGCAATCGGTTGATCGCCGGCCGAATTGCGGACTGGATAAGCGAGCAGCGATGATCGAGAGTGCGCGAGTTGCACGCCCGAACCAACCAGTGCCGCCCCGATGAACAAGCCCGACTGATTGCCCTCACGGCCTGCGCGATGCTGCCGCTCGCGGCGAACTCTTGGCTGTGCCGTGCGGCGCTGCGCGATACGGCGATCGACTCAGCGAGCTTCACCTCGATTCGATTGATTTCCGGCGCGCTGATGCTGTGGGTCTTGCTCCGCTTGCGGGGCAAGCCCGGCATTGGCAGCGGCAGTCGGCCATCGGCGCTGGCCCTGTTCGGTTACACGGTGCGCTGATGATGATCGGCGCCGACGTGGCCCGGGGAATTTATTCCGTACGGTTCAGGTCCCGGCAAACCGTTGATGCCGGACTCACTACGTATCTCCAGGATCGGGTTGTGAACGGAGTTCCAACGCAATGATCCGTTCGAGCTCAAGTCTTAGACCAGGAATCTTGTGGGCCACGGCATCCCAGACGATCTCGTAGTCTACGCCGAGGTAATTGTGCATCATCCGGTCTCGCATTCCAGCCATAGCACGCCATGGAACCTCAGAATGCCTATCTCGAAACGCCGTGGACAGATGCTTGGCGGCCTCGCCGATAATCTCGAGACTCCGCACGAACGCGCGCTGCAGAGTAGGGTCACTCAGAAACTCTGCACGATCGAGCCGGCACTGGCACCTTCCAGATAGCGGGCCTCGTCAAGCATATGCCTGACGTATGCGATCTCATCCAAGGACGAACTCGACATCGCGCAAAATCGAAGGGCCGAGGTGGGGGCTTAGGCTATTCGGTGTAACGATCTCGACGCGGCGGCCGAGCAGGTCTTCGCAAAGGAATGCGAGGCCCATGAAGTGATCGAACGTCGCCTGCCCCGGGGCGAATTCGACAGAGAGATCGACATCGCTGTCGTCGCCCTGCTCGCCTCGAACAAAAGAGCCGAACAATCCGAGCCGGCAAACCCCAAGCTTTTGCAGGGACGCTTCATTCGATTCGATGATGCGAATCAGGTCGTGCTTGGTCTCGGCAGTTCCATCGCCGCTGGAGCCGGGGTGCAGCCTCATCACTAGACACACACTCCTGACTGAATTAGGGGCCGCGGGCAAGCAAGCTCGCGGCGATTTCGACGGAGACTCCGAAAGCCTCGGGGGATTGGCTGGCCGCCGCAGACATCCGGGCGCTCGGTGATGCGTCGAAGGAAACCGCCCCGAGAGGTCGCCTTGGGTGTCTCCGCCCGCGTTGCGCGCCGTGCTGCTCGATGCGCGCTCGTCCTCGAGCTATCAGGCTGTCTTGAGCTTGTGCAGCTCTTGTTCGCCCGCCGCGCGAACGCCGCCGGCCGCCGTCAACTGTCCCACATCACATGCTTTTCGTCCCTGGCGGCGGCCTCCAGCAGCTCGATCAGCGGCAGAGCCCGATGCGCAAGGCTGACGCTCTGTCCGCGGCGTTCATCGTCATCGTCGTCGCGTCGGGGATCGAGCGGAGCGTCCGGATTCGAGGCAACCGCCGCGCGCAGGCGCTCGAGGGCCGCCGGTACGTCCTCGGCCAGAATCGCGCCGGGGATGCTGCCGCTGTGCCCCATCATAGGGATCAGCGCTTTGGCCACGTCGCCGAACATCGTGATGTCGGCATAGGCCGGTGTCCTGAAGGTAACGAGCATGGCAACCTCCGGTTCTCGGTGAGCCTTACTGCGTAGTCTACTCGCTCACGCGCGAAGCGCTGCCGTCAGTCCCCGGCATCGCGCGTGGTTGCGCGAACGCGATGCGGCGCAGTCGAATGCGCGGCGCCGATACAGGAGCCGGACTCGCGTCCCCCGGTAGGGCCGCGGGCTAGCCGAAGTTGATTTTCGCTTCCAGGTTGGCGGCCGAGTCGGCGTTGGCCAGGCACTCTTCCAGCGAGACACGCTTGGAACGGTAGAGCGCAAGCAACGCCTTGTCGAAGGTGATCATGCCCTCCTGATCGCTGGCGGCCATCGCATCGCGCACCTCGCCGATGCGTCCGTCGCGGATGAGATCGGCGATGTGCGGTGTGTTGACCAGAATCTCGATCGCCGCGGTGCGCTTGCCGTCGACGGTGCGCACCAGCCGCTGGGAGATGATCGCGCGCATGTTCAACGACAGATCCATCAACAGCGTCTTGTGCAGATCCTGCGGGAACAGGTCGACGACGCGCTCGAGCGCCTGATAGGCATTGTTGGCATGCAGCGTGGAAATGGCGAGATGGCCCGTGCCGGACAGCTCGATGACCGCCTCCATGGTTTCGCGGTCGCGGACCTCGCCGATCTGGATCACGTCCGGCGCCTCGCGCAGGGCGCTTTTCAGCGCCGCACGATAGGAGAACGTATCGCTGCCGAGCTCGCGCTGATTGACGATGCAGCCCTGGTGCGGATGCAGAAACTCGACCGGGTCCTCGATGGTGAGGATATGGCCGCTGCTGTTCTTGTTGCGGTAGTCGATCATCGCGGCCAGCGTCGTCGACTTGCCGCAGCCGGTGGAGCCGACCATCAGCATAATGCCGCGCTTATGCATCACCAGCGACTTCAGCACCTGCGGCATGCCCAAGTCGTCCAGGCTCGGGATCTGATTGGCCAGATAGCGCACCACCATGCTGGCGGTGCCGCGCTGATGGAAGACATTGACCCGGAAACGCCCCAGCCCGGCAATGCTGATGCCCAGATCCAGTTCGCGCTTTTCCTCGAACTCGGCGATCTGCTCTTCCTTCAACACGGAGTAGACCGCCTCGCGGCACATGGGTGCCGAATAGATGGTATCGCCGATGTCGTGCAAGTGGCCGTCGATCTTGATCCTGACCTTGGAGCCGGCCGTGATGAACAGATCCGACGCGCCTCTGCGCGCCATCATGTCGAGATAGGGCGTTAAATGCATCACCGCGCAACCCGATTGTGTAGTGTGTCGAACGAGGCCGTGGATAGACTATAGGGCCGTGGATAGACGATGACCGGCAAAGGACCATAACGGATGCCGTGCCGACGGACAGGAAGCGACTTCGCGCCACGGCGGTTGCAGTGCCCTGCATCGCGCAGCGATACCGGGCGTCAGGCCGTCTTCGCCAAGCATCGGCACGGATGTCGCCGCCCGCACGGGTCCACGCTCACTCTTCACCGGGAGCCCGACTCGCCACCGCCGGACTGCTCGCCGGACGGGGCGGGGCGCTCGCGGCCCTCGGTATCGGCGCCGCCACCGAAGACGATGGGCTCGTCGTCATCCTCGTCATTCGCGATCTTCAAGCCGCCGCTGCTGAGCTTGCCGCCGCCACGCGACCCTCGGCT
This sequence comes from Thiohalocapsa sp., assembly GCA_021736785.1. Taxonomy (GTDB): domain Bacteria; phylum Pseudomonadota; class Gammaproteobacteria; order Chromatiales; family Chromatiaceae; genus Thiohalocapsa. Next base: position 53,361 of record JAIPFF010000007.1, on the reverse strand, counting down.
CTCGAGCTTGATGCGCAAACGAAGCTCGTTCATCGAGTCCGCACTGCGCAGCGCATCCTCGTAGGAGATCAGCCCCTCCTCGTAGAGATCGAACAGCGCGGAGTCGAAGGTCTGCATGCCCTGCTCCGCCGAGCGCTTGATGATGGCCTTCATCTCGCCGACTTTACCCTTGAAGATGTGATCGGCGATCAGCGGAGTATTGATCATGATCTCGACAGCCGCGACGCGTCCGCCGCCGACCTTCGGCAGCAGCCGTTGCGAAACAACCGCCTTGAGGTTGAGCGACAGGTCCATCAATAGTTGCGGCCTGCGCTCCTCCGGGAACAGGTTGATGATCCGATCCAGAGCCTGATTGGCGCTGTTCGCGTGCAGCGTCGAGAGACACAGATGGCCCGTTTCGGAGAAGTTGATCGCGTGCTCCATGGTCTCGCGATTGCGGATCTCGCCGATCAAAATCACGTCGGGCGCTTGGCGCAGGGCGTTGACCAGCGCGCTTTCCCAGGATTCGGTATCGGTGCCGACCTCACGCTGGGTAATCAGACAATGCTTGTGCGAGTGTACGAACTCCACCGGGTCTTCGATGGTCACGATATGGCCGCGGGAATGCTCGTTGCGGTAGCCGATCATCGCCGCCAACGACGTGGATTTACCGGACCCGGTGCCGCCGACGAAGAGCACCAGGCCGCGCTTGGTCATTCCGATTTCGTTCAGGATTTCCGGTAAGCGCAACTGCGCGACAGTGGGAATTTCCGACGGAATGGTGCGCAGCACCGCCCCGGAGCGTCCCTGCTGGACGAAGGTATTGACGCGGAAGCGCCCGATGCCTTGGGGCGTGATGGCGAAGTTGCACTCGTTCTTTGCGTCGAACTCCCTGATCTGCCGATCGTTCATAATCGAGCGAACCAGGATATTGGTCTCTTCGGCGGTCAGCGGACGATCGTTCAACGGTGTCAACGAACCGTCGATTTTGCAGGCCGGGGGAAACTCTGCCGACAGGAAGAGATCCGACCCGTTATGCGCAACCATGGTCCGCAGACATTCCAGGACGAATTTGGCTGCTTGTTGGCGATCCACGCTACGACCTCACTGTTGTACGGCCGCTGCCGAAACGGCACAACGTTGTAAAAGGGCTTCCATAGGCAGCGAATCGATGATCTCGAATAATCATCGGTGCTATTGGTTTCGCAATACCCGCCAAAGGACTACACGACGCCTTCCCGAGAGAGACAAAGCCGGCATTCCAAATGTCGGCCGTATGCCGACGCAGGCACCGCGAAGCCAACGGAGCTTCCAAAAAATATTTATATATATCAGCCATATGCTATTGACATACATACATCGCTCGACACTTACCCAACCAAATTTCTATGGGACTCTAACGTTCGTCGACACGATTGGCTATACCCTGCCGATCGCGCAAGACGCCGCCCGCCGCGCTTGCATGCGGCGCGTTCATAGGGGCGCCGTGGCGAACAACCATTCATAGAGCAGCGCGTAGACAGCGCTCGCGGCGACGAGACTAAGCAGCATCGCGGGCAAGCCCACACGCAGCCAGCCCATGGGCGTGATACGCGCACCCGGCACGCCGGAGCGTTCCGCTTCGGCAACGCAGATAATGTTGGCGGTCGCGCCGATATGCGTGCCGTTGCCGCCGAGCCCGACGCCGATGGCCAGCGCCCACCAAAGCGGCTCAACCGGCAGGCCCTTCACCTGGAGACCGGCGACGATGGGAATCATCGTCACCGTGAAGGGAATGTTGTCGACCACGGCCGACACCAGCGCCGCGATCCACATCAGCGCCAGCGCCGTCATCAACATGCGGCCGGGATCGGCAGCCATGCCGGCCAATCCTTCTCCGATCACGTCGAGCAGGCCCGAGGCCTCGACACCGCCCACCAGCACGAACAGGGCCGCGAAGAACAACAGCACCGGCCACTCGGCCTGCTTCAGCAGGTGCTCGGGGTCGGGGCGCACCAGCGCCAGCGCAATCACCAGCCCGATGAAGGCGACGAAAGCGGGATACAGGTGCAAATGGTGGTGCACGAAAAAGAGCCCGATCACGATGGCCATCGCCAGCATCACCTGCCGCAGTACGGCGGGATCCTTGATGGCCTTGTTCTCGTTGAGGTCGAGCGCAAGGGCGCGCGCCTCCGCACGCCCACCCGGCGGGTATTGCAGTTCTTTGCGGAACAGCACCAGCAGCAACCCGACCGTGACCAGCCATACCGGCACGATCACCGGCAGCAGATGTACCAGGAAGGCGTTGAACTCAAGCCCGGCGGCGGAGCCGATCATGATGTTGGGCGGATCGCCCACCAGCGTCGATGCACCGCCGATGTTCGACAACATGGCCTCGGCGATCAGGTACGGCGCCGGATTCAGATTCAGCATGCGCGTAATCAGCACCGTCAGCGGCGCGAAGATGATGACAGTGGTCACGTTGTCGAGGAACATCGACAGCACCGACACCGCCAATGCCAGGTAGACCAATAGCCGCCGAGGCGACGCCGCGGAGAGTTTGGCGAGACGAATCGCCAAGTACTCGAAGCCCCCGGTCGGACGCACCAAAGCCACCAGCAACATCATGCCCAGCAGCAGCAGCATGGTATTCCCGTCGACGGAGGCGATCGCGTCCTCTTGGTGATAGAAGCCGGCGATCTCGCCGGCGATGACCATGATCACGGCGCCGCCCAAAGCAGCGATGGTGCGGTGGACCTTCTCGCTGAAGATCAGCGCATAGGCGCCGACGAGGATGCCGGCGGCCAGCAGCATATTTGCCGTCTCCGTGTGCATGCTCAGCCTTCCGCATAGCGAATCAGTGATTCGCCGATCCCCATAATGGAGATGCATCCGTGATAGTGGTTTCCGTCGATCACGAAAAGATACGTCGTGTCGTGACGCTCCATCACGGCCAACGCCTTCGCGACGGTTGCCCCGCGACTGATCACGGCCAAGTCGTCCAGCACGAAGGGCGCCACCTCCAAGGACAGAACATAGCGTGCTTGCTCTGCCGGTATTGTGAGGCTCGTCAGAGTATCGCCGAGCAATGCGGCATGTTTCACCATATAGTCGGGGATGCAGGTCATCTTCAGTACATGGCGGATACTCGCCTTGCCGGTAATGCGACCGCAGGCGTCCCGGAACGGGATACCGGGCACCTGCTTCGCCGCGCACTCGCGAAACAGCTCCGCGACAGTCATGTCCGGCGTCGCGACGGCGGTGGGAACGATCAAATCTTGCAGATCCACGTCAGCGGCCCTCGGTTGGAGAAGCGCCCAGTATCGTCCCCGGTCATACCACCGACAACAGCAGGGTCGAGTTGCCGTAACCGCGTATGATCGGGGATGGGTCACGCAACGAGCACATCCGGCAGCGGCCCCGGTAGGCGTCGGGAGGGCGATACACCCGATTCTGAGAAGGAGTCATCGGCAAGGGACGCGCGCCGAGGTCTATGCTCGGGACAATGAGATGCCCTCGATACCCGGGCGGCGCAAAGCAGGCAGCCCCGCGTCGATTGGCATAAATCACGAAAATGTGTTTATAGTCACGGTTTCGTCATCAAAGTTAGATTCGCTTGTCAACTTGCACACATAAGATACGGCGAAGCTTGAGATATCTCCGGGGGAAACATCAATGAAGGCCGATCGGCGCTACACCACGAGGCAGCACCTCGACACGCCTGTCTACATCCGCTATCGCAAGCGCCGTTTCCAAGGCGCAAGGGCCCGCGCGGTCTCGGTCGGCGGGATGTTTCTCGAAGTGCGGGCGCTGACGCTGCCGATCGGGACCCACGTGGAGCTGGAATTCACGCGCCTCGGACATGCCTGGCGCGTGCCGGCCATCGTCGTACACCGCAACCACGACGGGATCGGCGTGATGTTCAATGACCAGCAGCCGGATCTGTTTCGCCAGCTGCTCGATAACCCGCCGGCGATCCTGCCGCCGACGGCCGCGGGCCGGAGCGAGCCCGTCCAGCGCGCCTAGTCGGTACGTTACCCGGTCCCGCTACCCGACCCGCCCAACGCGATCCGCCCGACGGTCGGAGAGCCCTTCCCTACGCGTCCCACCTGCGCCGCGGCGCATTACCGCCGAGCGCCATTGTCTGCAACCCCGGCGCTTCGCCGGCACCCGCGTCAAGCTGCGCCCGCAGGTGCGCGCGGCTCAGGGATAGACCTTGTCCGGTAGCCAAGTGGCGAGTTGCGGGAACAGCGCAAGCGCGCCGAGCATCAGCAGTTGCAGCACGATGAAGGGCAGCACGCCGCGATAGATCTGCATGGTCGTGACCTCCGGCGGAGCGACGCCGCGCAAGTAAAACAACGAGAAGCCGAACGGCGGCGTCAGAAAGGACGTTTGCAGGTTGATGGCGATCATCACGCCGAGCCAAACCGGGTCCAGCCCCATGGCCAGCAGTACCGGGCCGACGATCGGTACGACGACGAAGGTGATCTCGATAAAGTCGAGAATGAACCCGAGCAGGAACATCACCAGCATGACCAAGGCCACCGCGCCGACTGTTCCGCCGGGCAGTCCGGTCAGGAACTCGGTGACGAGCTCGTCGCCGTCGAAGCCGCGAAACACCAGCGAAAAAACGGCCGCGCCGATGAAGATGAAAAAGACCATGCTGGTGACGATGGTCGTTTGCCGGACCACGGCCCGCAGCGTCGGAACATTAAGCTGCCCCTGCATCGCAGCCAGCAGCAGGGCGCCGATCGCCCCCACCGACGCCGCCTCGGTGGGCGTGGCGATTCCGTAGAGGATCGAGCCCAGCACCGCAACGATCAGCCCGAGCGGCGGCAGCAGCACCACCAGCACCCGCAGCCAGAAGTGCGCGTCGTGCCGCGGGCGCTCGTCCGCCGGGATCGCCGGCACCGCCTCCGGTCGCAGCACCGCAACGCCCACCATATAAGCGATATAGGCCGCCACCAGGATCAGCCCCGGGATCAGCGCGCCGACGAACAGATCGCCCACCGAGACCGTGTCCGGCGAGAAGATACCCATGTCGAGTTGCGCTTGCTGATAGGCGCCCGACAGCACGTCCCCGAGCAGCACCAGCACGATCGAGGGCGGGATGATCTGGCCCAGCGTGCCCGACGCACAGATGGTGCCGGCGGCAATGCTCGGCGCATAGTTGCGCCGCAGCATCGTCGGCAGCGACAGCAAGCCCATGGTCACGACGGTGGCACCGACGATGCCGGTGCTCGCGGCCAGCAGCATGCCCACCACCGTGACCGAGATACCGAGCCCGCCGCGCATCGGCCCGAACAAGAGCGCCATGGTCTCGAGCAGGTTCTCGGCGACCCGCGAGCGCTCGAGCATCACGCCCATAAAGACGAACAACGGCACCGCGATCAGCGTCTCGTTCGTCATGATGCCGTACATGCGATTCGGCAGCGCCTCGATGAAGGCATGATCGAACATGCCGAGCCACTCGCCGATGAACGCAAACACCAATGCCGTGCCGCCCAGCGACAGCGCCACCGGATAGCCGAGCAGCAACACCCCGCCGACGGCGACGAACAACAGCAGCGGCATCAGCTCATGCATGGGTGCTGGCCTTGCCGTCGGGTGCTGCTTGCGCCGCGTCCTGCGGCAATGCGGCGTCGATGCCCGCAATGAAGAGCCCATTGCGCAGCAGCCAAACGACACCCTGGATCAGCACCAGCAGCGGCATCACCAGGATCAGCGTCTTGAGCAAAAACACGCCCGGAATACCGCCGGCCTCGCGCGACCCCTCGAGAATCCAGTCGCAACCGCCGCCATCGCACTGCACCCAGGCGTCGAGCACGTAGTCCCAACTCGAGGCGAGGATGAAGAGGCAAATGGGCAGCAGCAGCACCAGCGTGCCGAGCAGATCGACCCAGGCCCGGCCGCGGCGCGAGAAGCGCTGGTAGAAGATATCCACCCGCACATGGCCGTTGCGCTGCAGGGTATATGCCGCGCCGAGCATGAACAGCACGGCGTGCATGTAGGTCACCGACTCCTGCATGGCGATGGAGCCGAAGTCGAGCGCATAGCGAAGCACGACGACAAGAAAGGTGACCAGCACCATGGCCAGCGCCAGCCAAGCGATGCCGCGGCCGAGTCGGTCGTTAATCGATTCCAGCACCACCGCCAGGCGCAGCAGTGCCGAGGCGCCCGCGCCGATCTCGCCCGAATCCGAGCGCGCCGGTGCATCGGCATTGGAAGACGGCCCTTCGCTGGGGCGCCGATCCTTCGTCACGGCCTATGGATGCGTGCGGCGGAGCCGGCAACGGCATGGGGAGCGGCATGGCCGGCGGGCCGACCCGCGAGGCTCGGACGGCGTGTCGGGGCCGGCGTTGCGCGCGGGGCGCCTACCAACTGAACAGCAGCCATTGCGGGACCGCGAGATTGTCCGGGCGCTCGTCGACCGGATCGAGAACGCCGTCGCCGTCGATGTCCATTAGATAGTAAGACGGGCCGACGATCGGATCGACTCGGACCATGTACACCTGGCCCTTTACCCGATACTCGTAAATGACCTCGGTATCGGTTTCGGTTATCGTCACCTCCGGCTCGATCTGCGCCGGATCGAATGACTGCGACGGCACCGCCGGCGCGGACAGGAAAGGACTGGCGTCCGGGTCGTCCTGCGCCGGCGCAAGCGCCGGAGCCATTATCAGCACCAGCATCAGCATCAGCATCGGGAACAGGATCGGCACCGCCGGCATCAGGGCCCGCGGCGTCCGGCCCGGTGGCAAATGGGACGTACGCGCAGTTGCAGTGGCGTCTATCATGGGCCTCGGCTCCGCGAACCACAAAAGTCCCATAGTGTATTACGGAAGCGGGCCGGCGTCTTCGCCCGTGCCCGAACCGGGCCGGCCGCAGCCAGGGCGTGGAGCGAGGCACCGCGATCGAGCAAACGGCCGGCGTCCGGCGCCGAAGACACCGGACGGCACGCCGGGCGGGGCCGTTTCCGCTCACTCGCCGACCGGGCACCGATAGCCATGAAAGGTCTCAATCCCAAACAGATCGACGCGGTCCGCCACGTCGGCGGCCCGCTGTTGGTCATCGCCGGCGCAGGCTCCGGCAAGACCCGGGTCATTACCCAAAAGATCGCCTACCTGATCGGCGAGCGGGGCGTTCCGGCACGCGGCATCTGCGCGCTGACCTTCACCAACAAGGCCGCGCGCGAGATGAAAGACCGTGTCGGGCGGCTGGTGAAAGGACGCGACGGGCGCGGGCTGACGGTCTCGACCTTCCATACTTTCGGGCTGAACCTGCTGCGCCGCGAGGCCGCCGCGGCCGGCCTGCGCCCCGGCTTTTCGCTGTTCGATCCGCAGGACGGCGAGACGCTGCTGAAAGAGCACCTGCGCGGCTGCGAGCTCGGCGACGCGGTCAGTCCCGGCGTCGTGCTGGGACGCATCTCGCGCTGGAAGAACGATTTGGTCGACCCGGCCGCGGCCGCGAGCCGCGCCGAAGACGATTACGACGCGGCCATCGCCGGGCTCTACGCCGACTACGAGCGCAGCCTGCGTGCCTACAACGCCGTCGATTTCGACGACCTGATCGTCGCCCCGGTCCGTCTGCTGCGGGCCGACGCCGGTATCCGCGAGCGCTGGCAGCAGCGCCTGCGCCACCTGCTGGTGGACGAGTACCAGGACACCAACGGCGCCCAGTACGAGTTGGTCCGCCTCCTCGTCGGCCCGCGCGGCGCCTTTACCGTGGTCGGCGACGACGACCAATCCATTTACGCCTGGCGCGGCGCCCGTCCCGAGAACCTGGCCCGGCTACGCGAAGATTATCCGACGCTGACGGTCATTACCCTGGAGCAGAACTACCGCTCCAGCGCGCGCATCCTGAAGCTCGCCAACCGCCTCATCGCCAACAACCCGCACATCTTCGAAAAGCGGCTATGGAGCGAGCTCGGTTCCGGCGAGCTCGCCCGCGTGCTGAGCTGCCGCGACGAGGCCCACGAGGCCGAGCGTGTCGCCGGCGAGATCATGCACGGGCAGCTGACCAAAGGCCGCAACTACGGTGACTTCGCGATCCTGTACCGCGGCAATCACCAGGCGCGCCCGTTCGAGAAGGCGCTGCGCGCCCTGGGCATTCCCTATTTCTTGAGCGGCGGCACCTCGTTCTTCGCCCGCACCGAAATCAAAGACGTGATGGCCTACCTGCGTCTGCTGGCCAATCCGAGTGACGACGCCGCCTTTCTTCGGGTGGTCAACGTGCCGCGCCGCGAGATCGGCCCGGCGACGCTGGAAAAGCTCTCCGTCGACGCCGCCCGACGCGGAATCAGCCTGCTCGCGGCCTGCAGCGACCTCGCCGGCGACGTCGGCAGCGAGTCCGGCATCGGCCCTGGCATCGGCCCGGGGCTCGACCTCGGTGAGCCCGCACAAGCACACACGAGCGAACAGGCCGGACAGCAGCCGAGCGATCAAGCGGACGATCAAGCCGACCGACAAGCGGACGAGCAAACCGGCCGGCCGCCGGAAGCCCATTTGAGCGCCCGCGCCCGGACACGGCTGCTCCGATTCGCCGACCGGATCAGAGACGCCGCCCGCCGCGCCGAGCGGGAGCCGGTGGCCGCCATCCGATCCTTGATCGACACCGTCGACTACGCCGGCTGGCTCAAAGACAACTCCGGCAGCCTCGCCGTTGCCGAGCGGCGCATCGAGAACGTCGACGAGCTGATCGGCTGGCTCGACGCACTGAACAAGGGCTCGCTGCAGGAAGGCACACTGGCGGAGATGGTCGCCCACCTTTCCCTGATGGACATTCTCGAGCGCCAAGACGAGGAGGAAGGCGGCGACCGCGTCCACCTGATGACCCTGCACGCCGCCAAGGGGCTGGAGTTTCCGCATGTCTTTCTGGTCGGCATGGAAGAAGACCTGCTCCCGCACCGCGCCAGCGTCGAAGAAGACAACATCGAAGAGGAGCGCCGCCTCGCCTACGTCGGCATCACCCGCGCGCGCAGCAGCATCACCTTCACCCTCGCCCGCCACCGCCGCCGCTACGGCGAGACCGTCGCCTGCGAACCCAGCCGTTTCTTGGCCGAGCTGCCCGAGGCAGACCTGGACCGTATCGACCAACGCGAGCAGACAACCGAAGAAAAGCGCGAGCGCGGCCGCGCCCACCTGAGCGCGCTCAAGGACCTGCTCGGCTCCGCCGGGTGACCCCCCGACCCGAATCAAGCAAGCCGCGGCCATAGACGCCGCGCCCGATTCGAGCTATGGTTACGGGCCCGGCGATCCTCTGCATCGCCGTCGCACCGCGCCCGTAGCTCAGCTGGATAGAGTACTGCCCTCCGAAGGCAGGGGTCACAGGTTCGAATCCTGTCGGGCGCGCCAATCAAATCAGTAAGCTAGAGCACCTCCTTCCGGGGTCTTTACGGCGCGACGAGACGCGATCGTGACGTCGTCCAACTGCATCCGCGAAAGGGGTCACAGCCCTTTTTCTCCCTCTCTGACCCCTTTTTCCTCTTTATCAGATGCGCTGGCGGTCCGGCTGCCAGGCGGCTTCGAGCTGCTTGAGCACGTCGCGGCGGTTGATGATGCCGATCACGCGCCCGCGCTCCACGACCGGCAGGCGGCGGTAGTGGGTGTTGGCGAAACGCTCGGCGATTTCGGTGACCGGGGTGTCGGCATCCACGGTCACGACGTCGCGGCTCATGAAATCGGCAACACGCCCGCCGTCTTCGCTGTGATAGCCGGCGCCCAGCGCAATCAGCATGCAGTCGCGCTCGGTGAGGATGCCCACCAGATTCCCGACTTGGTCGATCACCGGCGCGCCGGAGATGCGCTGCTCAACCAGGATGCGCAGGGCTTCGAGCACATCCATCTCCGGGTGCAGCGTCACGAGGCCGCGGGACATGGCCTCTTGCGCGGTTTTGGTTGCGAGCATCGGGGCTGCCTGTCGGGTGCAAAGGTCTTCGAAGATATAGCGCACCGCCGGCCGCCGCGCCGGAAAAGGGCTCTTACCCCTTAACGGGCTTTTTTGGGGCAGGCGCGGCCGGGGCTGCGGCAGGCGCCGGCGCAGTCGGATTCGACGCCGGGGATACGGTTGAGGCCGCCGCAGCTGCCGCTGATGCCGTGACGGCCGGCGAGCATGCCGAGCGCGAGGCCCGCGAAGGCCAGCGGGAAGACGATGGCCGCGAAAAGGAATTCGATCATCGCTCGCCTCTACCTGTAGCCCGTGCATGCGGTGTCGTCGTTGCCGCGTCCGGCAACAGCGTCCTTGGTCCTTGGTCCTTGGTCCTCGGTCCTCGGTCCTCGGTCCTCGGTCCTCGGTCCTCGGTCCTTGGTCCTCGGTCCTCGGTCGTCGCTTCTTATGTTCTTTGTTCTTTGACCGAAACCCCGCGCGGGCGAGGGCGTCAGCCGCCGAAGTTGTCCAACAGGATGTTGTCGTCCTCGACGCCGAGGCCGTGCAACGTGCCGATCACGGCGGCTGTCATCATCGGCGGCCCGCACAGATAGTATTCGCAGTCTTCCGGGGTCGGGTGGTCCTGCAGGTATTTTTCGAACAATACCTTGTGGATGAAGCCGGTGTCGCCCTGCCAGTCGTCCTCCGGCTGCGGGTCGGACAGCGCGATGTGCCAGGTGAAATTGTCGTGCGCGCGGGCCAGGGTGTCGAAATCGTCCTTGTAGAAGATCTCGCGCTTGCTGCGGGCGCCGTACCAGAACGAGATTGTCCGGCGGCTGTGCAGGCGCTTGAGCTGGTCGAAGATGTGGCTTCGCATCGGCGCCATGCCGGCGCCGCCGCCGACGAAGATCATCTCGGCGTCGGTCTCCTTGGCGAAGAACTCGCCGAACGGGCCGGCGATGGTGACCTCGTCGCCGGCCTGCAGGCCGAAGATGTAGCTCGACATGATGCCGGGCGGCACATCCGGGTGGTCCGGCGGCGGTGTGGCGATGCGCACGTTCAGCATGATGATGCCCTGCTCGCCGGGATAATTGGCCATCGAGTAGGCCCGCGTGACGCGGTGCTTGGTGCCGGCCTCGAGCCGCCACAGGTCGTACTTGTCCCAATCGCCGCGCAAATGCTCGGGAATGTCGAAATCCCGGTACGAGAGATGGTAGGGCGGGCACTCCATCTGAACGTAGCCGCCGGCGCGGAAAGCCACCTCTTCGCCCTCGGGCAGTTCCAGGACCAGCTCTTTGATGAACGTGGAGACGCTGCGGTTGGAGCGCACGCGGCACTGCCAGCGCCGCACGCCGAACACCTCGCGCGGCAGTTCCACGCGCATGCTTTCCTTCACCGAGACCTGGCACGACAGCCGATAGCCGTCCGCGGCCTCGGCGCGGTTGATCAGGCTGGATTCGGTGGGCAGCAGCTTGCCGCCGCCCTCCAGTACCCGCACCCGGCACTGCCCGCAGGTGCCGCCGCCGCCGCACGCCGACGGCACGAACAGCCCCCCGTCCGCCAGCGCATACAGCAGCTTTCCGCCGGCGCCCGTGACGATGTCGCGCTCGCCGTTGACGTTGATGGTCACCTGGCCGCTCGGCACCAGCACGCCGCGCGCACCGAGGATCACCAGAACCAGCGCCAGCACGACCAGTGTGAAGACCACGATGCCGAGGGCGAGCGTCAGCATGACGGCGGTCCGAGCGGAAACGGGCGCGGCAGCGGCCATCGCGGCCGGCCGGACGGACGGATTGCCCGCCGCCACTGTGCTCGACGCTCAACAATCATCGCGCCCGCGCCTCACAGCTGAATCCCCGAGAAGGACATGAACGCCATGGCCATCAGCCCGGTGATGATGAAGGTGATGCCGAGCCCCTGCAGGCCGTTCGGCACATCGCTGTACTTGAGCTTCTCGCGAATGCCGGCCAGCAGCACCAGCGCGAGCGCCCAGCCGAGGCCGCTGCCGAAGCCGTAGACCGTGCTTTCGGCCAGGTTGTAGCCGCGCTCGACCATGAACAGCGAGCCGCCCAGGATCGCGCAGTTGACGGTAATCAGCGGCAGGAAGATGCCGAGCGCCTGGTACAGCGCCGGAAAGTAGCGGTCGAGCAGCATCTCCAGAATCTGCACCATCGCGGCGATGACACCGATGTAGGTGATCAGCCCGAGAAAGGACAGGTCCACCTGCCCGATCCCGGCCCAGCCCAAGGCGCCCTCGTCGAGCAGAAAGCGATGGATCAGACTGTTCACGGGGACAGTGATGGTCTGCACCACGATCACCGCCAGCCCGAGCCCGAGCGCCGTCGCGATGCGCTTCGACACCGCCAGGAAGGTGCACATGCCGAGAAAGAACGCGAGCGCCAGGTTCTCGACGAAGACGGCCTTGAACAGCAGCGACAGGTAGTGCTCCATCGCTGCGCCTCAGCCCGCCGTTGCCGCGCCCGGTTGCCGAAGTCGCGCCCGCAGGCGGATCACGGCGACGGCCCGGCTGGAAACAGCACCGCGGCCGACGCCGCGGGGGCGCCTGTCTGCACCGACCCGCATTCAGCTGCCCTCCGTGCGGTGAACGATGTGAATCCGGTACTCCGGCTTCTCCACCTGCCGGGGGCGCCAGGTCCGGATGCCCCAGATCATCAGCCCGATAATGAAGAACGCCCCCGGGGCGAGCAGCATCAGCCCGTTCGGCTCGTACCAGCCGCCGTCCTCGATCAGCGGCAAGACGGTCACACCCAGCAGCGTGCCGGCGCCCAGCAGCTCGCGGATGGCCGCGACCGCGATCAGAATCACGCTATAGCCCAGACCGTGCCCGAGGGCGTCGAGAAAGCTCGGCCAGGGCGCGTTCTTCGACGCGAACGCCTCGGCGCGCCCGAGCACGATGCAGTTGGTGATGATCAGCCCGACGAACACCGACAACTGCTTCGAGAGCTCGTAGGCAAAGGCCTGCAGTACCTGATCGACGACGATGACCAGCGAGGCGATGATGGTCATCTGGATGATGATGCGGATGCTGCCCGGCATGTGCCGGCGGATCAGGCTGATGATCACGCTGGCGGCCACCAGCACCACGGTCAGCGCGATGCTCATGGTGATGGCGGGCGCCAGCTTGGTGGTCACCGCCAGCGCCGAGCAGATGCCGAGGATCTGCAGCGTAATGGGATTGTTGTCGACGATCGGCTCGAGCAGCAGCTTGCCCTGCGTCCTATCCATGATCGCCTCCCCGCCGCCGGGACGGAACGTCGGTGTGCTTGGCCAGGAACGGCCCGTAGCCTTGCTCGCCGAGCCAGAAGCGCAGCAGTCGGGTGACACCGTTGCCGGTCAGCGTCGCGCCCGAGAGCCCGTCGACGCGCCGGTCCGCATTCGGTGAACCGGCCTCTACGTTGCCCTTGGCCACCCGGATCACCGGCTCGCCGTCGGGGCCGATCAGCGTCTTGCCGGGCCATTGCGAGAGCCAGCGCTCGCTCGCCACCTCGCTGCCCAGGCCGGCGGTCTCGCGCTGCTCGTAGAAGGTGAGCCCCCGGGCCGTGCGCCCGTCCGGCGCCACGGCCAGCAGGCCGTGCATGGTCGACCAGAGCCCGGCGCCGTAGACCGGCAGGATGATGCTGCGCAGCTCGCCTTCCTCGCGCACCAGATACACCGGCATCCGGTCCGGGCGGCTGCGGATGCCGGCGATGTCCGTATCGCCGAGGGCAGTGCTGCGCGCCGGGTCCTGGGCCGCGTCGCGGTAGGAATAGGTGCGCGGGTCCGCGTCATCGACGAAGGTGCCGGTGTCCAGGTCCACCAGCCGGGTTTCGATTTGCTCGAACGCCCGCGCCGGGTCCATGCCGGGTCCCGCCAGGCCCGCCACCTTCACCACCTCGCGCTTGAGCGCCAGCGCCGCGTTGCGTTCCTGCAGCGGGCGCAGCGTCACCGCCGTCGCCGACACCACCACCGAGCACGCCAGACACAGCGCCAGCGCCACGGCCACGGTCTTGCGCGGGTCGTCGTTGGGCAGCGCGAAGACGGCGCGCAGCGGTTGCAGCGCGGTCGCGATCATGGCCGCCCCCCGGCATCATGCAATGCTGCCGCCGCGGCCGTCACGCCCGGCCGAATCCGGCGCTCGGCGGATCGCCGACCGGCGCCTGCGCATCGGTCGCTGTCCCTCGCGCTGCCGCGCTGCCCGGCAGGGCAGGCGCGCTTCGCGCGAGACAACGGCACCGCCGCCGCGGGATGCCGGCGTCCGCTCGGCGACAGGCGCTCATGCCGCATTGCGCTTCGCCCTCCGCCGCACGTTCGCCTGCACCACCGCCCAGTCGATCAGCGGCGCGAACAGATTGCCGAACAGGATCGCCAGCATCACGCCCTCCGGATAGGCCGGGTTCAGCACCCGGATCAGCACCGTCATCACGCCGATCAGCGCGCCGTAAATCCATTTGCCGGTCTCGGTCATGGCCGCCGACACCGGGTCCGTGGCCATGAACACCAGCCCGAACGCGAGCCCGCCCAGCACCAAGTGCCAGTGCCAAGGCAGCGCAAAGGCCGGGTTGGTCTCGCTGCCGATCAGATTGAACAAGACCGCCGTCGCGATCGCGCCGACCAGCACGCCGGCCATGATGCGCCAGGATGCCACCCCGGTGTAGATCATGAACGCGGCGCCGAACAGGATAAAAAACACCGATGTGGAGCCGATGGAGCCCTGAATGGTGCCGAAGAACGCGCCCCACCAGGTGATGCCGGCGGCCTGAATGGCCTCGACGCCACCCTCCGCCGCCAGCATCAGAGGCGTCGCGCCGCTGAAGCCGTCCACCGCGGTCCAGACCGTATCGCCCGAGATCCCCGCCGGATAGGCGAAGAACAGGAACGCGCGCCCGGTCAGCGCCGGATTCAGGAAATTCTTGCCCGTGCCGCCGAAGACTTCCTTGCCGATGACGACACCGAAGGAGATGCCCAGCGCCACCTGCCACAGCGGGATGTCCGGCGGCAGCGTCAGCGCGAATAGGATCGAGGTGACGAAGAAGCCCTCGTTCACCTCGTGATTGCGCACCATCGCGAACAGCACTTCCCAAAAGCCGCCCGCCGCCAGCGTGACCAGATAGATCGGCAGGAAGTAGACCGCACCGTGCCAGAAGTTGTCCCAGACGCTGCCGGCGTCGTAGCCCCCGGCGCCCAACAGCCACAGCGCCGTGCCGCGCCAGCCGGGGGCCTGCTCGACGCCCAGCGCCGCCATCGCGCCATTAGCCTGCAACCCCACGTTGACCATGCCGAACAGGGCACAGGGCAGCACCGCCAGCCAGACAAAGATCATCACCCGCTTCAGATCGATGCCGTCGCGGACATGGGGCGAGCCGGCCGTTACCGTCGCGGGCGTATAGAGAAAGGTGTCGACCAGTTCGAACAGCGCGCCGAAGCGCTCGTAGCGCCCGCCCGGAAGAAAATGCCGCTGCTGGCTGTCGAGGAAACGGCGCAGTCGCTGGCTCATCGCGGATGCCCCACCGGGAAGAACTGATTATTGGCCATCGCGGCCGATCATCAGACGGAATCGGAACACGCGGCCGCCGGAGATCTTCATGCTTGGCTCGCCCCACCGTGCTGCGGCCAATCGTGCTCGCGGCGGATCTGCTCCAGATTGCGCCGCAGCGCCGCCCCGTAGTCGTGCTTACCGCAGTCGACGAAGCTGAGCAGCGCGACATCCTCCTCGTCCAGCTCCAACGCGCCCAGCGCCTCCGCCGTCTCGATGTCGTCCACCAACAGCGCCCGCACGAGTTGAACCGGCAGCAGATCCAGCGGCATCACCCGGTCGTAAGCACCCACCGGTACCATCGCCCGCGGGCTGCCGTGCAGCGATGTCCCGAGCCCGAGCCGTTCGCCTGCACCGCGTCGCGACCAAAACAGGTTCAGCGCCGAATAGCGCCCGCGCCCGGGCTTCAGCCAGCCGAACAGCTCCCGCTCGCGGCCCTCCGCCAGCACGGTCAGTTGATTGTGGAAGCGCCCGAGAAACGCGCTGGTGCCCACGGCCTGCCGTCCGCTCAGCGCCGAGCCCGAGATCACCCGCGCCTCGTGCCGGCCGGCCAGCTCGCCGGCGATCAATTCATTGGTGTCGGCGCCCAAGCGCGTGCGCAGCAGCCGCGGGCGCGCGACCATGGGGCCGCAGAGTGCGATCAATCGGGTCGGATCGATAAGACCGGTCAGGAACAGCCGGCCGATGGCAATGACGTCCTGCCAGCCGATATGCCAGAGCACATGCTGCAGACTCGCGGGACGCAGACAATGCATGTGGGTACCGGGCAGACCGGCAGGGTGCGGGCCGGCGAACTCGGCGAGGCGGATCTGCGAATGCCGCGGGCCGGGCGCGCCGGGCGCTGCCCGCGCCGCCTCGGAGGCAGCGGCGCGATGACCGGCAGCGACGTCATCGTCGGCTGCATCGCCGTGGATCTCGGACCCAGACGGCGAGCCCGAAGACGCCGCGGCGGCGTCCGGCCGTGGGCGCGGCGGCGCCTGCCGTCCCCCGTCAGCCGACCGGGCGCCATGCCCACCCGGCATCGGCAGTCCCGCATCCGGGCGTGTGCAAACATAGAGCGGCCCGTCCGTCAGCTTGGCCAGTACCCGTAACCCGGCGACGAAGTCATCGCCGGCCGCGCGGATCAGCGGCACCGGGTCCGCCGCCAGCGGGCGCGTATCCATGGCGGTGACGAACAGCGCCTCCGGCGCCGACTCCGGCGGCGGGATCATGCTGAACGGGCGCGTGCGCAACGCCAGCCAAGCCCCTGCCGCCAGCAGATTCTCCGCCACTTGCGCCCGGCTCAGGCCGTCCAGCTCATCCGCCCGGTAACGGTTGAAGGTCTCCTGATCGCGGTCCGCAACGCCCGGAAAATCCGCCGGCGACGCGGCGCCGCCGGCATCCGCGGCACGGCCGCCATCAGCGCCATCGCTGCCCTGCGCCTCGTCCAGCCGGATCACGATCGTCTCCAGCGACCGCCGCGGACCACGGTGGATCGCCTCCACCACCCCGCTCGCCGGCGCAGTCCCCACCACCTGCGTATACGCCTTGCGCCGCGTCAGCGGCTGCCCCAACCGCACCCGGTCGCCGACCTCCACCGCCAACGTCGGCAACCGCTTCGGCCCGAAATCATCGAACCCGGTATACGCCACCCGCGACACCCGGCGGCTGCCGTCCACCTCCCCCGACGGCGCGCCGGCCAGCGGGATGTCCAGGCCCTTCTTCAGCGCGAACCGCGGCGTATCGGCGCCGGGACAGCGTTTGGAGTGACGTGAGAACAAGGTGAAAGCCCTTCGGTACTCCGCAAAAAACGACGTCGACTCTGACCAACCGCGACAACCGCGTCGCGCCGCGGGCTCGGCAGGCAGATCAGCGCACGCCGGATCGATGCGGCTTCGGCAACGCGTGCTGCGAAAGCAAAGACCGCCGATGCCGGACATGGTACTGCGCGCCGGACACCGGCGTCAGCCCGTAGGATTCCGCGTGCCGACCGGGCGAGGCAATGCCCGCGCAAGCGCCCTACCAGACGACCGAGCAGCACAGTGTCGTCCTTCTCGGCATGCTCGCCGAAGCACTGCGCCCGCAGCTGGTCGGCGGCGCCTCACTCTACGTGGAAGGGATGATCCGAAAACGCAAATTAGGCAGCGCCGACGGGCTCAACCGCGCAGTCAGCGAGATCGTGGCGCGCAAGCCCGATGCCGCGCAGATCATCGAAAACGATGCAGAGACTCACGAGCCTCCCCGCAAGCCCGCGCCGCGCAAGCCGCGAGAAGAGACTGCGGAACTCGAGGACGTGCCCTTCTGACGCGTCCTCCCACGGGATTCTTCGGGGCCGTGGACGCTACTGTGGCCGTTCCGCGGTAGCCCGCCCTTGGAGCCTTGTCTCGACCAAACCGGCCAGAAACTCTACGAACGGTCCGATGTCTTGCCCGACGCTCGCTGCTTCCAGCGCGTCCATGTAGGCATCGCGCTGCGCCAGCGGGATCACAGTCCATGGATAACCGCCCGAGGCGAGCATGAGATTCATCAGAAACCGGCCCATACGGCCATTGCCGTCCGTGTAGGGGTGGATGTAGACGAACACGAAGTGACCAAGGACGGCACGGGCGGAAGGCTCGGCTTCACCGGCCAGCAACTCGAAAAAGGCGGGCATCATGTCTCGGACGGCTTCGCTCCGGGGCGGCACGTGCATTGAGCGCCTGATATAGACCTGATCGTTGCGGTATCCGGCGAGGTCGGCCGGGCGGACCAGACCAGCATTGACACTCGGCGCAAACATTTCTCGATACCAGGTGCCGTGATCCTGATCGGCCACAGCTCCCGCGTTCTTTCCATCCAACACCCGCTTCAGACTGTCACGCACGGCACGATAAGCCTGCCAGTAGCCGCGCGCGGCAAGGACGTCACGATGCGCGCGGTCGCCGTCGCCGCCGTCGGGGTTCCAGTTGCCGCCGCGTACCCGCTCGATGAGCTCGGCACTGACCCGGTAGCCCTCGATGGACAGGGAGTGGTAGGCATCGGTGACATAGATTTCTTCGACGTCCTTTAGATAATCCTGTGGCCTCCCCGGCAGACCCGGGCACACCGGAAAACGCTCAATCACAGGCACTCGCATGGCTTCCCACATGAGGCGCAAGCGGTTGACGCAGGGCGAGACCGTGCGCGGAGCCGGCAGAGTGGCCGCTGCCGCGTCAAAAGGATCGTCCACGCGTATCGTGTAGCCGGCGGCTTGCATGGTCTTGACGATCGCCTCGGCCATGCGATCGCGGCCGATATTTCGGAGGGCGCCGGCGAGACGACCCGCTATCGTGCTGTGTCCACCCTCGAGCAGCGGACGGAGAAGATCAGAGGTATCTGCGACCATGGCAAGGGCTGCCCGGGCTTCGGTCGCATGCTGTCGGTAAAAACCGGGCGCACTGGACACCAAAGCCGCCGGGAGTGCGTAAAGCCGTAGACCATCGATTTCGACGGTCTCATCAAAATCGGGCATCGCGGCCCGGACATCCAGCACCGACGTGTCGTGAGGCAGCTTCGTGACCTTGTTGCCCGCTTTGGGGCTCCGAACGAGGAGCTGGCCGGGAACCGTCCGGTTTCCCGTATGGAGCAGAAGGGACTGTTCAGGGGAAACACACCAGTCGTCACCGAAACGCGCACGGAAATAGGCGGCGCAGAAATCCCAGAAGCAGGCATACCAGGCCGTACTCTCACCGGCAGGTTCGTCCGGGCGGGCGGGGATGTACCACCCCTTCATGACCTCTTGCAGGAACCCGCTCTTCAGCAAGCGCTCACGATGAACGCGGGAAAGATCGGCCGACCGGATCGCGACGGCTCCTTGCTTCTGGAGGGCCTTGAGAACTTCAAGGGATTCAGCAAGCTTTTCCGAGGGGGCGGCCATCAATCTGTCTTGTTGCTCGGTTATCCGGCGTCGCGATTGTTAGGTTTTCGCGCTGTACATAAATTAGGTTTTCGAGTTGTATTATATTTAGGTTATTCTGTCGATCGGAAATTGGGCGATCCCGCGCCACGCGCCTCGGCGACCAGCGCAACAGCCGCGCGGCGACCCGGGATGCCGGTCATACGTTCTCGTGCCCCAGATCGCCGCGGCTTTTTTTTCGCAGGCTCGGCCACCTCCGCCACCGTGCGCTTATGCGGCTGCAGCAGCTTGCCCAGAATCGCCTCGCGGCGCTCTTCGGAGTACTTCATCGGAACCCTCTCCTCGCCCCCTCAAGGTGTTGGGATTCCAACAACCGGGGAGGTGCCAACTAGCCTGACAGGGGGGCCGCTCCGCAGCAGGACCAACACGCGATACGGGTGGGTGGCTAGCCCTTACTCGACCGCGACTTACACCCGGCAAGAGACGCCGAGCTTTGCTCGGCGCGATAACGGCCAAGCTCACCCGACGCGGGCCGCGAAGCGGCACGTGGTCGGGTGGAGCGCAGTGTCAGCGCCCTGTAGACTGAAGCGGTAGAAACGTGAGAGCGAGGTGGACACTATGGCAGCATCCGACCTTGAAACGATCCTCAACCAAGCGAAAAGCCTGGCCGAGCCCGACCGGGCCCGTTTGGCGCACGACCTGCTGGCGACCCTGGACGGACAACCCGATGCCGATGCAGCGACGGCTTGGGAGCAGGAGGTGCGGCGTCGACTCGCGGAGGTGAGGAACGGAACCGCAAAGACGATTTCCCGCGAAGAACTTAACGAGCGGCTCAACAATCGCCTCAGTTAGCGGAGGATGCCGGCGCTGGAGATTCTCGCTGAAGCAGCCGAAGAAGCGGAGGCGGCAGTTGATTGGTACGAGCGTGCGCAACCAGATCTCGGCCGACAATTCCGCGATGCATTAAACGCCGGTTTAGACCTCCTCGAAGAGGGTGTCGTCACCGGTTCTCCGTTGCCCGGGCCATTAGGTGACGAAGGAATCCGCCATCTCGTGCTTCGCCGGTTCCCGTACGACATCATTTTTGTCTCTCACCACAACTCTATGACTGTCCTTGCTTTTGCTCACCACTCACGACGCCCTGGATATTGGCGAGATCGTTCTAAGCGCTAACGCCAATTTCAGCCGCCCGCCGCTGCGGCCTTGCTGAAGAAACGCCAGCGTCTGGCGGCTCGGCTGGAAATTCTTATTAGGCCGTTTCTGGTTTCATAATTGAACCTGGCCCCTTTTCCCTCTTTCTACTTGTAGGAGGAGTCCATATGCGCCTTGTTAGGCCATTTTTTGCAGATGATGGAAATCATCTATCGATGCCAACTCCTCTGCCTCACTGGCTTGAGCACGAAAAAGATCCCATCGAATCTGAAGGCTCAGCCAAAAATCTGCAGAGACCCCGAAGAACTTCGCCAACCGAAGCGCCGTACTTGGGGTAATGCCACGTTTTTGATTAACCAGCTCATTTACTCGTTGATACGGAACATGAATGGCATCGGCTAGATCGCGTTGACTGATATTCATAGGCACGAGGAACTCCTCCCGAAGCATTTCGCCGGGATGGGTTGGCGCCCTATGCGTTGGAATTCGAACCATATTCGATACCTCTAGTGATAATCGGCAACTTCAACTTCGCTCGGCCCTGCCTCTCCCCAGAGGAAGCAGATTCTGTATTGCTCGTTGATACGAATGCTGTACTGGCCTTTCCGATCTCGGGAAAGCGCTTCGAGGCGATTGCCAGGCGGAACCTTCAATTCTTCGAGCGACTGCACTGAATCGAGTTGATCAAGCTTACGTGTGGCAATTTTCCAGAGCTTTTCTGGACAGGCTTTTCTAGCGGCTTTCGAATTCACACCGTTGAAGATGTCTTCCGAGGCCTGATCACGAAACGATTCAATCATTAGCGCATGATAGCACGGCTCCCGTGCTACGCAAGAACGTCGGTTTTTCTAAGCCTCCGCCGTAGGGACGCCGGTTACCCGGCGCCCCCGGCACAGTCCCGGACGTGCGGTTTTCCCGCATCCGGTTCCTCGGTTGTACTCGCTTTCGCGCAAGCGAAAGAGGTCATGCAAACACCCGTTGCGCATGTGGCTTCTCGGTAATGCGCGGCCGGGCGAGGCCAAGCTTCTTGAGGGCACGGTTGAACACCGGCCAAGTGAAGCTTTTGCGCTTGCCGCCGCGCCGGTTAAGCCACTTGAACGCACAGTCGACGGCATGCCGGTAGAACCGCCACAGGTCCCGCGAGTTGCCCCGCAGCCCGTAGTAGTTGTAGTGCCCGATCAACCGTCGATTCAGTCCCCGGATGAACCCCCTGCCCGGCAGATGCCGGTGACTCTTGATCCAGTGCTTGATGCGCCGCGTTGCCCCGTGCAGTTTCTTGCGGGCTGTACGGCGCATGACCCGCGGTGTGCCTCCCCGGTCCGGAAACCAGAACAGCTCGAAGCCAAGGAAGGTGACCCGTCGCTGAATGCTCGGATGGAAGCGGCTGAAGCGCAGGACCTGCGTCTTCTCCGGCGCCACCTCGAGGCCGAACTTCGCCAGCCTCTTCGGCAGCGCGGCATAGAACCGCTGGGCATCGTCGCGGTAGCGAAAGGCGCAGACGAAATCGTCGGCATACCGACACAGATGCGCCTCACCCCGACACCGGGGCTTGACCACGCGCTCGAACCAGAGATCCAAGGCATGGTGCAGGTAGAGGTTCGCGAGGATCGGTGAGACGATGCCGCCTTGCGGGCTTCCTGTGGCCGGGTGGAGCACCTGTCCGTCGGTGTCCAGAACCCCGGCCTTGAGCCACTTGCGCAGGAGTCGGAGAAAGGCGCGGTCGTCAATCCGTTGGCCGAGCATCTCGATGAGCCAGTCGTGGTCCATGTGCTCGAAGAACCCGCGGATGTCGGCCTCGACCAGATAGCCATAGCGGCCGTACATCAGTTCGAAGGTCAGCTCGATGACCGTGTCCTTGGCACAGCAGAGAAGGGGGCTGTTATGCCCGTCACAGAACGGGCCGAGCGCCGTTGCAGGTCCGCCGCCGCCGGTCTAACTTAGATCCGACACGCGCCGAGGACGGCCGCAAGGACACTGCAGCGCCTTGTGGCCGACGCCGCCGAGGTCCGCTCGTATGCCCCGCCCCCGTTCCCCGTCGGAGTCGCTGCCCGAGGCTGCATCATCGCGGCCGCAAGCGCCGGTTGCGGCCGCGCCGTCGCCCGCCACGCTGTTGGACCTGCTGCACGAGGCCGCCCGGCAGCGCCCCGACGACGGGCTGCGGTTGATCGACGCCGCCGATGGGGAGTCGGCGCTCGGCTACGGGGCTTTGGCCGCACGCGCGCTGGCCGCCGCGCATGCGCTGCACCGCTCCGGCCTGCGGGCCGGCGCTTTCGTCATCCTGCAGCTGCGCGATCCGCGGGCATTTCTCACCGGCTTCTGGGCCTGCCAGCTGCTGGGCGCAACACCCGTTGCGGCTCCTCCGGTGCTGGCGTCCGCTGCCGGTGCCGCGGATAAGCTGGCGCATGTCGCGGGGCTGCTGCCTGCGCCTGCCATCCTCACGACGGACGCTGATGCGGATGCCTTGGGGGCGCGGATCGGGGCGCGTCTCGCGGACAGGCTCCGCGTGCTCGAGGAGCTCGAGGACGCGGACGCGCCGACGGGCGGCACCGGCCGACCAGCAGCCGATCCGGCATCTCTCGGGACGCCGGCGGAACCGGGGCGCGTCGCGCTGATGCTGCTGACCTCCGGCAGCACCGGCAAGCCGAAGCTGGTGCAGCAAACCGATGCGGCGCTGCTGGCGCAGATCCGAGCCTCGGCGAGCCGCTGCCGCTTGCAGGCTCGCGATGTCTCGCTGAATTGGCTGCCGTTGGAGCACGTCGGCGGCCTTGTGATGTTTCATCTGCGCGACGTCTACGCCGGGATCAGCCAGGTTCATGCGCCCATGTCGGCCTTCCTGCTGCGCCCGACGATTTGGCTGGACTGGCTGGAACGTTACCGGGCCAGCATCGGCTGGGCGCCCAATTTCGCCTTTGCTAGAACCGCCGCCGCGGCTGCCGACATACCCGCCGGCACCTGGGACCTGTCCGGCGTGCGCCTGCTGCTGAACGGCGGAGAGCCCATCGTGCCGGCACAGGCGCGCTCTTTCCTGCATGTCCTTGCGCGCCAGGGGCTGTCCGGGGACGCGCTCTGGCCGGTCTGGGGTATGTCCGAGACCTGCTCGGGCGTCACCTATTCCGACAGCTTCCGGCCATCGAGCGCGCAAGCGGGCCCGGTGGATCTGGGCCCGCCGATCGACGGCGTGACGCTGCGCATCGTCGACGACAACGGAGCCGCGCTCGGCGAAGGCGAGCGCGGGCATCTGCAAGTCAGCGGGCGCTGCGTCACTGTCGGCTACTACGGCAACGAGGCGGCAACAAGGGCGGCGCTGACCGCCGACGGCTGGCTGCGCACCGGGGATATCGGCATGCTGCGGGCCGGCCGGCTCTCATTGTCGGGCCGCGCGGGCGACATGCTCATCGTCGCCGGCGCCAACGTGGCCTGCACAGAGGTGGAGGACGCCGCCGCGGCGGTCCCCGGGGTGCGTGCCGGCTCGGCGGCGGTCTTCGCCGCGCGGCGCTCGCCGAAAGATCCCGAGGCCGCGGTGCTCGCCTGCGCTCACGACGCGGCGGCGGCACCCCTGGACAGGACGCTCACCCAACTGCGCGCGGCGGTGGCGCGCGAAACCGGCGTCGCACTCGATGAAATACTGATCCTGGCGGAGTCCGACATACCGCGGACCGACATCGGCAAGATCCAACGCCGCGCACTGCAGGCGGGGTTCGAAGCCGGCACGCTGGCGCCCCTGGCGCGCTTCGGCCGAGAGGCTCCGGAACCACGGCGCAACGGCGAGCCCCCGCGCGGCGCCGTCGAGCAAGCGCTGGCCGACTTATGGGCCGACGTCCTGGACGTCCGTGAGATCGGCCGCGACGAGGATTTTTTCGCCCTCGGCGGGCAGTCGCTGCAGGCCATGCGCCTCGCGGCCCGCATCGAAGCCGAATTCGAGGTCGCGCTGCCGACGGTGGCACTGTTCGAGACGCCGACGATCGCCGGCATCGCTCGGCTGCTGGAAGCGGCGCGCGCAAACGACGCCGGCTCACCGGTACGGATTCCGCAGGCCGACCGCTCCGGTACGCTGCGAGCGTCCTTCGCACAGGAGGCGCTCGCCTTTCTCGACCGCCTGCACGGCCCGAGCGACGCCTATCACATCACCGAGGCGGTGCGCCTACGCGGGCCTCTCGATATCGGCGCACTTCGCCGCGCGATTGCCGGGCTGACCGAGCGCCACGAAGCGCTGCGGTCCTTCCTGAAACCCTGCGACGGCGGTTTCGCGCTGCGGCTCGAGGCGCATGTCGATGTGCATCTGCCGGTGATCGACCTGCCGCTGCCGGAGAACGACCCGGGCGGGCAAGACGCGCTGCTGCAGCGGCGATTGCAGTCCTTTGCCGCAAAGCCCCTTCGGCTCGATCGTCCGCCCCTGCTGCGCTGCGGGCTGTTTCGGCTCGGCCCGAATGACCATGTCTTCGTGCTGGTGATTCACCACGTGATCAGCGACGGCTGGTCCATGCAGCTCATCGCCGGCGCGCTCGCGGACGGTTATGCGGCGGAGTGCGACGGGACCGGGGCAGAGACAGGCGCAGAGGCGGGAGCACCGGCGCGCCCGCTCGCCGCCCCTGGCTTCGCCGACTTCGCCGCCTGGCAGCGCCGGCTCATGGAAGGGCCCGCGCTCAACGAGACGCGCGCCTATTGGCGCGAACGGCTGCAGGGGCTGGAGCCACTGGAGCTCGCCCGCTTGACCGGCGCGCCGGGAACATCCGCGGATATCCCCGAGGGCGGGCCTGGCGGCACCTGCCGGTCGATCGATTTCGCGGTCGACGATGCGGCGGGCGATGCCCTGCGCGCGCTCGCCGTCAGGCAGCGCGCGACGCCGTTCATGGTGTTCTTGACGGCCTATCAATGGCTGATCGCGCTGATCAGCGGCCGGCGGGATTTCGCGGTCGGCACGCCGGTGGCGGGGCGTCCCTCCCCGGCGCTGGAGCCGGTCGTGGGCTATTTCGTCAATATGCTGGTTATCCGTGCGGCATTGGGCGAGGCGAAGAGCTTCGAGGCCTGCGTGGCGCAAGTGCGCGCGGACTGCCTCGCGGCCTTCGAGCACCAGGCAATGCCCTTCGAGCGCCTGAGCGCGGAGCTCGGCGACCTCCACAGGGAAGACGGCGGCGACAACCCGCTCTTCCAGGCATCTTTCGCGCTGCAGGCAGGGCCGGCATTCCCGCTGGCGCCGACGGGCTTGAGCGCGGCAGCAGTGCCCGTCCGCCCGATCACGGCCAAGTTCGATCTGGCGCTGACGCTGTTCGATGACGGGTCGTCGCTGCGGGGAACCTTTGAATACCGTACCGCTTGTTTCGACGAGGTCGCGGCCCAGGCGGTCGCCACGCTGTTCGGCCACCTGCTTCGAAGTGCCGGCCGTCGGCCGGGGATGAGCCTCGACGACATCGCGCTGATGGATACGGCGGGCCGCGAGCGGCTGTTGAAGCAGTGGAACGCGACCGCCCGCCCGTTCCCGGCCGAGCTCGGCCTGGCGGAGCTGTTCGAGGAGAAGGCGCACAAAGGCGGCGACGCCGTGGCGCTCGTCGACGGCACGGCCCGCCTGAGCTACAGGGCGCTGAATGCCCGCGCCGACGCATTGGCGGACCGGCTGCGCGCCTTGGGTGTGCGCCCCGGGGAGATCGTCGGACTCTGCGCCGGGCGCGGCTTCGCACTGGTTGCCGGCATGCTGGGCATCCTGAAGGCGGGCGGCGCCTATCTACCGCTCGATCCGGACGAGCCGCCCGCGCGTCT
Organism: Thiohalocapsa sp.; assembly: GCA_021736785.1. GTDB lineage: Bacteria > Pseudomonadota > Gammaproteobacteria > Chromatiales > Chromatiaceae > Thiohalocapsa. Next base: position 27,247 of record JAIPFF010000007.1, on the reverse strand, counting down.
GGCGCTGATGCTCGCAGACGCCCGCGTCCGTATCGTCGCCACCGAGGCGGGCAGTGCGCTTGTAATGCGTGGCGCGGCGCCGGCGATCCGCATCGTGGGCATCGCCGCGATGGAGAGCCCGGATACCGACACGCCGGTGGGCGCGCCGGAGGACGCGCCGGCGAAGGCGCTGCCGGGGGACCCCCTCCCATGCTTGGCGCAGGGTCAGCCCAAGCCCGATCCATCGCCGCCCCCGGACATGCCCGACGATGCACCGGACGATACACCGGCCTCTCGGACGCCCGCCGGCAGACATCCGGCCTACTTGCTCTATACCTCGGGCTCTACCGGAGCACCGAAAGGCGTGCTGGTGCCGCAGCAAGCCGTCGTGCGGTTGGTGCTGGGCAGCGACTACGTGCGCATCTCGGCGGCGGACTGCATCGCCCAGGCTTCCACCGCGAGCTTCGACGCCGCAACCTTCGAGATCTGGGGCGCGCTGCTGAACGGCGCACGCCTGAGCTTCGTGTCGCGCGACACGCTGCTGTCGGCCGACGCACTGGGGGCGCAAATCGCCCGCGACCGCATCACCACCCTGTTCGTGACCACCGCAGTGCTCAACCTGCACGCCGCGGGCGCCGGGCGGTGCTTCGCCGGGCTCGATACCTTGCTCTTCGGCGGCGAGCCGGCCGACCCGGCGGCAGTGCAGCGGATACTGCAGGCCGGTCCACCGCGGCGACTGCTCAACGTCTACGGCCCCACGGAAGCCACCACCTTCGCGACTTGGTACGAGATCCCGCGCGATTTCGCGCAACGCGCGCCGTTGCCGGCCCGCGTTCCGATCGGCCGCCCCATCGCCAATACGCGCTGCTACGTGCTCGACGCGCAAGACCGCCCGCTCCCGCCGGGGCTGGTCGGCGAGCTCTGCATAGCCGGGCCCGGCGTGGCGGACGGTTATCCCGGGCGTCCTGAGGAGACCGCCGCACGATTCACCGGCGACCCCTTCACCGCCGGCGAGCGGCTGTATCGCACCGGCGACCGGGCGCGCTGGCTGCCAACGGGCGATCTCGACTGCATCGGCCGGGACGACAATCAAGTGAAGCTGCGCGGCTTCCGTATCGAGCTCGGCGAGGTGGAGGCCGCCCTGCGCGCCTGCGACGGCGTTCGGGACGCCGCCGCGCTGGTCTGCGAGATTGCGCCGGGCGACCGCCGGCTGTTCGCCGCGGTCGTGCCCGGCGCCGGCGCGCCGCCCGACACCGCACAATGGCTCGGCGCTTTGCGCGAGCGCCTCCCTGCTTACATGCTGCCTTCCGGCCTGGTGCCGCTCGAGAGGCTGCCGCTCACAGGCAACGGCAAGGTCGACCGGCAGGCACTCGCGCAACACTGCCGCAGCGAGTGCGCCCGAGACGGGGAGCCGCTCGGCGAAGGGGCTGTCGTGTCCGATCCCGGGCCTGTGAGACGCGCGGCACCGGCGCCATCGACCGTTGGCATCGACCCGCGGCTGGCGCGGATCTGGTGCGACATCATCGGCACCGACAAGGCCGACGCGGACGACGACTTCTTCGCCTGCGGCGGCCATTCGCTGTTGGCGGTCCGCCTGCTGACGGAGATCGAGCACACCTTCGGCGTGCCGCTTCGGCTGCGCGGGTTGTTCGAGGCGCCGACGCTCGGCGCGCTGGCCGCGCGCTTGCAGGCGACGGCGCCACAAGCCAATCCGCCGCCGCAATGCAGCGCGAATGCGGTCGACGTCACGGACCTGCCTCGAATGCGCCGCGCCGACCCGGCCCCAGAACCAGAACCGGGTACGACAGGGCCCCCATCCTGCATCCTCACCATCGAATCCCGCGGTGCCCGAGCGCCGCTGTTCTTCGTCTCCGGTTACGGCGGGGCGCTGATGGTCTACCGCGACCTGGCCAAGTCCTTGGGGCCGGATCAGCCCCTGCACGTGCTCGACACGGGCGCCTTCGAGCCGGAGGAGATCGTCGACCTTGGCTTGCCGGGCGTTGCCGCCCGGATGCGCGAGGATATACAGCGCCTGCAGCCCCGGGGGCCGTGGCATTTGGTCGGCTATTCGCTGGGCGGCAAGTTCGTCTACGAGATCGCACAGCAATTGCTGGCGCAGGGGGCGCCGAGCGGCCTGCTCGCTTTGCTGGACTGCCATGCGCCCGGGTATCCGCCGGCGCGACCGCCGGCCGCACGGTTGCAGCTGCTGATGAGCCGGGTGGCCGCGAGTGGCTGGCGGCCGGCGGCGGACTCCGCGCGCCGCTATGTACAGGTACGACTGCGGCGGCTCACCGGCAGGCAGCGGCGGCTGTTCAAGCAGGACCCGACACTGCAGAAGCGATCTCCCGTCGCCCGGCGCATGCAGCGCACGGCCGCCGCCACGCTGCGGGTCTGGCAGGCTTACAGCCCGCGGCCCTATGCGGCGCCGCTGGCGCTGATCGTCGCCACGAACCGTCCCGCGCGGCTCCACGACGTCGACGACGACCCGCTGTTGGGCTGGGGGCCGTTCGCGCCCGCCGGCATCGAGCGCCGGACCCTGGGCTGCGGACACCGTGAAGTCTTCGCGCCGGAGCACCTGCCGGCTCTCGCCGCGCATTTACGGGAGCTCGCCGATACGCTTCGGACCTCGGGCGCCGCATGCTAACGTTGCCGCTTTGACCCACAGACCGCTATACCGATGCCCGCTCACTATCCGCTCGTGCTGGTCGATGCGTCCGGCTACCTGTTCCGCGCTTATCACGCGCTGCCCAAGCTGACCAACTCCCGCGGCGAGGCCACCGGCGCCCTGGTCGGCGTGCTGAATATGCTGCGCAAGCTGATCGACGAGCAGCAGCCGGAATACATCGGGGTCGTTTTCGACGCCTCCGGTCCCACCTTCCGCGACGCCATCTACAAGGACTACAAGGCCAACCGCCCGCCGATGCCCGACGACCTGCGCGAGCAGCTCGGCCCGCTGAAGGAGATCATCCGTGCCATGGGTCTGCCGCTGCTGGAGGTGCCCGAGGTCGAGGCGGACGATGTCATCGGCACCCTGGCCACGCGCGCCGCGGCGCAGGGTCTGCCGACGTTGATCTCCACCGGCGACAAGGACATGGCGCAGTTGGTCACCGACGAGGTCACGCTGATCAATACCATGTCCGATACGGTGCTCGACCCGGCCGGCGTGGCGGAGAAGTTCGGCGTGCCGCCGGAGCGCATCGTCGACTATCTGAGCCTGGTCGGCGACAGCGTCGACAATATCCCCGGGGTGCCCAAGTGCGGCCCGAAGACGGCGGCCAAGTGGATACAGGAATACGGCGATCTCGACGCCATCATGGCCAGTGCCGATCAGGTCGGCGGCAAGATCGGCGAGAACCTGCGCGCGAGCCTGGAGCAGCTGCCGCTGGCCCGCGAGCTGACGACCATCAAGCGCGACGTGGAGATCGACTTCGCGCCGCAGGATCTGAAAGCCGCCGAGCCCGATGTGGAGACGCTGCGCGACTGGTACGAGCGCATCGAGTCGCGCCGGCTGCTGGCTACCCTGAACGGCGCCAAAGACCCCGAAAATGATACGGACAATGCGAACGGCGTCGCAAATTGGGAAACCGTGCTCGCCGAGACGGACTTGGATCGCTGGATCGAGCGCCTGGAGCAGGCCGAGTTATTCGCCTTCGACACCGAAACCACCGACCTCGATTACATGCGCGCGGAGATTGTCGGCGTATCGTTCGCGGTGGAGCCCGGCGCGGCCGCCTATGTGCCGCTGGCGCATGACTATCCAGGTGCGCCGGATCAGCTCGAGCGCGCCGCGGTGCTCGCCCGTCTGAAGCCGCTGCTGGAAGACCCGAACCGCCCGAAGCTGGGCCAGAACCTGAAATACGACATCAGCGTCTGTGCCCGCCACGGCATTGTCATGCAGGGCGTCGCCCACGACACCATGCTCGAGAGCTATGTGCTCGACAGCACCGCGACGCGCCACGACATGGACTCGCTGGCCAAAAAATACCTGGACCACGACACGATCCACTTCGAAGACATCGCCGGCAAGGGCGCCAAGCAGCTGACGTTCAATCAGATTCCACTGGAGCAGGCGGGCCCCTACGCCGCCGAGGACGCGGACGTCACGCTACGCCTGCACCGGGAGCTGTGGCCGAAAGTAGAAGCAGTCGAGCCGCTGAAGCGCGTCTACGAGACCATCGAGCTGCCGCTGGTGCCGGTGCTCTCGCGCATGGAGCGCACCGGCGTTCGCATCGACGTCGAGGTCCTCAACGCCCAAAGCAGCGCATTGGCGCAGCGCGCCGCCGAGCTGGAGGAGCGGGCCTACGCCGAGGCCGGGCGCAAGTTCAACATGGGCTCGCCGAAGCAGATCGGCGCCATCTTTTTCGAAGAGCTGAAGCTGCCGGTGGTGGCGAAGACGCCGAAGGGCCAGCCGTCGACATCCGAAGCGGTGCTGGAAAAGCTGGCCGAGGACGGCCACGCGCTGCCGAGCCTGATCCTTGAGCACCGGGGCGTGACCAAGCTGCGCTCCACCTATACCGACAAGCTGCCGCAGATGGTCAACCCGGAAACCGGCCGGGTGCACACCAGCTATCACCAGGCGGTCGCCGCCACCGGGCGGCTATCCTCCAGCGATCCCAACCTGCAGAACATCCCGATCCGCAGCGAGGACGGCCGGCGCATCCGCAAGGCCTTCGTGCCCGAGCCCGGCTTTCGCATGCTGGCCGCGGACTACTCCCAGATCGAGCTTCGGATCATGGCCCATCTGTCCGGCGACGAGCGCCTGCTGGCCGCGTTCGAGGCCGGGCAGGATATCCACCGCGCCACCGCGGCGGAGATTCTGGGCTTGGCGCCCGAACAGGTGACCGGCGAGCAGCGCCGCTCGGCCAAGGCCATCAATTTCGGCCTCATCTACGGCATGTCGGCGTTCGGTCTGGCGCGCCAGCTGGGCATCGAGCGGGGTGCCGCCCAGGAGTATGTGGATCTCTACTTCGCCCGCTACCCCGGCGTGCGCGAATTCATGGACCGCATCCGCGCCCAGGCCCGCGCCGACCGCTACGTCGAGACCCTGTTCGGGCGCCGGCTCTACCTCACCAACATCAACCACAGCAACCAGCAGCTGCGCAACGCCTCCGAGCGCACCGCCATCAACGCGCCGATGCAAGGCACCGCGGCCGACATCATCAAGCGGGCGATGATCCGAGTTGACGACTGGATCGAGAGCGAGCGCCCGCCGGTGCGCATGATCATGCAGGTACACGACGAGTTGGTGTTCGAGATCGCCGCCGACGAGGTGGAGACAGCCGGCGAGCGGATCAGGGGATTGATGCAGGGCGCCGCCGAGCTCGCGGTGCCCCTGATCGTCGACGTCGGCATCGGCGACAACTGGGACGAGGCGCACTGAGCGGCAGGCAAGGGCCGTCGCGCATGAGTACTTGTAACCTGTAACAGCGACGAAACACTTACCGAGGCCCGGCAACGCCCGGCGTGCCGGGCAGTGCCGCTTTGTTTCCGCCCTTCTCGCCAGCACCCCTCGGACACTCCCTGCAGACTTACCGGCCAGCCGCACACAATACGGAAGACCGGTCTCGCAAGCCCTACGCCCCTTCTACAACAAGCTGTTGCACGATACACAGCAGCTTGACGCCCGCGTCCTGACGAACACCCGGGGACGACAGGCAAGCCACCATACCGACATCGGCAAATGCCCGGATCAGTTGCGGCACGGCAGTTGCTTGTCCGGCTGACAGAGCAACGATTACACGAAACGCACCACAGCAACGGTCAGCAAGCGCAATGGACAAGACGGCAGCACGGCACGAGGCACTTCTCCCGACCACCCACCACGGCCCAACGGCATCATCGACGCGATCGGTATCCGCCATGCTCGCCGCACCGGCGTTATTTGCACTGGCGTTGGCCGGCGTCCCTGCACACGCACAACTGCAGTTCCAAGACGTCACGCTGAGCGCAGGCACGGTCGGCACCGGCGAAAGTTGGGGCGCGAGCTGGGGCGATTACAACGGCGACGGCTGGTCCGATATCTTCATGACCACCCATCGCAGCGTGCCGCGCTTCTATCGCAATAATGCCGACGGCACCTTCACGGATGTCGCCATCGAGCTCGATCCCGGCATCTGGTTCAACGACCCCCTCAACGACCAGCACGGCGCCGCTTTCGCCGACTTCGACAACGACGGCGACCAAGACCTCTACGTCAGCGTCAGCTCCAGCGGGCCCGGCCAACTGCTGATCAACGACGGCGGCCTGTTCTGGGAAGCAGCGGTCGACGCCGACTTGGACGGCGACTCCACCGCGCGCGCGCCGACCTTCTTCGATTGGACCGACGACGGCTTCCTGGACGTCGCCGTGACCTCGGTGAGCGGCTACCAGATGGACCGCCAGGATCCGGCACAGGGCCTGGATTTCGACGCCGACACCACGACCGGCAACGTCTGCCCGCGCCGCACCGACTACACCCAGCTCATCGACCTCGACGGCGACGGCGTGCAGGAATTCATCTGCCAGAACCAGGGCACTTTCCCGGCCGCGGCTCATGACGTTACTTCGCGCCCGTTTCCGAACGTCTCGGGTATCTTGCCGGCGACCGCCAGTGTCGTCGACAGCGTCGTCGCCGACTTCGACGGCGACCTGAAGAGCGACATCCTGACCATCCGCGGCAAGCTGCGTCCGTCCGGCGCAACGGCGATTACGCCCAACCGCATCGAGGCCTGGCTCGACGGCGCCAGCAACACCAGCGCGAAGGGTTTTCGGTTCGCCAGCCCCGGCACCACGACCTTTACCATCGACTACTCGGGACTCGGCCCCTTCGGCGCTCCCGCCGAGCTGGTGCTGAGCCCGTCCGGCCCGACCAGCGGCAGCGCGGACTCCGTCAGCGTCAGCTACAACAGCAGCGCCGGCGAGTGGGTGGTCTCGATGATCGGAAACAACCAGCGCGCCTACATCGTCGTCGAGACCGCTCAACCGGTCAGTAACCTGCGCATGACCGGCCTCGCCAACACCGAAGTGCCGGTCCCGCCGCGGCTGATCAAAGACAACGGCTCCGGCTTCGCCTTCGATTTCGGCGCCGGGCTGAACGGCGCGGTGGCCTGCGTCAGCGCGGTTGCCGGCGACTTCGACAACGACATGGATCAGGACATCTACATGGCCTGCGGTGCCGGTGTCGAGAACCTGCCCAACCGCCTCTACGAAAACCAGGGCAACGGCCGCTTCGTGCTCGTGGCCGACGCCGCCGGCGCTCGCGGCCCGGTCGGTGCCGGCCTGCAGAGCGGCGTCGGCGTGGCGGAGAGCGTCACCACCAGCGACTACGACAACGACGGCTTCCTGGATCTGCTGGTGACCAACGGCCTGCTGATGCGCCCCTGGGGTATCGGCGGTCAGGACACCCTGATCCGCAATACCGCGGGCGACAGCGGCAATACCAACCGCTGGCTGCAGATCGACCTGCAGGGCACGGCATCGAACCGCGACGGCATCGGTGCCCGCATCTACGTCACCGCCGGCGGCGTGACTCAATTCCAGGAGCAGGGCGGCGGCTATCACCGCTGGTCCCAGAACGACCGCCGGCTGCACTTCGGTCTCGCGCAAAACCAGAGCGCCCGTGTCGAGATCCGCTGGCCGTCCGGGCGGGTCGACGTCTTCGACAACGTCGGCGCAAACGTCATCTACACCGCCAACGAGGGTGGGCAGCTGGTTCAGACCACCCTCGGTCCGCCCATCGAAGACCAGCTCTCGCCGGGCGACGAATGCGGCGCACCGAACATCGACGCCGCCAACATCGCGGGCCTGTGGCTGTGGAAGGATTGCAGCGCCAATCGTTGGTTCTCCCGCGTCAGTGCCGGCGGCAGTTCCAGTGCGATCCTCTACCAGGGCAGCATCACCTCCAACGGCAGCTTCTCGAACGTGAGCGGCTTCAGCCTCGAGGGCAGCGACGTCGTCGACACCTCGACGCCGGGCACGCTCGACTTCAGCTTACGTGTGGTCAATGCCGGCCTCGACGGCGTCGACTTCTCGCTGCCGTCCTCCGCCAGCGGTTGTGTTGCGCTGAGCGCGCCGCCCGGGGCATCGCTGTTGATCGGCCGAGCCGCGCATCCGGTCTCGGCGCCGTTCGATCTGCAGACGCTGGGCGTGTGCACGCCGACGGCCACGGTCAGCATCGCGGACGCGAGCGTCGGCGAAGGCGACGGCAGTGCCGAGCTGACCCTGACCCTGTCGGCCGCGGCCGCCGTACCCGTGACGGTGACCTACAGCACCGCCGACGGCAGCGCCACCGCGGGTGACGACTACACCGCAGTGTCACAGCAAATCACCATCCCTGCCGGCAGCACCTCGGCCACCGCCGGCGTGCCGATCCTCGACGACACGGCGCAAGAGTCGAACGAGACATTCACCGTCAACCTGTCGAGCCCGGTGAACGCCATCCTCGGGCAGGCCAGTGCGACGGTAACCATCGCCGACAACGACGACAGCGCCCCGGGCGATCCCGCCTGCGGCGAGCCGAGCTATTCCAGCCCGACCGACACCGGCGTCTTCGTCTGGCGCGACTGCACCGCCGCCGGACCCGATCAGGTGTGGAACGTGCGCATCACCGGCGGCGGCAGCGACAGCACCATCACCTATACGGGCCTGATCACCTCGTCGGCCACACTGCAGACTTCGGGCTTCAGTCTCGAAGGCAACGACGTGCTCGACAGCGTGCCCGGAGACGGCATCGTCGATTACGACCTCAAGGCGATCCGCGGCGGCCAGGACGGCTTCCGCCTGACTGTCCCGGACGGCGCAAGTACGTGCTTCGATCCGTCCACGATGCCGGCAGGCGGCGTTGTCAAAGTCGGCGCCGGCGGACAGACCGTCACCGGCGCGTTCGACCTGCAAACCCTGGAGTCCTGCGGCACCACGCCGCCGCCGAGCAGCGTCGCCTGCGGCGAGCCGAGCTACTCCGGCCCGTCCGAGACCGGTCTGTTCCTGTGGCGCGACTGTGACGCGGCGGGGCCGGACCAGCGCTGGAACGTGCGTATTACCGGCGGCGGCAGCGGCAGCTTGATCACCTATGCCGGCCTCATCACTTCTTCCGCCACGCTGCAGACCGAAGGCTTCAGCCTCGAAGGCAACGATGTGCTGGACAGCGCGCCCGGCGACGGCGACGTCGATTACGAGCTGAAGGCCATCGGCGGCGGCCAGGACGGCTTCGCGCTGACCGTCGCCGACGGGTCAACCACCTGCTTCGACCCGTCCACCATGCCCACCGGGGCCACGGTGCAGATCGGCGCCGTCCGCCAAGTCGTCGACGGCGCGTTCGACCTGCAGACGCTCGAGGCCTGCGGCAGCACCCCGCCGCCGGCGACGCCGAGCCTGTCGATCGACAGCGTGACGGTGGACGAGTCCGCCGGCAGCGCGACATTGACGGTGACATTGTCGAGCGCAAGCACGACAACGGTCAGCGTCGACTTCGCCACCGAGAACGGCTCGGCGAGCGCCGGCAGCGACTACACCGCCGACAGCGGAACGCTGAGCTTTGGTGCGGGGCAAACCAGCCGCACCGTGACCGTCGCCATTGTCGACGACGCGGTGCCCGAGGACACCGAGAACTTCCGCGTGCGCCTGAGCAATCCGTCCAACGCGACGATCGGTACCGGCGTCGGCACCGTCACCGTCACCGATTCCGATGGCCCGCTGACGCTATTCTTCGACGGCTTCGAGTCGTCCTCGGGCTGGGTCTCGAACCCGAACGGGTCCGACACCGCTACGACGGGTGCGTGGGAGATCGGCGATCCGCAAGGCACCGCCGACGACAATGGCAACGTCATGCAGCCGGAGAATGCCCGAACGGGAGCAAATGCCTTGATCACGGGCCTGGAAGCGGACGCCGACTTCGGCGTCGGTTTCGCCGACATCGACGGCGGCACGGTCTCCATTCGCTCGCCGGCCATTACGCTGCCGAGCGGCCGTCCTGTTTCCCTGAGCTTGAGCTACTACCTGGCGCATCTTTCCAATGCGACCCCCGACGACTTCCTGCGCATTACCGTACAGGGCAGCTCCGGCGGTACGGTCCTGCTGAACGAGCGTGCCAGCGACACGATCCGCACGGCCGAGTGGACAGACTTCACGGTCGACATCTCTGCCTTTGCCGGACAGACGGTTCGGCTGGTGATCGAGGCCGCCGACGCGGACTCCGGATCTTTGGTCGAGGCCGGCATCGACGACGTGCAAATCCGGCAACTGTAATAACGGCGAGCACGGCGGGCGACCCGCCCGCCCTGGGCGCATGGATGCGCCGTTTTCAGTCGGGATACCCTCGGATTGTTACCCTCGCGGCTTCCGCGTCGGATACCGCGTGGCCGCCGGCCTGAAACTGTTCACTGCAAAGCCTGGTTAACACATTCTCGGCGCCAAATCCGGGCGCCGGACCGAGAAGCGTGGCATTGCGCCGATTCGCACAACGCGAAAGCGTAAGGCGAACCATGACATCGCTGGCATTTGCGGCGATCCGTGCGCCCCCCGATCCGTCGTTCTCTCCATCCCATCTTCTCGTCGCTCCATGGTTCGCGCTGTCAGGCACAGGAATGGCGGACGCGCGGGCCCTTGGACCGGAATTCCGTCGGCCGCGCCACGTAAAACGGCACGTTTATTGCATATACCTCCTCGTCCGTGTACTTACACCGATCGAAAACGAGGGAAATCGCGTGAGCTCATCGAAGTTAGGAACACCCGCTGCCCCGCCGCGCGGGCGGATGCCCGGAAAGCAAACGCGGCGGGGTTTAAGCTCAAGGCCGACCGCACTGTCGCTGGCATTGGCCGCGCTCACGACGGCCGCCCCGGCGTTTGCCGCCCAGTTGCAGTTCGAGGACTATACCGAGCGCGCCGGCACCGTCCGCTCGGGCGAGAGCTGGGGCTCGAGCTGGAACGACTACAACGGCGACGGCTGGCAGGACCTGTTCATGAGCTCGCACCGGGGCGCGCCGCGGTTCTATCGCAATAATGCCGACGGCACCTTCACCGACGTCGCCGACGACATCCTTCCGAACAGCGCCTGGTTCACCGACCCGCTGTCGGATACCCACGGCGCCGGCTTCGGCGACATCGACAACGACGGCGACGACGATTTCTACTGGGCCCGCTGGGCGCCCAGAAGCAGCGCCGAGAACAGCGACATGCTGGTCAACGACAACGGCGTCTACTGGGCGCTGGGTTTGCAGGAGCGCATCACCGGCCGCTCGGCCGCGCTGTTCGACTGGAACAACGACGGCTACCTGGACTTCAGCGTGCCGTCCGGCGCTCCCTGGCGCATGTATCGGCAGATCCCTAGCCAGGGACTCGTCTTCGAAGAGGACTTGGCGAACGGCGAAGAGTGCGATACCGGCGGCTACAAGGATCACGCGACCTTGCTGGATCTGACCGGCGACAGCCGCTTGGACATCATCTGCGCCTCCCATTCGACCTTCCCGATTCGCGCCTACGACACGTCTACCCGTCCGTTCACCGATATCACCGACACCATCCCGACCACGGTAAACGTGATCGAAACCGTGCCCGCCGACTTCAACGGCGACCTGCGCAACGACATTCTGTTGCTGCGCGGCAAGCTGCGCGCGTCGGGCGCGACGCTGATCAACCCCAATCGCATCGAAGCCTGGCTCGACGGCCTTGCTTCCTCGGATTCGAAGGGCTTTCGCTTCCGTAGCGCCGGCGAGGTCACCGTCACGGTCGACTACAACCGCCTGGGGCCGTTCGGCGCACCCGAGCAGGTGACGGTCAGACCGTCCGGACCCACCAGCGGCACCGCCGGCTGGGTCGACGTCGCCTACGACAGCGCCGCGGGCGAATGGGTGGTCTCGATGACGCGCGATGGCGCAAGCAACCGCCGCGCGTATGTCATCGTCGATACGGTGCAGGCGGCAAGCAATATGCGGACATTCGGTTTCGCGAATCCCGAGAGACCCATGCCGCCGCGGCTGATCACGACCACGCCGGCGGGACTCGAGTTCGACTTCGGGTCCGGGCTCAGCCAACCGCTTTCGTGCGTCAGCGCGGTCGCCGGCGATTTCGACAACGATATGGACCTCGACATCTATATGGTCTGCAGCGCCGGCGTCGAGAACCTGCCCAATCGGCTGTACCGCAACAATGGCGACGGCACCTTCACCCTCGTCACCGGGGCCGGCGATTGGGAAGGTCCGGTCGGTGCCGGGCTCGACAGCGGCGTCGGTGTCGGCGAGAGCGTCAGCATGGCCGATTACGACAACGACGGCTTCCTGGATCTATTTCTGATGAACGGGCTGATGATGCGCCCCTGGGGTGTCGGCGGGCGCGACGTGCTGCTGCGCAACACTGCCGGGGACAGCGGCAACAACAACCACTGGCTGAAAATCGATCTGGAGGGCACGGTGTCGAATCGCGACGGGATCGGCGCACGCGTGTATGTCACCGCCGGTGGCAAGACGCAATACCTGGAGCAGGCCGGCGGCTATCATCGCTTCGTGCAGGACGACCGCCGCCTCCACTTCGGTCTCGCCGGCAATCAAACCGCCCGCGTCGAGATCTACTGGCCCTCCGGGCAGGTCGATACCTTCGACAACGTCGCCGCCGACCGGATCTACATCGCCAACGAGGCCGGCGCGCTGCAACCGGCCACGGTGGGACCGCCGCCGCCCCCGCCGCCGCCTAGCGATCCCGCCTGCGGCGCGCCGAGCTACGCGAGCGCCTCCGACACCGGCGTCTTCATCTGGCGCAACTGCGACGCCCCGGGGCCCGATCAGACCTGGAACGTTCGCATCACCGGCGGAGGCAGCGCGAGCGTCGTCACCTATGCAGGCACCGTCACGTCCACCGCGACGCTCGCGACCACACCCTTCAGCCTGGAAGGCAACGATGTGCTCGACACGACCCCCGGCGACGGCACGGTCGACTATGACTTGAAGGCCATCCGCGGCGGCCAAGACGGCTTCCGGCTCACGGTGGCCGACGGCTCGAGCACCTGCTTCGACCCGACGACGCTGCCGGCGGGCGCGGTCGTGAAGGTCGGCGCGAGCGGACTGACCCGCAGCGGCGCATTCGATCTGCAGACGCTGGAGGCCTGTGACGGCACGCCGCCGAGCGACGTCGCCTGCGGCGCGCCGGCCTACTCCAGCCCGAGCGACACCGGCGTGTTCGTGTGGCGCGACTGCGATGCACCGGGCCCTGACCAGACCTGGAATGTGCGCATCACCGGCGGCGGCAGTGCCACCACCGTTACCTACACGGGCACCGTCACGTCCTCCGCGACACTGTCCGCGAGCCCGTTCAGCCTCGAGGGCAACGACGTACTCGACTCCACCCCCGGTGACGGCACCGTCGATTACGATCTGAAGGCCATCCGCGGCGGCCAAGACGGGTTCCGGCTCACGGTGGCCGACGGCGCGACGACCTGCTTCGACCCGACGACGCTGCCGGCCGGCGGCATCGTCAAAGTCGGCGCCGGCGCGCAGACCCCCGCGGGTGCCTTCGATCTGCAAACCCTCGGCGCCTGCAACTAGGTCGGTCGGGACGTGCGAACAGCAGCGCCTTCGGCGCTGCTTGGCCAAGGAACGGCCGAAACGCGCCCGCGCACATCCAAGCAATTATTGGCACCCTACTTGCTTGCTCAATCCGCCGACGCTGGCCGACGTCTGCTCGCCAGGCCTTCCTTTCACATGACCAATAACGACAAGAAACGCATGAACGCACAGACCAATCACCGGCGCACCGGATCGCAGGCGTCGCCGCGCCGCTCGAAGCACATGTCCGCTGCAGGCGCGCTAGCGCTTGCCGCGATTGCTTTCCCGGGCAGTTCGACATTTGCCCAGCTGCACTTTCAGGACGTTACCGACGGCGCGGGCACCATCCGCGCGGGCGAGAGCTGGGGCTCGAGCTGGAACGATTACAACGGCGACGGCTGGCAAGACGTCTTCATTAGCTCGCATCGGGGCGTACCGCGCTTCTATCGCAACAACGCGGACGGCACCTTCACCGACGTCGCCAACGATATCCTGCCCAACAACTCCTGGTTTTTCGATCCATTGTCGGATACCCATGCCGCCGGCTTCGGCGATGTCGACAACGACGGCGACGACGATTTCGTCTGGGCGCGCTGGGCCCCTTCGTACAGCAGCGAAGACAGCGAAATGCTCGTCAACGACGGGGGTGTTTATTGGGCGCTGGGGTTGCAGGAGCGAGTGACCGCACGCGCGGCCGTGATGTTCGACGGGAACAACGACGGATTCCTGGACTTCGCCACACCGTCCGGATCTCATTGGGGCGTCTATCGGCAGATCCCGAGCCAGGGACTCGTTTTCGATGAGGACGTTGAAAACGGCAGCGGGTGCGACGTCGGGGGCTTCATCGATCACGCGACGCTGCTGGACCTCAACGGCGACAGTTCGTTGGAACTGATCTGCGCCTCCCATTCGACGTTCCCGATTCGGGCTTACGACACCTCGAGCCAGCCGTTTACGGATGTCACCGCCAGCGTCCCGTCCACGGTGAACGTAATCGAAACCGTGCCCGCGGATTTCAACGGCGATCTGCGCAACGACATCTTGCTGCTGCGCGGCAAGCTGCGCGCTTCGGGTGCGACGCTGATCAGCCCCAATCGGATCGAAGCCTGGCTGGACGGCCTCGACTCCTCGACCTCAAAGGGTTTTCGCTTCACGAGCGCCGGCGAGGTCAGCGTTACGGTCGACTATAACGGCTTGGGTGCATACGGCGATCCCGCGCAGGTGGTGCTGAACACCGCGGGCCCCACCAGCGGCACCGCGGGCTGGGTCGACGTCGCCTACGACAGCGCCGCGGGCGAATGGATTGTCTCGATGACACGCAACGGTTCCAGTAACCGGCGCGCCTACATCACGGTCGATACGGCGCAGCCGGCAGGCAGTCCGCAGACGTTCGGCATCACCACGCGCGAACAGGGACTGCCGCCGCGGCTGATCACCACGACCGCCGCGGGACTCGAGTTCGACTTCGCGTCCGGCCTGAGCGAGTCGATGTCCTGCGTCAGCGCGGTCGCCGGCGACTTCGACAACGACATGGATCTCGACATCTACATGGTCTGCAGCGCAGGCGTCGAGAACCTGCCGAATCGCTTGTACCGCAATAATGGCGACGGCACCTTCACCCTCGTCACCGGGGCCGGCGACTGGCAAGGTCCGGTCGGTGCCGGCCTCGACAGCGGCGTCGGTGTCGGCGAAAGCGTCAGCATGGCCGATTACGACAACGACGGCTTCCTGGATCTATTCCTGATGAACGGGCTGATGATGCGCCCCTGGGGTGTCGGCGGGCGCGACGTGCTGCTGCGCAACACCGCCGGGGACAGCGGCAACAACAACCACTGGCTGAAGATCGACCTGGAAGGTACCGTCTCCAACCGCGACGGCATCGGCGCACGCGTCTATGTCACCGCCGGCGGCAAGACGCAATACCTGGAGCAGGCCGGCGGCTATCACCGCTTCGTGCAGAACGACCGCCGCCTGCACTTCGGTCTCGCCGGCAATCAAACCGCCCGCGTCGAGATCTACTGGCCCTCCGGGCAGGTCGATACCTTCGACAACGTCGCCGCCGACCGGATCTACATCGCCAACGAGGCCGACGCGCTGCAGGAGACCACACTCGGTCCGCCCATCGAGCCGCCACCAAGCGGCATCGCCTGCGGCGAGCCGAGCTATTCCAGCCCGACCGACACCGGCGTCTTCCTCTGGCGCGATTGTTCCGTCAGCGGTGCCGAAGAGCTTTGGAACGTGCGCATTACCGGCGGCGGCAGCGACAGCAACGTTACCTATGCCGGCCTGATCACCGCGTCCGCCACACTGCAAACCGAGGGCTTCAGCCTCGAAGGCAATGACGTCCTCGACAGCACGCCAGGCGACGGCACCGTCGACTATGACCTCAAGGCCATCCGCGGCGGTCAGGACGGCTTCGCGCTGCGCTTCGCAGACGGCGCCTCGGTGTGCTTCGACCCGACCACCCTGCCTGCCGGCGCCGTGGTCAAGGTGGGCGCGAGCGGCCAGACCCTCAGCGGCGCGTTCGATCTACAGACGCTGGGCGCCTGCGACAACCCGCCGCCGCCGCCGCCCGGCGATCCAGCCTGCGGCGAGCCGAGCTACGCCAGCCCGAGCGACACCGGCGTCTTCCTCTGGCGCGACTGCTCCGTCACCGGCGCCGAGGAGCTATGGAACGTGCGCATCACCGGCGGCGGCAGCGACAGCACCATTACCTATGCCGGCCTGATCACCTCCTCCGCCACGCTGCAGACCGAAGGCTTCAGCCTCGAAGGCAATGACATCCTCGACAGCACCCCCGGCGACGGCAGCGTCGACTTCGACCTCAAGGCCGTCGGCGGTGGCCAGGATGGCTTCGCACTGCGCTTCGCCGAGGGTGCCTCGGTCTGCTTCGATCCTGCCACCCTGCCTACCGGCGCCGTGGTCAAGGTCGGTGCCGGCGGGCAGACCGTCGCCGGCGCGTTCGATCTCCAAACCCTCGAGGCCTGCGACGGCACGCCACCGCCGCCGAGCGATCCCGCCTGCGGCGAGCCGAGCTATTCCAGCCCGAGCGACACCGGCGTCTTCCTCTGGCGTGACTGCGCCGCCACCGGCGCCGAGGCGCTCTGGAACGTGCGCATCACCGGCGGCGGCAGCGCCAGCACCATCACCTATGCCGGACTGATCAGCTCATCCGCCACGCTGCAGACCGAAGACTTCAGCCTCGAAGGCAATGACATCCTCGACAGCACCCCCGGCGACGGCAGCGTCGACTTCGAACTCAAGGCCGTCGGCGGTGGCCAGGATGGCTTCGCGCTGCGCTTCGCCGGCGGCGCCTCGGTCTGCTTCGACCCATCCACCCTGCCCGCCGGAGCGGTGGTCAAAGTCGGCGCCGGCGCCGAGACGCCCGCGGGTGCCTTCGATCTCCAAACCCTCGGCGCCTGCAACTAGGTCGGCCACCGGGGCTCACCGGCGGCGCCAGAGGCGCCGCCCGCAAAACAAGCGGCCGGCCTCGCAGGGGATCCGGTTCAATGCCGAGCCGGCCCCCGCGCGGGGGCCGGCAGCATCGCGCGTCGCAATCTGCAACCGCATGCCATTCACACCGAGAAAGGCTGCCTCGCTCGAGGCACTCGTCTTTGCCGAGCATCGCCACGGCGGCACGCATCGCGTCATCGCCAACTCATCTCTGCCCGTTCTTCCCCGCAGAGACGCGCGATCGCGCGCGGTTATTCCGTCACCCCGGCGCAACACATGGACACCGGCTAACGCAGCCGTTCGACACAAGCGGGCAGCCGTTTTGCGGACATCAATGTAGTCTGTTCGCGTACACGGATGGAACGAGCTGTTGGTACCTTGGCGACACCGACAAAGGCGCGGCCGGCACGGGCTTTGCTCCGAACCCCACGGACGTAGCCGACGCGTGGATCGCAGTCGGTCGATATTGCAAAAGAAGATCCGCAGAACGGGAGACGCATGAACGCACAGCACACCGACAGTCCTGCCGCCGCTGCGATGCAGCCGCGCTGCGGCAGACATTTTTCCGCCGCCGCGGCCATACTCGCCTTTGCGGCCTCTGCTTTGCCGGGCGGCCCGGCCTACGCCCAATTCCAGTTTCAGGACGTAACGCTTTCGGCCGGCACCGTCGGCAACGGCGAGAGCTGGGGCGCCAGTTGGGGCGATTACAACGGCGACGGCTGGTCCGACGTTTTCATGAGCGTGCACCGCGGCGTCCCCAGGCTGTATCGCAACAACGCCGACGGCACCTTTACCGACGTCGCCGCCGACGTCGATCCGGGCGTTTGGCTCGCGAACCCCGATAACGACCAGCACGCCGCCGCGTTCGCCGATTTCGACAACGACGGTGACCAAGACCTCTATGTCAATGTCGCCGGCGGGACCGCGCAGGGACAGCTCATGGTCAACGACGGCGGTCTGTTCTGGGACGCCGGGGTCTCCTCCGGGCTCAGTCAGGACGTCAACTCGCGCGCGCCGGCCTTCTTCGACTACAGCGGCGACGGTTTTCTCGACGTCGGCGTGACCAGTAACTTCAGATACCGGCTGTTCCGCCAATCTCCCGGCGGCGGCCCCTCGTTCTTCATCGACAGCGCACCCGGCATCCCCGAGCTGGGCACGCGCACCGACTACCACCAGCTGACCGACCTCGATGCCGACGGCCGACTGGATCTCATTCGTCACAGTCAGGGGGCGTTTCCGACCGGCGCCTACGACATCGGCCGCCTGCCTTTCACCGACATCACCGCCAGCGTTCCGTCGGTCGCCGGCGTGGTCGACAGCGTCGCGGCGGACTTCGACGGCGACCTGCGCAGCGACATCCTGACCATCCGCGGCAAGCTGCGCCCCTCCGGCGCGACCGCGATCACGCCCAACCGCATCGAGGCCTGGCTCGACGGCGCAAGCAACACCCGCAGTAAGGGCTTTCGCTTCACCAGTCCGGGCGAGATCACGCTGACGGCCGACTACAACCCACTAGGCCCCTTCGCCGATCCGGACGTGATCGTGCTGCGCCCGAGCGGCCCGACCAGCGGCGACGCCGGCCCCTACGTCAGCGCCAGTTACAACGCGTCCAACGGCCAGTGGACCGTGTCCCTGCTGGGCAACAATCGCCGCGCCTATGTCATTGTCGAGACAGCGCAGCCGGTCAGCGGCCTCTCCATGTTCGGCCTCGCCGGCAACGAAACGGCGGTGCCGCCGCGACTATTGGAGAATTCCGCGACGGGCCTGGCGATCGACTTCTCGGCCGGGCTCAACGGGGCGGTGTCCTGCGTCAGCGCCGTCGCCGGCGACTTCGACAACGACATGAACCAGGACATCTACATGGCCTGCGGCGCCGGCGTCGATAACCTGCCGAACCGTCTCTACCGCAACGACGGCACGGGCCGATTCACGCTGATCGCCGGCGCAGCCGGCGCCGAGGGACCGGTCGGCGCTGGCCTGCAGAGCAATGTGGGCGTCGCCGAGAGCGTCACCACGGCCGATTACGACAACGACGGCTTCCTGGATCTGCTGATCACCAACGGCCTGCTGCTGCGCCCCTGGGGCGTTGGCGGTCGGGATACGCTGATCCGCAATGCAGCCGGCGACAACGGCAACAACAACCACTGGCTGCAGATCGATCTGCAGGGCACCGCTTCCAACCGCGACGGTATCGGCGCGCGCGTCTACGTGACTGCCGGCGGCGTGACCCAATACCGCGAGCAGGGCGGCGGTTATCACCGCTGGTCTCAGAACGACCGCCGTCTGCACTTCGGCCTGGCGGGCAACCAGACCGCCCGTGTCGAAATCTACTGGCCGAGCGGTGAAGTCGATGTCTTCGACAACGTCGCCGCCGACCGGATCTACATCGCCAACGAGGCCGGCGCGCTCGAGGAGACCACCCTCGGCCCTCCCATCGGTCCGCCGCCCCCGCCGCCCGGCGATCCAGCCTGCGGCCAGCCGAGCTACGCCAGCCCGAGCGACACCGGCGTCTTCCTCTGGCGCGACTGCTCCGTCACCGGCGCCGAGGAGCGCTGGAACGTGCGCATCACCGGCGGCGGCAGCGACAACACCATTACCTATGCCGGCCTGATCACCTCCTCCGCCACACTGCAGACCGAAGGCTTCAGCCTCGAAGGCAATGACGTCCTCGACAGTACCCCCGGCGACGGCACCGTCGACTACGACCTCAAGGCCATCCGCGGCGGTCAGGACGGCTTCGCGCTGCGCTTCGGCGAAGGCGCCGACGTCTGCTTCAATCCTGCCACCCTGCCCGCCGGCGCCGTGGTCAAAGTCGGCGCCGACGGACAGACCCTCAGCGGCGCGTTCAACCTGCAAACGCTGGGCGCCTGCAACAACCCGCCGCCCCCGCCGCCGAGCGACCCCGCCTGCGGCGAGCCGAGCTATACGGGGGCATCGGACACCGGCGTCTTCCTCTGGCGCGACTGCTCCGTCACCGGCGCCGAGGAGCTCTGGAACGTGCGCATCACCGGCGGCGGCAGCGACAGCACCATTACCTATGCCGGCCTGATCACCTCCTCCGCCACGCTGCAGACCGAAGGCTTCAGCCTCGAAGGCAATGACGTCCTCGACAGCACGCCAGGCGACGGCACCGTCGACTACGACCTCAAGGCCATCCGCGGCGGTCAGGACGGCTTCGCGCTGCGCTTCGCCGACGGCGCCTCGGTGTGCTTCGACCCGACCACCCTGCCCGCAGGCGCCGTGGTCAAGGTCGGCGCGAGCGGCCAAACCCTCAGCGGCGCGTTCGATCTGCAGACGCTCGAGGCCTGCGACGGCGCACCGCCGCCCAGCGATCCGAGCTGCTCGCTGGAACCCTCGGCGATCTCTACGTCCGCCTCCCAAGCCGCATCGCTCCAAGTTACCAACAACACATCGATCCCCATCGAGCGGTTCTGGATCAACTACGGCGGCAATCGTGTCAGCTACGGCTTCGTACAGCCCGGCGCGACGGCGACCATCGGCACCTTCGTGTCCCATCCGTGGGTCTTCGCCGACGATCAAGGTCGATGCCTGAAGCTGGTGACCGTCGAGCAGAGCTCGGTCAGCGTTTCCGTCCCCTGATCACTACGTCAGCGGCGCAGGGACGCGCCGAAAACCCAATACCGCCCGAGGCAAGCCGATCGGCCAACTGCGGCGTAACTGCAGGACGCCGCGCCTGCGCGAGCACCCGCCAAAACAAGCAAAAATCAGATAGACGCATGATCACCGACACCGACCGAGACCACTCCCCGCGGGGGATGCATAGGCGCGCATCCCGTTCCGTCTTGTCCCCCGCCAACGCGGCGCTGACGGCGATCGCCTTGAGTCTGGCCTCGCTGCCGGCTCACGCCCAACTGCAATTCGAGGACGCCACAGCCGCGTCGGGCTTGACCCGATCGGGGGAGAGCTGGGGCGCAAGCTGGAATGACTTCAACGGCGACGGCTGGCCCGATCTCTTCGCCAGCGGGCACCGCGGCCCCGTGAAGCTCTACCGCAACAACGCGGACGGCACCTTTACCGATGTCGCATCCGACGTCATGCCCGGGGGCTGGTTTACCGACCCGCTCGCAGACACCCACGGGGCGGCATTCGGCGATCTCGACAACGACGGCGACGAAGACTTCTTTTTCTTCAACTGGAACTACACGGCCGGCGACTCCAGCGACGTGCTCGTCAACGACGCCGGTATCTTCTGGGCCTCCGGACTGCAAGACCGCACGGTAGGGCGCTTCGCCGCCCTGTTCGACTGGACCGGCGACAACCGGCTGGATGCCGCGGTCGTCTCCTGGGGCGGCTGGAAGTTCTTCCGGCAAGCGTCCGCCGGCGGAATCGACATGCAACGCGATACGGGCACCGGCTCCAATTGCCGGGGGCGGGGTGATTTCGCCCTGCTGATGCATCTCGATGACGACAACTCGCCCGAGCTCGTCTGCGGGCGGCAAGCGCGTTTTCCCGAAGCCGTCGAAGACACGACGAGCCGCCCCTTTACCGATGTCGGCGATCGATTGCCATCGACCGCCAATGTCCTCGATGCCATCGTCGCCGATCTCAACGGCGACCTGCGCGGCGACATCTTGACGGTGCGCGGCGCCATGCGCCGCTCCGGCGTCGGCCTGGTCAACCCGAACCGCATCGAGGCCTGGCTGGACGGCATTCGCGGCAGCGAAACCAAAGGCTTCCGCTTCACCAGCAACGGCACGATCACGGTTACGGCCGACTTCAGCGGACTCGGCCCCTTCGGCGAGCCCCAGCAGATCGTGCTCGATCCCGCGGGGCCGACCACCGGTGTCGCCGGGTGGGTCCAGGTCGACTACGACAGCGGCAGCGCCGAATGGACGGTGACCATCAGCAATCAAATCGTCAACGACGACTACGACATCGGCAACAGCCGGCGCGCGTACGTGACGATCGATACCGAACGGCCGGCAGGCAATATCGCAACCTTCGGTTTCGACCGGCCCGAATTGCCCCTGCCGGCGAGGCTGATCGCAAGCTCCCCCGCCGGTTGGGACTACGACTACGGCGCCGGCCTGAACACGCCCGTCTCCTGCAACAGTGTCGTCGTCGGCGATTTCGACAACGACATGGACCAAGACGTCTACATGGCCTGTTCGGCGGGCGTCGAGAACATCCCGAACCGCCTGTACTTGAACGACG
The DNA here is from genome assembly GCA_021736785.1 of Thiohalocapsa sp. Lineage (GTDB taxonomy): Bacteria > Pseudomonadota > Gammaproteobacteria > Chromatiales > Chromatiaceae > Thiohalocapsa. The sequence continues at coordinate 5,132 of JAIPFF010000007.1, read as the reverse complement.
GCGCCGGCAATTTCACCGAAGTCGACGACGCCGCCGGCGCCCGCGGCCCGCTCGGCGTCGGGCTCGGCGGCGCTGCCGGCATTGCCGAGAGCGTTACCGCCGCCGATTACGACAACGACGGCTTTCTGGATCTGTTCGTCACCAACGGTCTGCTGATGCGCCCATGGGGCGTCGGCGGCCCCGACGTCATGTTCCGCAACGCGTCCGGCGATAACGGCAATACCAACCATTGGCTGCAGATCAAGCTTGAGGGCACCACGTCGAACCGCGACGGAATCGGTGCGCGCGTCTATGTGACCGCGGGCGGCAAGACCCAGTACCGCGCGCAGGACGGCGGCTACCATCGCTGGTCGCAGAACGACCGCCGGCTGCACTTCGGCCTGGCCAACAATCGGATGGCCGACGTCGAGATCCGCTGGCCTTCGGGACGGGTCGATCGCTTCGAGGATGTGGTCGCAAACGGGATCTATGTCGCGCAAGAGGCCGGCACACTGCAGCCGGGCCCGGCCGGCCCACCCATCGATCCGCCGCCCCCGCCGCCGCCAAGCGATCCGGCCTGCGGCGAGCCGAGCTATTCCAGCCCGACCGACACCGGCGTCTTCCTCTGGCGCGATTGTTCCGTCACCGGCGCCGAGGAGCGCTGGAACGTGCGTATCACCGGCGGCGGCAGCGACAGCACCATTACCTATGCCGGCCTGATCACCTCCTCCGCCACGCTGCAGACCGACGGCTTCAGCCTCGAGGGCAACGACGTGCTCGACAGTACCCCCGGCGACGGCACCGTCGATTTCGACCTCAAGGCCATCCGCGGCGGCCAGGACGGCTTCGCGCTGCGCTTCGGCGAAGGCGCCGACGTCTGCTTCAATCCTGCCACCCTGCCCGCCGGCGCCGTGGTCAAAGTCGGCGCCGACGGACAGACCCTCACCGGCGCGTTCAACCTGCAAACCCTCGAGGCCTGCGACGGCGCACCGCCGCCGTCGCCCGTGACCCTCACGGCCCGGCACTCAGGCAAATGCGCGGACGTCGATAGCGCTTCGATGCAAGACGGCGCGAGTGTGCTCCAGTGGACCTGTACCGGCGGCGATCACCAGCGCTGGGTATTCGAGCCCGCCGGCGCCGGCTACTACACGGTCACATCGGTCAATTCCGGGCTCTGTCTCGCGGTGGCCGGCGCCTCGCAGGCCAACGCCGCCAAGGTGGTTCAGTCGATCTGCAACGGCAGCCACAGCCAGCAGATCACCTACGACAACGGCGAAATGCGCTTCCGCCACTCGGGACAGTGCATGGATGTCTCCGGCCAATCGGCCGCCGATGGCGCCGACATCATTCAATGGCCATGCAACGGCCAGATGAACCAGCGGTTCGATCGCAACTGACCCTGCGCGCTCCCCGGCCGGACGCCGCCTCGGCGGCGCCGGGCCGGCGGGGGCAACGCTTCCTCACAATCCGCCGCGGGCTCGCTTCCAAGCCGCCCGCCTAAGACGCACATGCCTTGCGGGCCGGGCCAACTATTGGTCCTGTCATAGCCGTACCACTACCCCCGGGAAGTGGCGGCACCGGTCGTGCGAGCCCGGCACGACACGCCTGGCCCGCCCTCTCCCGCGCTTCACAGGGCCCGCAGATTCAATCGTCCCAGCGCCCGACACCCGGAATGAACACCCGGTCGTCATTGTAAACACCCTCTGCCGCGCCACGGTGGCAGGCGTTGCAGTTACTGAAGCTGCCGACATCCGGGTTGCCGGAAACCAAGCGCGGCGGTATCTCGTCGTGCTCGTTCAGGAAGTAGCGGGTCTTGCTGATCCGGGGCAGTCCGTCGCCGGCAATGGTGCCGACCGCAAAGGCGCGCGATCGCGAGCGGCCGGCGTCGTCGGCGGCGTTCCCGTCGAGGTAGGACGTGATCTCGGTGCGCAGGCCGTCCGGCAGCGACGCATCGTCGCCGTAGTGATCGCCGAGCGCGTCGGGCGTCATGATCTGTTGCCAAGCCGCCGCCGGCAGCAGGCCCGGCTGATAGGGCATATGGCAGGCACCGCATTCCTCGCGGTATGTCGCATTGGTCACGGGCGCGACGTCGGCGCGAGGCTCGATCCAGCGACTGCCGCTTTTGTATTCGCGGCGATCATCGTCATCGTCCGAATCGCCGAGGGCGAGCCCGGCGGCGCCGAGTGCGAGCAAGCCGGCCGCCGCGAAGGCGGCATAACGCATCGGATTGTTCATGATTGTCTCCTGATCTGTTGTCTGCGCGACTACTGCCGCTCGATGTACGCGATGAAGTCCGTCTTTTCGGCCTCGGTGCACTCCCGGCCCAGGGTCCAGCGGCAGTTGCGGTAGAGCCACTTCTCGACCTTTTTCGGGTCCGTCAGCCGCTCGGGATTCACCGACGGCGCCAATGGCTCGATGGGCTTTCCTGTTTTCGCGTGACGGCCCGGCTGCGTCAGGTCGGCGTTATGGCAGCTCGCGCAGCTGCGCGGCGGCGAGCCGTCGGCCTGCGGGTATTCCTTGGTCCAAGCTTCCGCGCCGCCGGCGAAGGCCGGCATCTGTATCCCGGCGGTCAGTCCGGCAGCCAAGATGCCGATCGCGACAGGCTTGGCGAAGGCGCTTTTGAATCGATGCATGACATTTCCCCTGTAGGTCAGCCGCGCCGCTTCCGGCCCGTGAACATGGATCGCACCAGGTTCTCGCGGTGGGAGAGGCTCGAGAAAATGACGCCCGCGACATGGGCGGCGATGAGCACCAACGTGACATTGGCGAGGACTTCGTGGGTCTCCTCGAAGGCTTCGCCCCAGAAAGCGGGCAGGCCGCTCATCAGCGGTGCGAGCGGGCCGGACAGCTCCTGCGCGCCGTACAGCGCCATGCCGAAGAGCCCCGTCGCGCTGACCAGCAGCATCAGCGCAATGGCCATCGCGCCGCCGGCCGGGTTGTGCCCCAGGTAGCGCCGGGCCTGGAAGCGCAGGGCGTCGTGGATATATCCGAGGACCTGCCGCGGCCCGCGAACGAAATCGCCGAAGCGTGCGTGCCGGGTGCCGACGAAGCCCCAAGCCACGCGCACGGCGATCAGTATGAGGACCAAATAGCCGGCCCAGACGTGCACGCCGAGGAGGTCGTCTTCGACGATGTAGGCGGTTGCGAAGGCCGCCACCAGTGACCAATGGAAGATCCGAACCAGCGGATCCCAGACACGCACGCTGCCTTGGTGCGCCGCGGTGTCGCGCTCGGCAGCCGAGAGCGTCGGCAGTGCTTCGGTAGATGTTGTCATTCGTGCAAGCTCCGTTGTCGTTGATCGGCGTTGAAACCACACCGTCTGCACCGCGGTTGCGCTCACTGCCACTGCGGAGTGCGGATGCGACGGTTGCGAGCCAGACTAACGGTCATGCGCTGACGAAACCCTGTGCGCCGCTGTCAGCAATCGGTCAGCTTCGTTCCGGCAGACTGTCGGCTGACGGTCGGTACTGCATCGCGGCAGTCGGCTTGCGCAACACCTCAACGAGGACAGTCATCATGCAATTCAGCCAAAGCAATCGCGCGCTCACCCTGTCACTGGCCCTTTTGGTACCGGCGCTACCGGCCGTTGCCGACGACCACGACCTGGCACGAGAAGCCCTGCAGCGAGGCGAGGTCCGGCCGATCGCCGAGATCCTGTCGAGCGTGGACGCCCAAGTGAATGGCGACATCATCGAAGTGGAGCTGGAGCGCGAGGACGGCCGCCTGGTTTATGAGCTGAAGGTGATCGAGTCGGACGGCCGCGTATCGGAAATCCTCGTGGATGCGGCCAGCGCGGAGGTGCTGTCCAGGAAATACGACTGATGCGGGTGCTTTTGGTCGAGGATGATGCCCGGGTGGCGGAAGGCGTGCTTGCGGCCCTGCAGGCCGCCGGCTTCCTCGTAGAGCACGTCGACGACGGCGAGGACGCCTGGTTTCGCGGCGATACCGAGAATTGGTCCGCCGTCGTGCTCGACTTGGGGCTGCCCGGCATGGACGGCCTATCCGTGCTGCGCCGCTGGCGCAGCGCCGGGCAGCGTTTTCCGGTCCTGATTCTGACCGCCCGCGGCGACTGGCACGAGCGCGTCGAGGGCATCGATGCGGGCGCCGACGACTATCTGCCGAAACCCTTCCGCATGGAGGAATTGATCGCACGGCTGCGGGCGCTGACCCGGCGCGCGGCGGGACAAGCCACGGCGGTGCTCGATATCGGCGGCGTCACCCTGGACACGCGGCAGATGCGGGTCAGCGTCGACGGCGTACCGGTCCACCTGTCGCCGCAGGAATACCGGCTGGTGTCCTACCTGATGCAGCATGCCGGTCGCGTCGTCTCGCAATTGGAGCTGACCGAGCAGCTCTACGCGCAAGACTTCGAGCGCGACTCCAACGCGGTCGAGGTGTTGGTTGGCCGAGTGCGGCGCAAGCTCGGTGTCGACCTGATCCAGACACGACGCGGCTTCGGCTATATCGTCGAGCAGCCCGATGCAGAGGGCGGCGCCCGTCCGTGAAAGAACTGATGACGCGTCGATCGCTACGAGCGCGTTTCGCAATCGCGGCGGCGCTGACGCTGGTCGTGGCGCTGACCCTGGCCGGACTCGGCCTGATCGCATTGTTCGAGGGGCATGTCGAGCGCCGCATCGGCAGCGAGTTAACGGCGCAGCTCAACCAGGTTGCCGCGGCGGTGCATGTGGGTCCCGACGGCGCCATAACGCTGCAGCCGCGCCCGGTCGACCCGCGCTTCCATAAGCCGCTCAGCGGCCTCTACTGGCAAATCGACGACGAGACGGGCTCACCGCCCGGACGCGCCGTTTTGCGCTCGCGCTCGTTGTGGGACGGCCGCATCGAGCCGCCCCCGGACCAGCCCGACGCCGGCGCCGTCCATGCACACGACTTGGCAGGCCCCGGCGGGCAGCGGCTGATGGTCCGCGAACGGCGCATTCTGCTCGCCGACAACGGCGCCACCCCCGGGCTGCGGGTGATGGCCGCCGCCGACCGCCGCGAGCTGAGCGCGGCGCGCGACGCGTTCGCCGCCGACATGCTGCCCTACCTGGTTCTGCTGGCCGTGCTGGTGGGGGCCGCCGGACTGGTGCAGATCGGCGCCGGCCTGGCGCCGCTGGAAAAGGTACGCCGGGGCGTCGGCGCCATCAGGTCCGGCC
>JAIPFF010000053.1 GCA_021736785.1 Thiohalocapsa sp. | reverse complement strand
AACGCCGCCGACTCGTCGGCGGCGGCAAAGCTGTAGGGTGGCCACGGGCCGCTGGTCAACGCCGATTCCGAGGCATCCGTGCAGGAGAGCGCGCTCAGGGCGCCGGCGAGGCGGCGCCGGAATTCGCACAGGTGTGCCCTGGGCACCAGATACTGCACCGACAAGCGCTGCTCGCCGGCGAACCAGCCCTGCTCGCGATGGCGCTGCCGAAACAGCCCGGCGAGCTCGCGGTCGAGCTCATCCAATGCCGCCTCGACCCGCAGGGTATCCGCCAGCTCGACACGGCGGCGCAGCAGATAATCGCGCCCGCTGACGGGCTCGCCGCCCGGGTCCGCAGCCGGCGCGCCGGCCGGCAGCGGCAGCCGCAGGCCCATTTCGACGCAGTCATGCAGCGCGGCGAGCAGCGTCTCGTAACGCCGCCGGTCCGCGCGCAAATGATCGAGCACGGCATCGGGGCCCGGCAGACAGCTGCCGTAGCGCATCGGCACGATGGTGAAATGGCCGTGATAGTGGGCAATGACGCGGCCGAAGGCGAGCATGGCGGCGACGTCGTCCCGGACCGGGACCGGGCCCACCAGCGCGGAAAGCGCGTCCGTGTCGAGCCAACGCAGCCCCGGCCGGTCGTCCGCCGGCCTCGGCACGGCGCCGCCGGCGAGGTCCGGCACCGCACAGATGCAATAGAGCTGCAGGCTCAAGAGTCCGGCGCCACGAAGCTGTAAGCGGGCCAGGGGCCTTTGCAGGCCACATCGAGACCTTGCTCCGCGAGGGCATGCCTGCGCGTATCCAGGCGCTCGTGAAAGGCCGCCGCTGCCGCATCCGGCACCAGGAAGGCCCAGTTGAACGCGAGCGCCCCCGTTGCTTGCACACGGCGCTCCACGAACCCCGCGCTCAGCGCGCGGAGACTCTCGAGCAATCCGGCCGCCGCGGTGTTTGCCCAGTCATCGAGGTCGCGCTCGAGCGCACGCCGCAGGCGCTGCTCTTCGAGATGGCGCCGGCCCGGCGACGCCGCCGGTACATAGCGCCCCGCCGCGATGGCTTGCCGCACCCGGACATCCACCGCCGCCCGGCGGTCCAGCATGCCTTGGACCGCCCATTCGACGCAGCCCGCAAGCCGCCGCAGCACGCTTTCGATCTCGTCGCGGCGCTGCAGCATCTCGTGCTCCAGCGCCGATTCGCAGGAGAACAGGGTGCCGAAGGGCAGCGGCATGATGGTCGTCGACGCCTGCGCCGCCTCGAGCACCGCCTGGTGACGCAGGGCGCGCGGCCCGACCCAGGCGATATCGGCGAGGTTGGCCTCGCCGGCCTCGCCCTCGTAGTCGGCGCGGCACACCCGGCTGGTCAGCGCAATCAGCCCGCCATGGCACTGCAGACGCAGCGGGCGCGCTTCGTCCACCGCCGGCAAATCGGGCGGCAAGTCGGGCGGCAGACCGGGCGGCAAACGGGCATGGCCGGACCCGGCAGCATCGCTCGCGACCGCCGCGAAGCCATAGAGGTAGACGGCTTCGCGGTTGTCGCTGCCGGTGCCGGGGCCGGGACCGGGCGCATGGGATGCCGGTCTATCTGCGCCCGTCGGGATCATCTGTCCGGGCCCATGATCTCGCTCAGCGCCTGCTCGAAGTCGTCCTTGCCCAGCAGCACCGGAGGCGCGCCGTCCTCGACGAAGGCGGCGGGATCATCGCCCGCTTGGGCGACCGCTCGGCGGATCGCGTAGAGCGCCGCCCGGTTGCAGATGGCGGCCAGGTCGGCGCCGCTCGCGCCCTCCGTGCGCTCCGCCAACGCGGCGGCATCGACGACGTGCGCACCGGGCTTGCCCCGCAGGTGCACGGCAAGGATCTCGGCGCGGTCGGTCAGACTGGGCAGCGGCAGCTCGACCACCTCGTCGAAGCGGCCGGGGCGCAGCATGGCAGCGTCGATGAGATCGGCGCGGTTGGTGGCGGCGAGCACGAACACGCCCTTCAGCTCTTCGAGGCCGTCCATCTCCGCCAGGAACTGGCTCAGCACCCGCTCCGACACGTGGGAATCGGAGGCGCCGGCGCTGCGCGAAGGCACCACGGCGTCCACTTCGTCCAAAAAGATGATGCAGGGCGCCGCCTGCCGGGCCTTGTGGAACACCTCGCGTACACCGGCCTCGGATTCGCCGACGAAGCGCGACATCAGCTCGGGCCCCTTCACGGCAATGACATTGACACCGCTTTCGTTGGCCACCGCCTTTGCGATCATGGTCTTACCGATACCGGGCGGCCCTGCCAGCAGGAGCCCCTTGGGCGGCTGCACGCCGGCCTGCCGGAACAGCTGCGGGTACTTGAGCGGCCATTCCACGGCCTCGATCAGGCGCTGGCGCACCTCGGAGAGGCCGCCGACGTCGTCCCAGCCGACGTCCGGCACTTCGACGAACACCTCGCGGATGGCCGAGGGCTCCACCTCGCGCAGCGCCGTGACGAAATCCTCCATCACGACGGTCACGGTCGCGAGCCGGTCGAAGGGCAGGTCCTCCAGGGACATGCCGATATTCGGCAGCAGCCGGCGCAGGGTGCCCATCGCCGCCTCGCGGCACAGGGCCTCCAGGTCGGCGCCGACGAAGCCGTGGGTGATCTCCGCGAGGTGGTCCAGGGACACGTCCTCGTCCAGCGGCATGCCGCGGCTGTGGATATCGAGGATCTCCCGGCGCCCGGAGCGGTCCGGAATCGGTATCGCGATCTCGCGGTCGAAGCGTCCCGGCCGGCGCAGGGCCGGATCGATGGCGTTCGGCAGGTTGGTGGCGGCGATCACGATCAGGTTCTGGCGCCGCGTCAGCCCGTCCATCAGTGCCAGCAACTGGGCCACGACGCGCTTCTCGACGTCGCCCACGACCTTGTCGCGGCGCGGCGCGATGGCGTCGATCTCGTCCAGGAAGATGATGCTCGGCCCCTTGCGCGCGGCCTCCTCGAAGATCTTGCGCAGGTGCGCCTCGCTCTCGCCGTAGAACTTGTGGATGATCTCCGGGCCGCTGACGGTGAAGAAGTTGGCCTCGGCCTCCTGCGCAATAATCCGCGCGATCAGCGTCTTGCCGCAGCCGGGCGGGCCGTGCAGCAGCACGCCCTTGGGCGCGTCGATGCCGAGGCGCTCGAAGACGTGCGGATGGCGCAGGGGCAGCTCGATCATCTCGCGGATGCGCTGCACCTGATGGCGCAAGCCGCCGACGTCCTCGTAGGTCATGGTGCCGCCGCGCTGTTGGGCGCTGCCGCCGCCTTCCTGCCGCTTGCCGATCACCAATGCCGTGGTGGGGTTGATGATGACGGCCCCGGGCGGCGTCGTGTCCTCGACGCGAAAATCGGCACTGCGGCTGCCGAACAGCGACGCGCGCACCAGGTCGCCCTTGAGCACGGGGACGCCGTCGAGCAGACTGCCGATATAGGCCAGGTCTCGCTTGCCGGGCGACACGCCGGTGGGTGCGAGCACGATGCGATCCGCCGGCTGATAAGCACAGGGCTGGATATCGGCCTTCTCGTCGACACCGACGCCGGCGTTCTTGCGCGTGATGCCGTCGAGCTGCACGCAGCCCTTGCCGCGCATGTCCTGGTAGGCGGGCATGACCTTGGCGATGCTGGCGCGCTTGCCGCGAACCTGCACAACGGCGCCGAGCTCGAGCCCCAGCCGTTGAATATCCGCCGGGTCCAGTCGCGCGTAGCCGCGCCCCGCATCCTTGGCCAGCCCCTCGGCGACCTTGAGCTTGATGGATTCCGTCATTTGCCTGCGCTCCGCCTTACTGCAGCTTGACCTCGAGGATGCCGTTGCGGCACTTGTGCTCCATACCCTCGGGCGTGAAGCTGCGCGGCAGCAGGACCTCCTTGCGGTACTTCTTGTCGCCGGCGGCCGCTTGAATGGACAGCACGTCGCCGTTCAGCTCCAACTCCACGTCGTTCTCGCCGATGCCGGGCAGTTCGGCGACCACCTGCACATGGGTGTCCTCCTCGAAGACGTCGACCATGGGCTCGGTCACCTCCTGCACCACCGACGCGCCGGTTTCCTCGTCGCGGCGAATGTTGCCGAACGGCTCCACCCGGGGCTTGGACTCGCCCTCCTCGCCCAGGCCCACCTTGACGGTGAAGCCGTAGACCCCCTTTACCTGCCGCCCCTGAGCGCTGGTCGTCTCGACGACACCGCTGCGCCTGAGCTCCTCGCCCTTTTCCGCCAGATCGCCCAGCTTCTCGACCAAGTCGCCGAGCCCGCGCAACATGCCTTCGATACCGCCGCCTTCAGACTTCCGCTCCGTCATTGCCGATCTCCTCGCGCGTGATACCTAACCGTTTCAGCTTGTTGTAGATGGTCTTGTAGTCCACCTTCAGCAGCCGCGCCGCTTCCGCCTTGTTGCCGTGGGCGTGACGCAACGCCTTGACGAGCATCGCGCGCTCCACACGGGCCACACTGTCGTTGACGACTTGGCTGAGCGACACTTCGCCGAGCTGCAACTCCCGTGCCGCGTTGACGTCCAGCTCGTGGCGCGGGCGGCTGCGCAAATGAATGTCTTCCGCTTCGATCTCCGGCTTGTCCAACAGACAGACCCGGCGCACGACGCTGCGCAGCTCGCGCACGTTGCCCGGCCAGTCGAATTGAACGAGGCGTTGCCGGGCGGCGTCGGAGAATACGGGCACCGGACGCTGCAGGTCTTCGGCGACCTGGCGCCGAAACGTTTCCGCCAGATGCACGATGTCGTCACGGCGCTCGCGCAGCGGCGGCAGATACAGATGAAACTCGTTCAGGCGATACCAGAGATCTTCGCGGAACTCGCCCGCCCCTACGGCTTGCAGAAAGCGCTCGTTGCTGGCCGCGATCACGCGCACGTCCACCGGGATCGGCGTATTGCCGCCGACACGGCAGATGGTGCGCTCCTGAAGGGCCCGCAGCAGCGTCGCTTGTGACTTCAGGGGTAAGTTGCCGATTTCGTCGAGAAACAAGGTGCCGCCCGCGGCGGCCTCGAACTTGCCGATGCCGCGCCGATCGGCGCCGGTATAGGCGCCGCGCTCGTGGCCGAATAACTCGTTCTCCAGCAGATTCTCGGAAATGGCACCGCAGTCGACGGCGACGAACGGTCCGCCGGCGCGATGGCTGAATCGATGAATGGTGCGCGCGACCAACTCCTTGCCGGTGCCGGTCTCGCCCTGAATCACGACGGAAAAATCCGTCTCCGCCACCGTCGTGAGCTGATCGGCCAAGTCCATCACGGCCGCACTCGGACCCATCATGCCGGCGAGCGCCCCGCGCAATCCGTTGCCGTCGCGGCAGTCGGGTCGGGGCGAGGCGGGGTCGCGTTTGCAGCGCGCCAGGGCCTCGCGCACGATCGGTACTACACGCCTGTTGTCGAACGGCTTCGGCAAGTAATCGACGGCACCGATCTTCATCGCCTCGACGGCCTGCGTGACCCCGGCGAATGCCGTCATCATCACAACGCCGACATGCGGATAGCTTTTGCGGATGCGCCGCAGCACCTCCATGCCGTCGCTATTGGGCATTTTTACATCCAGCAACAGCACGTCCGGCTGCAGCACGGCGATCATTTCCAATGCCGCGTTGCCGTCGTGGGCCGTTTCGAATGCGATGCCGTCGCGATCCAGCAGGCGCCCGAGCAGGCAACAAATGTCGTCGTCATCGTCGACGATCAGCGCACGTGCGGTATCGGCATGCGTCATCCGGAAATCCCGCTCTGGCGCGGCTTGCCCACGGGGTGCACGATTTCGACGTCGTCCGGCAAATGCGGCTCCAGGTCGTGCACCAATCCCAAAAACAGGACCCCGGTCTCACCCGGTGCCAGGGTCTCGGCGATGCGCTCCGCGATGAATCGATCCCGTCGCACCAAGATCTCGGCCGCCAAGCGGCCGGCCTCCAGCGCCTCGGCATCGGTCATATCGCCGCGCTGCTCCAACAACTGTTTTTGGAGTTGGTATTCCTCGACCAGCAGCTCCGCGGACTCTGTCCCCATCAACTGCGCGCCCCGCTCCGTCAAACGCTTCACCAGACGGTGATTTCGGCTGCCGCCGGCGGCGAGATCGTCGACGATCGCCTGCTCGTGCTCACAGATCGGGAGGCCATCCTGGTACACGCGCCAGCCGTCGCCGGAAACCGGCAGCACATCGGCGGCCTGCTCCACCTGCCGCCAGAACGCGCCGACCACTTCGGCAAAGCGTTGCTTGGCGGTGATCGTCGGCCGCGCCTGCTCAACAGCCGCGGCAAGCCCGCCGAGGTCTTCGGCGGTATGCACGATCGGGAAAAGCACCAGCTTGCGTGTCTGTGTCATCAGCGTCCTCCGTCGGTATACATCGCCGTGTATGCCCTTGATGGTGCCGGAGAGGATTTGCGTTTCTCCACGACAATTCCGATTCGACAAGCGCACGGCGCGCGCCTGTACTCGCTGTTCGGGCGCGCGGCCCATTGGTGAAGCGCTGAAATATTCGGCGCTTGCGAACAGCCTCGGGCGTCTATTGCGGGCGCGTCGAGCAGGGGACGATTGATTGGCCACGTGCTCCGGCGAACCGCCGCCGGCGCTGCAGCTCAATACCCGCGCAAACCGTTCAACGATTGATTATGGCCGCATGGTCCGCAGACACCAGGCAGCGTTCCGCGCGGAGTTAAGCAGACACAATGGCGGAGACTTGCCATTTCGGTGTGTTGTGCGCACCGAAATAAGCGAGACAGCCCGCACTGCGCGGGAAGCGCTGCGCTTCGGTCCGACCTCGCACTCGAACGATGGGGGAGTTGTTGCGCCTTGATGGAATTGAATAATTGAGCACCTCACCGCGCCGCGTGACGCACCGTGTGACGCACCGCCCCAGCGTTACAGGCACAAAAGACTTATTTTTCAATTGACTGCGAGCAACTTACCAATTCCTGTTGCAATAACCCTTTTGCAAATGGCGACTTCTATCCTAAAGCCTTCGCCGGACCGCTGAAAGAATACAATGTAAATAGAAGGCCCATTGATTTAGTGGGTCTTCCCGGATGAAGCAGGTGGGTCGAGGCGACGTATGACAACCGGACGCGGATTCGCATCCATGCGTCGCTGCGATTTGCCGCGAGCACGGCACGGTCCTGCTGCGTATGCGCGCCCTCGGCTAGCGCCGCCGCCCGCGCGACACGCCCTCCGTGGAGCCGCCGCTCCCCCGGCACAGACGCTTCGCGCTTGTAAGCATGCGGTTCGGTGTCTACCATCCGCCAACACCCGACAATAACAGTCAGACTTATCCGGGGGCGCCATGAGTGACACCGACGACGCGCAGACAGCCTCGACAGTGCTGGATTTCGCCGGGCAGTTCGCATTCATCTTCCCCGGGGCCGGACAGGTCGTCGGCGGCGCGTTGAGCTTCATCGGCGGGCTGATGGGCTTGGCGGCGGACCGCCCGGATGTCGCACCATCCCGGCAGGACCTGGAAAACGATATCGACGCTTTGGGAGACGCGCTCGGCGACAAGCTCACCAAGATCGAGCGCCAAGCCTTCCAGAGCGCGTTGGCCGGGGCGGCGGAGCAAGAGCGCACCGAAAAAATCCTCTTCGATAAGATCAGCCAGAACCGCAAGAAGTACTTGGAGGTCCCCGGGGACGGTCAAGTGCCGCAGGTCGAGACGGATGCCCATCAGTTGCATAGCGACCTGACCGTGCAAGGCAAGGGCACGGACCTGACAAACGCCTGCAACGATATAGAAGGCCTGGGAGACCCGGGCGAGCAAGTGGCGGCCCTGCTGACCTATTGCACGGCGCGCACGCGGCTGCACTCAAAAATCCAGAATTACCTGTTTCTGTACCAAGCCGTCTGGGCCTACAACAATGCCCACGGTCACGAGGATCGCTACCCGAAAAGCGGCGTGCCGAAGCACTGGTACAATGCGCCGATCCTGATGAGCGCCCTGCAATCGAGCCTGGAAACCGCCATCGACTTCGCGGAGCCGCGACTCAAAAAGCTGAAGCAGCATTACCGCACGCGGTTGCACGACGCCCGCGCCGCGGCGGCCAAAGCGGACGTGCCCGCTATGGCATTGAAGCAGGCCCTGGACCGGATCAACTCGGAGAATTTCCTGGATCGCATTTCCGAGCCGGCCGTGGACAGCCTACTCGGCACCGACAAAAAGATGGGCGTCGTCGACTTCTGGCGCCAAGCGCTGCAGGACAAGTGCGGCGCACCTTATAACGGGGAGAAGTTTGTCCGCGGCGACAAACTGGACCCGCCGCGCCAACTGCCGACGGTGTGGCTCAATGGCCTCGACACGCCGCAAATCACGGCCTGCGTCGAGAATGCCGGCTCCGGCACGCTGCCGATTCTGCATGAAAAACAGCAATCCAAGCTCGCGGAGAACGATCGCCCGTTCGTCGGTGTGCTGCGCAACGTGCCGGACGGCACCCGCTTGCTGACACTCGTCGTCGTCAACACGACAGCCGATCCGCTGTTGCTGGCCGAGCCCGTCTATCAGCCCCACGGCGGCATGATCTCCAAGCCCGTTGTCGCGCACTATCCGCACTTGGGCACCACCGAGGGCCGCGGGCGCGCGAATTTCAAGCCGACGTCGAGCGACGACAGCGCGGATCCGGAGAGTTGGGTGGATGCCGCGCCGCTGACGGCCATGGGCGCAGGCACCGCCGCGGTCGGCGTGTGGCAGTTCATGACCGTCCCCTCCGACGGTGCCGCCTCGGCTTCGATCAAGTTCAAGGCGCTGGCGAAAACCGGCTACAAGCAGCTCTACATCGGCGGCGAATTTCCGGCCGATGCAAATAAGCCGAACTGCTGCTCCGTCGGTATCAGCGACCACGGATCGGCGGAGCAGTACTTCAAGCAATGGATCGACGGCAAGGGTGTCGCCACGGACGCTTCAAGTGCCTGCAGCGCAAGTGTTTGGCCGCCCAAGGGCAGTACCGAGAACGACGATGTCGTGATCACCGTGCTGGTGCGCTAGCGCCGCCGCACACGGCCGGCGCAGCCCCCGAGCCTGCGAACCAGCGGAGACAAGCCATGAGTAAGCCACCGACGACCGCATTGGATACCCTTTTCTTGGACCCGTCCGAAACCGATACGCTCATTCAAATCCCGGAGCAGCAGCTCAGGAATCTGGGACTATCAAGCATCTCCGAGTTGCTGCCGACCGCGGCCGCCGGCGACGAATGGCAGGGGCTTCCGATCTCGACCGATATCAGCGCTAATATCATGCTGCTGATCGTCGTCAACCGCACCGATACTGCGTTGAAAGTGATCGAGAAGCCGTTGTGCCCGGACGGGAATCTGGACTACCAAGCCTGGGACGAACACAAGGCGGATCGGCGCATCGCCGCGGCGCCGCGCGAGGAGTTGGGCCAGCGTGCGTCATGTGTCGGCATCTGGAAGCTCTCGGAAGGCGGTCACAACCCGTCTTGCGCGATCAAGTTCGAAGCCACCCCCGCCACCGGCAATCGACCGGTTTACGTCGCCGGCGACATCACGCAGCCATTGTTCGGAGATCCGACTGTCTCCTGCTCGGTCGGAAACTTCGAGCATGGGAGCGCTCAGGATTATTTCGACCAGTTCGTGGACGGAGGCAGCGACTACGGCAAGTGGAGCAGTTCGTCGGGCTGCGTCTCGGCGAAGGGCTACCGCACCCAATGGGCAGGAGGAAATAGCTGGTTTTGGGAATGGGTGATTTGCGCGGTCGTCGCCTCATAGACTTTCAATCCGTCGACGCGTCCAACGGCACCGAAAACCCATCCGAGCCGACCACAACGCCGAGCGCCTGCGCCGCCGCGCTAAACGCAGGCCGCTCCGTCGGCACATGCGGGGAACCGTCACGGTTGTGCGGTTCGCTGCTGTCGTTGGTGTTGATCAGGATCTTCACCGAAGCCAAACCGGGATCATCCGTCGCCGCGCGCTTCAGGCCGTCAATGATGGCCGCTGCCGCGTCATCGTAAAGCGCGTCCTTGTCGTCGACGCTGTCGGCATAGATGCCGCAGGACAGCATCGTGATGCGCAGACCCTGAATCGGAGTGGCTTCGCGCTTGTTCCAAGCCGCGATCTCCTTCAGTCCATCGCAATAGATCCGTGCATAACCATCCTTGTCGACGATGCCGGCGCGGCCGAGCACCGGTCCAACCGAGTACAGCATCGCAACGACGTCCCGCCCGATGTGCGCGCTGTCGGGCTCGAGCTTCACGATGAACGAGGTCAGGCGGTCCGAGCGCGGTGATGAAGCGCCGGCATCCGTATCGAAGGCGCCGGACCCGTACCGGGCGTCGTATGCACGCTTGAGCTCCGAATTGGCGATGTCGAGCTGGCTCGTGCCGTTGATCTTGCGGGCCTCGTTCAGCACTTTTTTGAAGCGGCCGTTCATGCCGCCCCCGCCGACCTGGTAATACAGACCCCGATTAATGCTGCCCGCGTTCTGGCTGGCGATGGCGCCGTTCACATGGCGGCTGCTGCCGAGCGCCGGCACCCAGCCACCGGTTGCGGTGCTTTCGAAAACGAATTCGAGATCGGTACTCATTGCTGGACTCCCAGATAGGTGCGAAGACAGCGCAGCAGCGCCGTCAGCTTATCCCAGCGCGCCAACGGCTGACCGCCCTGTTGCTGCAGCGTTCCGGCCTGCTCCCAGAGCGGCCAAGCCTCGCGGTCGAAGCGGCCATCTTCGGGCGGACCGAACGGAAACGGTGGCGACACCGCCGCCCGCAGCCGATTTGCGTCCCCCCGCCGATCCGTGGATACCGCATCGCGGAAGCTGGCGATGCCTTGGTACAGGCGGGCGAGCTGTATCTGGACCGTATAGGGCATCTGCTTGGCGGCCTCGCCCTGCGCGTCGACGCAGTCCGCGGCGCCATCCTTCACCGAGCCCACAAGGTCCGACCAGAAGGCCGACTCTTCCTCGCCGGCGACCCTGGCGAAGCACTCCTGCATGGCCTGCGTGAGCTGCGCGTCCGCGAGCACTTCGTCCCAGCTGCGTGCCCTGTCGCGCACCTCGAGCGTATAGGTGATGGTCGCGCCCGCGCCCCCGGCGGTCATAGCCAGTTGCACCGTACCGAAGCGCAGCGCATCGACGGGCGGCGTCCCCTGCAGCAGCCCGGTACCGTCGCCGTTGTCCGTGAACGTCAGCCAGTCCGGTGCCGTGATGGCCTCGATCCGGGGTACGGCATCGTTGCCGCCGGCGACCACGGTCTCGACCTTGAAGCCGTAGCGCTTGCCGGTGACCGCGATCAGCAACGGGAAGGAGGTGAAGCCGGTACCACCCTCGGTGGCGATGGCCGGCCGAACGCCGATGCTCAGCGTCTGGCGTGCGGTTCGCGTGCCGGCGGTTGCCGTCAGCGCAACTTGCAGCGGCGCGTTGCCGGCCAGGCTCGCGTCGGGGATGCCGGTCAATACGTAGCGCGGCGGACCGTCGACGGCATCGATCTTGTTCAGCGCGAGCCACTCCGGCAGCGCGCCGTCGACGCTGACGGAGAGCGTGTCGTCCCCGATCCCGCGCACGCCGATCCGGTACAGATAGCGGGCGCCGGCGACGACCTCGGTGACTGGCTTCGATGCAATGACGAGCTTGTCGACGACGACGATGCCGAACGTCTCGACCACCTTGTCGGCACCCTCCGCCGTGGCCTCGATGGTCACCTCGTCGGTGCCCGCCGCGGTCGGGTTGCCGGTCAGCGTTGCGGTGCCGTCGCCATTGTCGGTCAGCGTCAGCCAGTTAGGCTTTTTCGTCGCGGCGATGGCGATCGCGACCGCCGGTTCCGCGGTCACCTTGATGTCGTAGCGATAGGCCGAGCCGACGATCGCATCGGTCGGCGCCATGGTCTGCAGCGCAAGGCGCGGCTTCTCGGCTTTGTCTTGGTCATCGTCGCCTTTGCCCGCCTGACCATCGCCCCCTTTGCCTGCATCGTCTCCTTCGTCGCCGGCATCGCCGTGTCCGAGCGCGAAGTAAGCGGCGATCGCGGCAATGGCGGTGAACAACACGCCCCCGACGACCAACTTGCCCCAGTGCTTGCCGCAAAAGCTCTTGCCGGCCTCGATGTCGGGCTCGTCGAGCTCAAGTCCGGCC
This sequence comes from Thiohalocapsa sp., assembly GCA_021736785.1. GTDB lineage: Bacteria > Pseudomonadota > Gammaproteobacteria > Chromatiales > Chromatiaceae > Thiohalocapsa. The sequence goes on along the minus strand of JAIPFF010000053.1, from coordinate 28,928 downwards.
CACGGCAGCGGCGCGTCGTCGCCGCTGTCGGAATCGTCTTCGCCTTGGGAATCCTCGTCTCCGCTCTCGGACCCGTGATCGGCCAATGCCGCGACGGCTTCCTGAGCGGCCTGTGCGACTGCGTGCTCTTCTCCGATGCCGTCGCCGATATTGCCGATCACGTAGTCCGGATCATTGACCGGCAAGACGCCGTAATGGATCGTGGTCGCGCTATTGTCGTTGCCGTCGTTGTTGTCGTTGTTGTCGTTGTTGTCGTTGTTGTCGTTGTTGTCGTTATCGTCGTTGCCATCCAGGAACGGATTGCCGTCATCGTCTAGCGAGCCCGCCTTCTTTGCCGTCTTTTCCCCATCGTCGCCGGCTTCCTTGCCTTTTCCCGGATCGTTGTCCTTGTCCTTTCCCTGATCGCTGCCGCCGCCCCCGCCGCCACCCTCGCCATGCTCGTGGTCGTGCTCAGGCTCGTGCTCGTGCTCGTGCTCGTGGGAATGCTTGTGGGTCTTATGACGTTCCTCCGACATGGATCTTCTCCGCTGCGCCCAAGTAGTTTGCTCAACATTAACCCGCAGATGCTGCTGCCGGAAGCACTATCGGCACGGGGGATTCGGGCAATCTTCACCGACGGCGCCCGAAGATGGGCTCGGCCGATCCATCTAGTCCGGGCTCGTCGCCGGGCCGGAACGGGCGCGCGCGGACGCCCGATAGCCGAATGAGCGCGGGGGCACGAGGTCGAGATCGCCGCTACTTGCCGCGCACGCACGGGTGTCGCTTTGATGGCGACGCCAGCGTATTCCGGCGCGACCTACTCGCCGCGCACGCACGGGTGTCCCCCCGCGGGTGTCGCTCCGATGAGTCGCTCACTCCGACCGGTCTCGGCTCGACGCCTTATTCCCGTCCAGCAACGGCCTCAACAGATCGATCGGCACCGGAAAGACGATAGTCGAAGTGCGGTCGCCGACCACGGAGGCCAGTGTCTCCAGGAACCGAAGCTGCATCGCCTGGGGCTGCTGCGACAGAATGGCCGCGGCCTGCGCGAGCTTCTCGGAAGCCTGCATTTCGCCCTCGGCGTGGATGACCTTTGCGCGGCGGGAGCGCTCGGCCTCGGCTTGGCGTGCAATGGCACGGATCATCGACTCGTCCAGGTCCACGTGCTTGATTTCGACGTTGGAGACCTTGATGCCCCAGGCATCGGTCTGGTCGTCGAGGATGCGGCGTACGTCGTCGTTGAGTTTCTCGCGCTCGGCGAGCATCTCGTCGAGGTCATGCTGACCGAGCACCGAGCGCAACGTGGTCTGGGCAAGTTGGCTGGTGGCTTCGCGGAACAACTCCACCTGGATGACAGACTTCTCGGGGTCCAGCACGCGGAAGTAGACGACCGCGTTGACCTTCACCGACACATTGTCCCGCGAGATCACGTCCTGGCTCGGCACGTCCATGACCTGCACCCGCAGATCGACCCTCTCCATCTTTTGAATGCCGGGGATGACCAGGATCAGCCCCGGCCCTTTGACGCCGGTAAAACGCCCCAGCGTAAAGATGACGCCGCGCTCGTACTCGCGCAGGATTTTGATTGCGGCGGCGACCAAGCCGACGATCAGAAGCAAAGGAACCGCATAGAGTTCGAATGGCATCGTCTTGCTCCTTCGGGTTGTGAAAAAGGGCTGGCTGAACAGGGATCGACCGAGACCCGGCCGCGCCGGCTTCGATGCAGCCGCCGGGCCCGCCCGTTCTGCCCGCGCGCCGGTGCCGGCGTTGCCGTTCCCGCCGACCGCCGCCGCGGCGCCGCCATCGTCCTGCTCTCAAGCCGTCTTACGGTGGGCCGTCGCGTTCCCGCAGGTGCACGCTGCGCGGCCCCGTCGAAACGGCGTCTGCGCCCCGGGGCCTCAGCGACTCGGCTCGGCAGGCTCCACCAGCAGCGTGAGACCGTCGCGCCCGACCACCCGCACCGGCGCATGGGACGGGATCGCAACCTCGCTGCGGGCGGTCCAGACCTCGCCGTGCACATGCACGCTGCCTCTGCCGGGAAAGCCGTCTAAGGCGTCGCCGACGGCGCCGAGCATTTCCTCCGCGCCGCTGCCCACCGGTTTGCGATAGGCCCGCAGCGCCATCGCGACGATGAAAAACAGCAGCAGCGCGCTGCCGATGGCAAAGCCGACAATCAGCGGGATCGACAGGCCGAAGCCCGGTGCACCGGTATCGATCAGAATCAGCGAGCCGACGACGAAGGCCGCGCCGCCGCCGATGCCGAGCGCCCCGAAGCTCGGCGCGAAGGCCTCGGCGATCATCAGGGCCAGTCCCAAGATAATCAGCGCCATGCCGGCGTAATTGATGGGCAGGAGTTGGAAGGCATACAGGGCCAGCAGCAGACTGACGGCGCCGACGGTGCCGGGCAGTACGGCGCCGGGGTTCGAGAATTCGTAGACGAGTCCGTAGATGCCCACCAGCATCAGGATGTAGGCCACGTTCGGGTCGCTGATGACGGCAAGCAGGCGCGTCTTCCAATCCGGCGGTTTGATGACGACGTCGGCGCCCGCGGTGCGCAGCGTGCGCTCCGACTCGCCGACGCGCACGCTGCGCCCGTCCATGGCCGTCAGCAGGGACTCCGGGTCCGGCGCGATCAGGTCGATCACGTTCAGCTCGAGGGCCTCTTCGGCGGATAGGCTCACGCCCTCGCGCACGGCTTGCTCGGCCCACTCGGCATTGCGCCCGCGCAAGTTGGCAAGCCCGCGCAGATACGCGGCGGCGTCGTTGACGAGCTTGCGTGTCTTGGCGTCCGCCTCCGAGCCAGGCTCGGTATCGGATTTGGATGCAGCATCGGATTCGGTACCGGATTCGGCATCGTATGGGGCACCGGACTTGGCCACGGACGCAGCATCGGATTCGGCACTGGACTCGGGACCGGATTCGGCACCGAATTCGGCCGACGGCCGCGCCGGCGAATCCTCAGGCACGTCTTCGGAGCGCGCCCGGGGCTGTTGCCCGGAAACCTCGCCGGCAGGCGCCGCCGAGGTGCCCGAGCCCACGCCCGAGCCCGAGCCCGCGCCGGTTCCGGTGTCCTCATCCGCGGCAGCCACGGCGGCCGCGATCAAGCCGGCGGCGGCGGACCGGCCGATGTCCGGCTGCTCGCCGGTGCGCCCGATCAGTTGCACCGGCGTCGCGGCGCCAAGCGTGGTGCCGGGCGCCATGGCGGCAATATGGCAGGCGTAGAGGATGTAGGTGCCGGCGCTGGCCGCCCGCGCGCCCGTGGGCGCCACATAGCCGGCCACCGGCACCGATGATGCGGTGATGGCCTTGACGATGCTGCGCATCGAACTGTCCAGCCCGCCGGGCGTATCCATTTGCAGAATCAGGACATCGGCGTCGCGGGCTTGTGCATCGGCGATGGCACCCTCCACGTATGCGACTGTTGCCGGTCCGATGGCACCGGACACATCGATCAACACCGCGCTGTTGTCGGCGCGGGCCGCGAAGACAACGCCCGCAAGCCCCAACAATGCCGCTGTCAGTAGCGCAACGACGCGAAACCGTGACCCGCCATCCATTGTCGCGCGTTTCATGCTCCACCCTCGTACCGGGATCGACGGTCTGCGAGGCCCGCCGACCAAGCCAGTCATCGACTGTCATCGAAATGCCTTCATTAGAAGATTAGACCCGAATGCGCCAAGGTGATAATTCTCGGCTAGAGCTTCGGCCTGCAGTCCCGCCATGCGCTGCTGGCCCAGTTCGGCAACTCCGTTGTAGGTGTGGTGCACGCGGATACCGTGCTCGGGCGCATCAGCGGCGGCGAGTCGGCGCACAAACGCTCTGCCGTTGTCCCCGTCGACATGACAAACGGCACGCCCGGCGATAGGGTTAAGGTCAGCCCGACGAATGATGGGGAAAAGCGATGTCGAGCGTTCGGTACAACGGTCCATGTTCGGCGGCCGGGGAAGGCAAAGCGCCCATGCGCCCGCCGGCGGGGAGCGCGGATTCGGTGCATGCCCGCGGTCGCCGCAGAGCCGCCGGCAACGCGGCAATACGTCGAGCCCGGCATGCCCCCGCCCCGATGCCGCGGCATGATCGATCCACACCGCCGGCAGGCGACGACCGGCGTCGGCGGCCGTGCTGATCTGGTTGGCATTGGGAGCGGCCCTAGCCGTTGCGGCGGCCGTCGGCCTATGGCTCGCAACGCGCCTGGCTCCGCCCGACGTGAAGCTCAGATACCTGCGCCCGGAGCGGCTTGCGGCGGGCCGGCAGACGTTTCGCGTCGGACTGCGGCTGGACAATCCCAACCCCATCCCGCTGCCGATCCTGGGCATGACCTATCGGCTTTGGCTCAATGAGCGCGAGATCGCATCCGGCAACAGCCATCCGCAGCAGCGGGTGCCGCGCCGCGGCAGCGCCGACATCGAAGTCCTGCTCAGCGCCGATGCCGGGCATCTGGCACGCACGCTCCCCCGGCTGGCGCTGACGCCGCAACCCTGGCGCTACCGCATCGAGGGCGACGTATCCGTGCTGCCGCGGTTGCGGCTCCCTTATCGCCACCTCGGGGAGATCGACCTGAAGGGCATCGTGCGGCTCGCCGCCTCCCTGCGCTGATGCGCTCGGTTAATCGTACGGACCGAGCACGATCATGCCGCCCCAAAAAAGCGAGCATGTGACGGAAAACGAGAAGCATGCCCGGAAGATGAAGAACTGGGCGGCGCTGACCGATTTCAGGGCCTCGCGGAAGAGACCGACATCGTCCGGCAGGTTTTCCTCCGCAGCCACGATAGCGGTCACCAGTCGCCGGTGGATCTCGGTCGACTGCCAAATGATCAGACTTCCCGTGACCGACCAGAGGAACACCAGCATGTTTGCCGCCCGCGCCGTGTGCGGGTGAATCTGAACCTTATCGAATGCGAGCATCAGCGCGACAACGGCAAGAATCTGGATTGACGCATACACATTGAACCGCGACCAAAATCGGTCGAGCTCTGCATTGATGGTCCCGATGTAGACCTCGAGATAGCGGGGGATCTGTATCATTTCCGGGGTTATATCTGCCTGATTGCGGGCGCAGCCTGTGCCCACTGGGTTTAATCGAGCTCGGTTTGGTCGAGCTCGGATTGATGGAGCGAGCGCTCGATGCGCCTTGGTGGCGCGCGGCTCCGAACCGGTTCCGGCGCCCGCGGCCTTCGCGGCGGCCGCGCGCCAGCGGACCACCTTGCCGCCGGCACCGGCTGCCCTGCCCCCGGATCGCGCCGCGTCAGGCAAAGTCGTGCTTGACGATCTCCATCACCCGGCGGCAGATCTCGCGCCCGTAGTCGGTCCACTGGCCCTGACCCCAGTACCGGTAGCAGCTGGTCTGCGAGGCCATCAGGTGATACAGCGCGTTGCGGTAGTCGGGATTGTCCGTCGGCGTGCCCGGCTTCAGCACCTGCTCGTTGAACATCGAGCTCGCCTCTTCCATCGGCCCGAGCACGTTTTCGTAGCCCTTGATCCAGGACAGATCGTTGGTCCAGCTGCCGCCGTCCATATGGAATTGGTGGTCCGCGGCCTTTAGCTCCTCGATCACCTTCGCGAGCTTGTCCGGGCCGTCGCCGGGCTGCATCCGCTCCCAGATCTTGCCCTGCTGTACCGGACGGATCTCGGTGAAGTCGGTCTCTTTAATGCCGAGCGCGAACAGGTGCTCGAGGTACTCGCTGCCGTTCATCAGCGGCACGTCGCCGCCCGATGACGTGTGCACGACTTCGAAGAACTTGTTCGGGAACTCGTTCATCATCACGCCGCCGTTTTCGCCGTCGGCGATCTGGGTCACCAGCGGCGGCACCTGCTTGCCGGCCAGTTCCCAGCGTTCCAGGCTCTGGGCCTCGTACCAGGGCTGCATCTGGGCGACCAGCTTGGTGTCCGACCCCTGGGTCTTGACCAGTGCGATGATGCTCGCGGTCTCGCCCTCGGAATTGGTGCACACCAGCCGATGCGGCAGATGCGGGCGCTGCGGATGCCAGCCGTTCTCGGTCTGCTCCACCGAGTGCTCCTGCACCAGCACCCACTGATAGCCGCAGTCCTTCAGCGTCTTGACGAACTCGTAGGCGACGTCCGGGTGGTTCGGCAGTGCCATCTCCGACGGCGAGAAGCCACGCAAGCGCTCCAGCGCATCGAGCCCGAACATGGCCGCGAAGTGGTGCTGGAAGGCCTGCACGTGCAGCCGGTAGTCCTGCACCGGCGTGGACGGGGCGACGGCATGGCCCCAGGGCATGCCGAGCCATTCCACGGCCCAATTGTAGTCGGGGTTGGTGGTGATGCCCTTGAGCGCATCGATGACGTGATCTTCGCCCATCGCACGCAGGCCGTGCAGCAGCGTGCCGGAGTACTCCAGCATCACCCGCGGCGACTTGCCCTCGTGGATCAGCTGCGGGATGAACTCGCCCATGCGCTTGTAACACCAGACGAACGCCGGCGCGTTGTAGTTATCGCCGATGTCTTGGTGGTCCATCATGTACTTCAGATTGCTGATGATGGCGGCGGTGGAAAGGTCATCGCCGCCGGCCGGGATCAGCGGCTGGTGCTGGTGCAGCGCAATGGCCGCCGCGGCGCGGATGGACGAGAAATCGACGCCGCCCGGCGATGCGGCCAGTGACTTGTCCTTGCCGGCGGCCATTGCGCGGGCGATTGCGTCTTCCGATCCGCAGATATTCGGCAGACCTTCGATGTACTCGGGGAGCGTGGTCACGGCGTCTCTCCTGTCTCGGTGGTCGACATGTGTTGAAAAATAAGGAATGAGAGCTCGATGATCGCGGCGCGCAGGCCGGATATCGAGGGTGCCTGCTCAGTCGGCGTCGCCGCCGGCCGACGTGCGGTCGGCGGGCCCGACGTCGGCGGGGCCATCGTCCGTTTCCGGATCTGCGCCGGGCCGGTTTGCCGACACCGCCACCGTCTCCGCGCCCAAGTGGCGGCCGGCGTTGGCAATGGCCTGCTCGGCGGCGTCGAGGTCGTCGTCGGCGCGCGGGCACCAGGCCTCCCCCCAGAAAACATTGCAGCTGGTCTCCGCGCGCAGCAGGCGCCAGCGCGCCTCGTCGAGGGAGGCGCACAGCCCGGCATCGGCGGGTGCTTCGGCCAAGGCGCGCTTGGCGACGGACTGCAGCGCATCGCTGACGTCGGCATAGCGCGAAAGCACGCGTTTTTGCTCGTCAGACCCGGTCCACTGCGTAAACCCGCGCCCGTGGTGCCAGCCCGTATTCCAGGCGCCGGTGGCAACGCGCACCTCGCCGTGTGCGCCATGGGCATCGAGGTAGTCGCTGATGAAGGTCGGCCGCATGTCGGCTTCGCCCGCGCGAACACGCTCCAGTAGCGGCAAGTAGAAGGCGCTCCAGTAGTTGGCGCCCTCGGTGACATTGCGAAACCACCCGCCGTTCTCGCCGTCGGTGCAGGTGGTGACCAGCGGCGGAAAGTCGCACCAGCGGGTGCGCTCGGCAATCTCGTTCAGGAACCAGCCCACTTCCATGCCCGACTCCTGCGCGTCGGACAGCTCGCGGTCGCGGACGACGACGATGATCTCGTCGTCGCCGTAGCGGGCCAGGTGCGGACGGTAGCGCAATTCCTGCCAACTCATGTCGTCCACGGGCTCGACGTGCTCGCTGTCCACCAGCACATAGCGATAGCCGAAGCGGCGCAGCAGCGGGATCAGCTCCATGGAGAAGCCCATCTCCGGCGGCCAAAAACCTTCGAAGCGCGGGCGCCAGAACAGATGCCGGGCGATGCCCTGCCAACGGCGCAGGTGCTCGGCGCGGTCGGCCTCGGGGATGAGCGCCAGCAGCGGGTGGTAGTAACCGGTGCCGAGGATCTCGAACAGCCCCTGGTTCTGCAGATGCCACACCAGCGCGCCGCAGTCGACGATGCCGTAGACGCGTTCTTGAAACTCCGGCGACGAGAGCGTTTCCAGCAGCGTGCCGGACAACGACAAATGCACGCGCGCCAAGTCTTCGTGCCCCCACAGGCTGCGCGGCATCCGATCCATGGCGAAGAGGATCTCTTTCGCCTCCCAGGGCTCGTGCTCGAGCAAGTGCTCCAGATTGCCGGCGGGCTGGTGCAGGTTCAGGACCAGGGCGTGGTTGACTTGCATCGGGCTAAAATCTCGATGTTGGGGAGCGCCGGCCGGGGGGGCCAAGGCCGAGGCCAATCGCGGACCAACCCGTACGACGCACCGGCACTCGTCGCAGCGATAATAACGGATCGACGGGTGTTTGGCGCCGCGGCCGCTTGACCCCGCGCGCAAGATGCGCCACATAGCGCATAGGAATGCGCGCCGCCTGCCGGCGCCCCGTCATCGGAGCTCAACCGCAGCGCCCGCCGTACCGCCATGCCGCATGTCATCATCGACCCCGAGTCCAAGTCCCTTGCCGAGCGCTTTGCGCTGATCAAGTCGCCCAAAAAGCGGCGCGCACGCTTTCCGGAGGGCTGCGTCACGGTATTGGAGACCGAGCAGCAAGCGCGCGAGGGGCGCGACGAGGCGCGCGAGCTGCACCCGGCGGTGGTGTACGGACCTTCGTCCTCGTCGGAAGGTCAGAGGCTCTACTATCTCGTGCGCTGGCTTTAGCGGCGCAAATCCCCGCGGCCTCGTGCCGCGCGCGTATCGGCGATCCGCGGGGCCGGGTCGGCCTCGACGGCCGCGAGGACGCGTTTCCCGACCCACTCGACGGAGCAGTATGTCAGCATCCGCAGCATCGCAAACCCGAACCACGCCGATCCTGTCGGTGAGTGACATCGGCAAGGCCTACGCCGAGGGCAAGGCGCATCGCACCGTGCTCGGCGACGTGAGCTTCGACGTCGCGCCCGGAGAGTGCGTCGCCCTGCTCGGGCGCAGCGGCTCGGGCAAGTCGACGCTCCTGAACCTGCTGGCCGGCATCGATAAGCCCGACACCGGCGACGTCGCCATCATGGGGCGCAGCATCACCGCCATGGGCGAGCCCGAGCTGACCCTGCTGCGACGCCGGCACATCGGCTTCATTTACCAGTTCTTCAATCTGATCCCGACCCTGACCGTGGCCGAGAATCTGGCCCTGCCGCTGGAGCTGAACGACGTGCCCGCGGCCACGCGCCGCGCGCGCATCGGCGATCTGCTGGGCCGGGTCGGCCTCGACGGCCGCGAGGGCGCGTTCCCCGACCAACTCTCCGGCGGCGAGCAGCAGCGCGTCGCCATCGCCCGCGCCATCATCCACGAGCCCGCGCTGGTGCTCGCCGACGAGCCCACCGGCAACCTGGATGCCCGCACCGGCACCGTGGTGCTGCAACTGCTGGCGCACCTGTTTCGGGACGAGGGCCGGACCATGATCCTGGTCACCCACAGCCGCAAGGTCTCGGAGATCGCAGACCGGGTGCTGGCCCTCGATGAGGGCCGGCTGACCACCCACACCGAATCGCTGTCGTGGTGAGCCGGTGAGGCCGTACCTCGGACTGACCCCATCGCTGCTGGCCGCCAGCCGCCGCTATCTGACCCGCCACCCGTGGCAGACCTGGCTGTCCATTATCGGCATCGCGCTGGGCGTCGCCGTCGTCATTGCCGTCGATCTCGCCAACGAGAGCGCCCGGCGCGGCTTTCGCCTGTCGGTGGAGCAGGTCACCGGGCCGGCGACGCATCAAATCGAGCCCGCGAGCGGTTCCATCGCCGATAACGTCTACGCCCGGCTGCGGGTGGAGCACGGCCTGTCGCTCGCCACACCGGTCATCGACGCACCCGTGCGTATCGGCGAGCGCAGCTTCACGCTGCTGGGACTCGACCTGATCGCCGCCGCACCCATGCGCCCCGCCTTCATCGCCGCCGGCGCCGGCGGCGATGCCGACGCGATCGCATCCGGCCTCCTGCAGCTGCTGCGCGAGCCGGACACCCTCGCCCTGTCCGACGGCGACGCGGCCCGGCTCGGTCTTGCCGTCGGCGAGCGTATCGATGTCGAGATCGACGGCGAAGCCCGCCCGATGACGCTTGCGGCAGTGCTGCCCGAACAGTCCGGGCAGGGCTTCGGCGGGCTCGTCGTGGTCGATATCGCCACCGCCCAGGAGGTGCTCGGGCGGCTCGGCGAGATCGAGCGCATCGACCTGATTCTGACCGATACGGAAGCCGCCGCAATCGCGGACGCGCTGCCGAGCGGCCTGCGGCTGCAGCCCAGCGCCCAGCGCACCAACGCGCTGGCGCAAATGACCCGCGCCTTCCATACCAACCTGACCGCCATGAGCCTGCTGGCGATGCTGGTCGGCGCCTTCATCGTCTACAACACCATGACTTTCGCCGTGCTGCAGCGCCGCCCGCTGCTGGGCACGCTGCGCATGCTCGGCGTCACCCGCTCGCAATTGTTCGCGCTGGTGCTGGCGGAGGCGACGGTGCTGGCGCTGATCGGCGCCGTGCTCGGCATCCTGGCCGGCATCGCCGTCGGCGCCGGCCTGGTGCAGTTGGTCACACGCACCATCAACGACATCTATTTCCAGCTCAACGTGCGCAGCCTGCACTTGGAGCCGCTGTCGCTGCTCAAGGGCGCCGGGCTCGGACTCGGCGTGACGCTGATCGCCGCGCTCGGCCCGGCGCTGGAAGCGGCACGCTCCCAGCCCCGCGACGTCATCCGCCGCACGCTGGTGGAGCGCCGCGGCCGCCGGCTGCTGCCGTGGCTGTTCGGCGCCGGCGTGCTGACCGGATTGCTGGGCGTCCTGCTGGTGCAGGTGTCGGGGCGCTCCATGGGGATCGGCTTTCTCGCGCTGTTCCTCGTGATCATCGGAGTCAGCATGATGATGCCGCTGGTGGTGCACGCGTTCGCCAAGGCCACCACACCCTTGTTCGGATGGTTGTTCGGCATCGAAGGGCGGCTCGCCGCCCGCGGCATTACCGCCTCGATTACCCGCTCGGGGCTTGCCGTGGCCGCGCTCGCGGTGGCCGTTTCCGCCACCGTCGGCGTCGGCATCATGATCGGCAGCTTCCGCGCCAGCGTCGACCAATGGCTGCAAAACACGCTGACCAGCGACATCTATGTCTCGGCGGACAGCGCCGGCAGCCGAACCGGCGAGGGACTGCCGCCGGCACTTGCCGAGCGGCTCGCCGCGCTGCCGGGTGTCTCTGCCGTGAGCCAGGGCCGCAGCAACCGGATCGAAGCCCGCGACGGCCCGGTGCTGGTGCTCGCGCTGCAGGCGAGCGACGGACAGCCGCGCGGCTTCGAATTCAAAGGGGACACACTACCGGAGCTCTGGCCCCGCTGGCATTCCGGCGAGCTGGTGCTCGTCTCGGAGCCTTACGCCTTTCACCGCAACGTTGCCGTCGGCGACGAGATCGACTTGTTCAGCGTCGACGGCTGGCGCGCATTCCGGGTCGGCGCCGTCTTCAAGGACTACGGCAGCGACAGCGGTATGCTGATCCTGCCGCGACCGGTCTATGCCGAGCTCTGGGACGACCCGGCCATTTCCTCCTTCGGCGTGGTCCTGGGCGAGGGCGCGGACCTCGATGCGCTGACCGAGCGCATCGACGCGCTGACCGCCGATCTCGACGTGCCGGTCTCGCTGCAGACCAACCTCGCCATCCGTCGGATGTCGCTGGAGGTCTTCGACCGCACCTTTACCATCACCAAGATATTGCGGCTGCTCGCCGTGGGCGTCGCCTTTGTCGGCATCCTCAGCGCCCTGATGGCGCTGGAACTGGAGCGCGCCAAGGATTACGCGGTGCTGCGCGCCACCGGCATGACGCGGGGCCAGCTACGCAAGCTGATCCTGCTGCAGACGTCGGCCATGGGCATTGCCGCCGGGCTGCTGGCGATGCCGCTCGGGCTGGCGATGGGGGACCTATTGATCCAGGTGATCAACTTGCGCTCGTTCGGCTGGACCATGCCCATGCAGGTGTCCGCGCAGACGCTGATCTCGGGGCTGATTTTGGCTTGGGTGGCAGCCATCATCGCGGGGCTCTATCCCGCGGCGCGCGCCGCACGCGCCGCGCCGGCTCATGCCCTGCGTGAAGAATGACGGCAGTCTCGCCACGATAGTTATCGGCGCATAAACAGCCTCTATTGAATTACCGACAAAAAGCGCACGGCGATGGGTCGCCACCCTATTCGGCTGAGCGCAACTGTCGTGTATTCTTCCTGTGCCGAACAACGACATGTGCGGTTAGGGCTCTCGTTGCTGCGGCCTCGTTCAGACGCCGGCACCGCACCTCGATCGATTCTTCTTACCGAGACGAGTGAGTGATTATGGCTGACGACAAAAAGGTCGTAACCAAGAAGACCCAGGCGAAGAAGGTTGTCACCAAGAAGACCGCGGCGGCGGCAGCCAAGCAACCGGCGCCGAAGACCGAGCCGGCGGCTGCACCGTCGGCTCCGGCTGCACCGGTCACGAAAAAGGCGGTCGCAAAGAAAGCGGTACCGAAGAAGACGGTGGCGAAAAAGACCGTTGCGAAGAAGGCCGTGACGAAGAAGGCCGTGACGAAGAAAAAGGCGGCCCCGTCGGTCGCCAAGCCGCTCGAAGATCGACCGGTCACGCTGCAGCCCATGAACGAGGTGACACCCGAGCAGCGCTGGAAAATGGTCGCCGATGCGGCCTATTACCGCGCCGAAAAACGCAACTTCGCGCCCGGCTACGATCAAGAGGACTGGGCCGCCGCCGAGGCCGAGGTCGACGAGATGCTGCGCCGAGGCAGCACCTAAGCGCAACCGCAACAGCGCCGAGAGCCCTGGCCCTTGCGGGGCCGGGCTCGGCGGCGACCGAGCCCGCGGGGCGCGCGCTCGTCCCGAACATCAACCGCCGGGGACCGAGGCGTGGCCGGGCACGCCGACCGTCACGACGCAGCCGAGCCGACGATGGACTATCTGAAGACATCCGAGCAGATCGATATCGATCCCGCCGATTTTCGCCGCCGTGCCATGGCCGCCGGCCTCGCCCGCGCGGATCTTGATCCAGACCCCATTGTTCAATTCCAGGCCTGGTACGAGGACGCGGTGCGCTGCCGCCTGCCTGAGCCGAACGGTATGTCTCTGGCCACGGTCGGCGCCGATGGCCAGCCGAACCTGCGCACCGTGCTGCTGAAGCTCTACGACGCGGACGGATTCGTCTTCTTCACCAATTACGGCAGCCGCAAGGCCGAGGAGATCGCGGCCAACCAGCGCGTCGCCCTCCTGTTCCCGTGGGTGGCCTTGGCGCGGCAGGCCAAGATACTCGGGCAGGCCGAGCGCATCCCGGCCGCGGAATCGCTGAAGTACTTCGCCACCCGCGCGCGCGGCAGCCAGATCGGGGCCTGGTCGTCACCGCAGAGCCAAATCATCAAATCCCGCTCGCTGCTGGAGCAGAAAGTGGACGAAATGAAGCGCAAGTTCGCGGACGGCGAGATCCCGCTGCCGAGCTTCTGGGGCGGATACCGGGTGGTGCCGACCAGTCTCGAATTTTGGCAGGGCCGCGAAGGCCGGCTGCACGATCGCTTCAGCTACACGCACGCCGCCGACGGCGGCTGGCAGATCGACCGCCTCGCGCCCTAAGCCGGAACCGTCGCCGGAGCAGTCCCCCGAACCGTCGCCGGAGCATTTCCCGGAACCGTCGCCGAAACCGCAGCCGGAACATTCCGCGCAACCGTCGCCGAAACCGCAGCCGGAACATTCCGCGCAACCGTCGCCCTAGCCGCTGCCCGATGCATCGGCGCATTGTCCCGCCCCGTTGCCCCGGCGTTGTTGCCTCGGCTCGTTGCGCCAGTTCCTTGCCCAGGCTTCACTGCCCCTGAGCCGTCTTCACTGAACTGGCTTCACTGAACTGGCTTCACTGAACTGGTTTCACTGTCCCGGCTCGTGGCCCCGGCTCGTTGCCGCGGCTCATTGACCGAATCGAGGCCCCGGCTCGCCGCCTCGGGCCTACCGGCGCGACACCGCGCTCGCGCCAAAGGCGTCCACCGCCGCCGACCGCTATCATTGCGCCGATGAACGCCACTATGAACGAGCCGACAATCGAGACCGTGACCGGGGTTGTGCTGGCGGGCGGCCGCGGCCAGCGCATGGGCGGCGCCGACAAAGGCCTGATCGAGGTGGCCGGCCAGGCGCTGGCCGCCCGGGTGCTGGACGCGCTGGCTGCGCAGACCGCGCAACAGCTGATCAGCGCCAACCGCAACCTGTCGCGCTACCGCGCCCTCGGCCCGCCGGTCTTGAGCGACTCGCTGCAGGGCTATCAGGGTCCCCTGGCCGGCATCGCGAGTGCGATGCGGCGCGCGGCCACGCCCTGGCTGCTGGTGTCGCCTTGCGACACGCCGCTGATTCCGGTCGATCTCCGCGAGCGGCTCGCCGGCGGCCTGCGCGCGGCGGATGCGCAGTTGGCCGTCTGCGAGGACGCCGAGCATCTGCACCCCCTGCATGCGCTGCTTCCCGTCGGCCTCGCCGACGATCTGGCCGAGTACCTGGCCGCCGACGGGCGCAGTGTCCGTGGCTGGATTGCGCGCCATCGGGTGGCGACGGTCTCGGTGCCGGCGCAGTGCTTCGTCAACGCCAATACCGATGCCGATCTTGCACGACTGGCGCGGCTGCTGGGCGGCACGCCCTGAGCGCCTGCGCCCATGAGCCCATGAGCCCATGAGCCGGCATCCTTTTTTCTTGCACCGCGGGGGCGCAAAGTAATTGCGCCGGCGCCCACCGCGCGGGCGCAATTCCGGTCCCGCCCAGCGGCGTGAAGCTGAAGGGCGCAAAGTAAGTACGCCGGCGCGCACCGCGCGGGTTTGCCGAGCCGTCGCCCATGCACCTATCCGTTCGCATCAAGCTCTTCCTGATCCTGTTCGCGACGGGGCTGCTCGTGATCGTGTCCACCCAGGCCTTCGTGCACTGGTCGTTCCAGCACGGCCTCGAGACCATGGCCGCGGAGCGGCGCGCGCAGCGCATCGAGCGCATCGCCGAGCGGCTGATCGGCATCTACGCGAACGACGGCAGCTGGGATCGCCTGCGCGAGAACCGGCGGCTTTGGCTCGCCGCCCTGTTCGGCCAGGGGCCCCGCGGCATCGACGACGAGGCGCGCGAAGCCGAAGACCAGGCCCGCGAACGGCTGCATCCGGGCCGCCGCGGCCCCGTCCCGCCATGGCTGCTGCGGCGCTTCGCCGCCAGCGACGAGTGGCCGCCGAAATGGGCATCGATGCGCCACGAGCACCACGACCGGCCGCCGCCGCTGGAGCTGCGCCTGATGCTGCTGGATGCCGACGGCGGCATCCTCTACGGTCGCCCGGAGCTGCTGCCCGGCGCCGAGCGGCACGCGCTGCAGTTGGATGAACGCACCATCGGTGCGCTGGCGCTGCTGCCGGGCGCCTCCATCACCGAGCTCGCCGACCTGCGCTTTCGCGAGCAGCAGCGCGGCCAGCTGTGGCTGATCGCGCTGGCCATGGCAACCTTTTCCGCCCTGCTCGCCATTCCGCTGTCCTCGCGGCTGACGCGCCCCGTGGCCGCCTTTCAGCGCACCATGCGCCACCTCGCCGACGGCGACTACAGCGCCCGCGTGCACATCGCCCGCAAGGACGAGCTCGGACAGCTCGGCGACGACCTCAACGCCCTTGCCCGCGCACTGCAGCAGACCGAGCAGGCCCGCAAGCGCTGGGTGGCGGACATCTCCCATGAACTGCGCACACCGCTCGCGCTGCTGCGCGCGGATATCGAGGCCATGCAGGACGGCGTGCGCCCGCTCAACGGCGCGGCGCTGGGCACGCTGCACGCGGACGCGCTGCGGCTGGGGCGGCTCGTGGACGATCTCTACGAGCTGTCGATGACCGATCTCGGCGCACTGAGCTACCGCAAGCAACCGCTCGACATCGGCGCGCTGCTGGCGAAAGAGCTCGACGCCTTTCGCGCGCAGTTCGAACAGGCCGGTCTCGACCTGAGCCTGACGCACAGCGACAAGGGGCCATGGACGATCACGGCCGACGACCAGCGCCTGTCGCAGCTGTTCCGAAATCTGCTGCGCAATAGTCTCGCCTATACCGACCGCGGCGGGCGGCTGCAGGTGTCGTTGACCCGCGACACGCATGGGCTGCATATCGTCTTCGAGGATTCCGCGCCGGGCGTGCCGCCGGAGGCGCTCGATAAACTGTTCGAGCGCCTGTATCGGGTCGAAAGCTCGCGCAGCCGGGCCACCGGCGGCGCCGGGCTCGGGCTCGCCATCGCGCGCAACATCGTTCATGCCCACGGCGGGCGCATCGTCGCCGAGCCCTCGCCGCTCGGAGGCTTGCGCATCCGCATCACACTGCCGCCATCGACGCTCGCCGCCGAGGAGCCGACATCATGACCGCACAAATCCTGATCGTGGAGGACGAGCAAAGGCTCGCCGAGCTGCTTGCCGACTATCTGAAGGCGTCCGGGTACACAACGCATCACCTGGCCGAAGGCGGCGGCGCCGCCGACTGGATTCGCGAGCACGAGCCGGCCCTGGTGATCCTGGACCTGATGCTGCCGGGCAAGGACGGGCTCGATATCTGCCGCGAGGTGCGCAAATTCTCCCGCGTGCCGATCATCATGACGACGGCGCGCGTGGAGGAAATCGACCGGCTGGTCGGCCTCGAGCTCGGCGCCGACGATTATGTCTGCAAGCCCTACAGCCCGCGCGAGGTGGTGGCGCGGGTCAAGGCGGTGCTACGCCGCCTGAGCGCGAGCCCCGACACCGAGCCGGGCCCGATCACGCTGGACGCCGACCGCCTGCGCGTGCGCGCGGCAGGCCGCGAGACCGAGCTGACCGCGGTGGAGTTCGCACTGCTGCAGGCGCTGTTTCGGTCGCCGGGACGTATCCTCTCGCGCGCACAACTGATGGACCGCATCTACGACGATCACCGCATCGTCTCCGACCGGACCATCGACAGCCACGTGAAAAAGCTCCGGCGCAAGCTGTCGGACCTGCTGCCGGAGCAGGAACTGATTCACTCCGTTTACGGCGTCGGTTATCGCTACGAGCACCCGCCGGCGGCCTGATCCGCGCATTCTCCGATCCCGCCCGCGTCGGCGGTCGCTGCCTTTCTTGCCGGCCAAGCGTCCGCCGCTTGGCCCGTTTTGCCCGCTTCGCCCGTCTTGCCCCAACGCGCAGGGGCTTGCTCAATCTTTACGCATTCCATGCACGGCTCATGCACGGTGCCCGGGTAGTCTGACCAACATCGGGTTGCGACAGCGGAACCCGATCGGCACACGACACTCTTATTCAATGGAGCAACTGTATGAACAATCATCGGCGAACCATCATGACGACGGCGGCATTGGCGGGCGCACTGATGCTCGGCTCGGCGACGGGCATGGCCGGCGCATGGAAGGGGCACGGCAGCGCCGTCGACCTCGACACCCGCGTGGCGCGGATGAGCCAGCACCTTCAACTCGGCGACGAACAGCAACAGCAGCTGCGCACGATCCTCGAAGACCAGCAGGCCGAGCATGAGCGCCTGCGTGCGCAAACACGCCAGCAGGTGGATGCACTGCTGACCGACGAGCAGCGGGCCGTGCGCGAGGAAGCCATGACGGCGCGCATGGAACGCCGGCTCGAGCGCATGAGCGCTCGCCTGGATCTGGACGAGGATCAGCAGGCGCAGGTCCGCGCACTGATGGCGGAACGCCGCGACGACCCGACGCTGACGCGCGATGAAATGCGCGGGCGCTTGGCCACGGTCTTGAATGACGAACAACAACAGCGTCTCTCGGCCCTGCGCGGCGACCGACGCCACGGCATGCGCTGCGACGGGCACCGCTGAGCCCCGAACACTTTCCCCGAACGCGGCCTCCTGCAACACTGCCGCAGACGGTTACGGCGCCACTCTCGGCGCCGTTTTTTTTGGGTGGTCGTCAGCCTTGCCTGCGCACGAGCAGCGTGATGCCGACGCCGATGATCGCCACGGCGAGCACCGACAGCAACATGGCGTTGTCGTCCAATATGCCGATGCCGATGGCGCTGAAGATCAGGAAGGCGCCGAACAGCCCCATTTTCCAGTCCAGGTAGATGCCCGACAACAGCGCGCCGAGCCCCAGGATGTAGGCCACGATGAAGCCGTAGCTTGCGGCATTGAGGAACTGCTGCATGGAGTCCAGGAACAGCAGGTTGACCACCAGCAGCACGGCGCCCCAATGCAGCACCTGCTTCAGGAAATACTTGACCCGATCGGTGTTCGTGACACCCGCGTAGCGCCAGCCGCCCACCATCGCCACCAGCGCGACGACGATGATGAAATAGGGCCAGTAACGATCGGCTGTTTCCGGATCGCTGTCCGTCATCGCCACCAGGAAGATCGCACCCGCGTAAAGCAGCACATAGGGCAGGTTGGCGAGCAGAAAGGACGTGGTTCCGGACTGCGCGGCGGCGTTGCCTGCGCCATTAGTAGCATCGGACACTGGTAAGACTCCTCTTCGTTTAACTCACGGAACGGGGCCGTGTCACGGCACCGCACGCAAAGACCAGCCGGTCGCGCGGCTGTCGGCGGGCGTTATAAGCATAACGTCTTTATGGTTATCGAGCGGCCCCCGCATGCACCGCTCAAATGAACGGGTCAGTGCGGCGCATTATCCTCTTCCACCGCATCCATCAAGCGCTGATAGGCCTCCGGAAAGGTATAGGCCACCCGATTCCAAGAGGGGATCAGCTTCGCCTCCTGCGGCCCCCGACTCTGCATCCAAGCGTCCCACAAGAAGCCGCGGAAATGGCTCGCCGCGGACTCCTCTTCGTAGAGGTTGAAGCGCAGGCCGTTGACGTCCGCGTCATAGCTGTACTTGCGGATGTACTTCAGGGCGGTCTGGTAGTAAGTGTGCAGCAGCATGTCGACATAGGATTCGTCGAGCGGCACGCCGTGCGAGCGCATGTAGGTCAGGTAGAACTTCGCGATGTCGACGACCATGCGGTGCAGACCCTTGCTGGTGTCGTCCGGCGACAGTTCCTGATGCTTGTGCTCGTAGTTCGGCGCCAAATCGATCTGCGCCACCTGCCGGCGCGTGAGCTGATCGTAGACCTGGGACAGGGTGGCCACTTCCAGGCCCCAGTCGTAGGCGATATTGAGACCGCGCGCCAGATCGGACGTAAAGCAGAACTCGCCCGCCAGCGGATACTTGAAGCTACGTTGGTAGTCGAAGAAACGCTGCAGCTCGGGCAAGTTTTGCTGGCACATCAGCCGCGACAGGGTGTCGACGAAGGGGGTGACGAACAACCGCGTTACGCGGCCCTTCATCGAGCGCTCCGTCGGCGAGATTCGCGCGTAATAGCCCTTACAGAACTGGAAATCGTTGTTCGGATTGGCGACCGGCTCGATCAGCCGCCCGAGCAACGTGCGGTTGTAGGTGACGATGTCGCAATCGTGCAGCGCGATGATGTTGGCCTGATCGCGGGCGAACAGATAGCCGAGCGTCACCCAGACGGACTGGCCCTTGCCTTGCTCGCCGGTCGGGATCTCGCGCTCGGCCATTTGCGCGAGCAGGTTCTGGATGCGCGGGCCGTCGATCCAGACCACCCGCACCTCGCAAGTCGGCGAGGCCAGCCGGCCGAAGTAGGCCTGCGCCTCGCGGAACTGGGCTTCTTCCGTCGCGCCGCCCAAGGCGACGACGACGCTGGAGAGATAGCGGACCTCGGCGATCCGCTCGATGATACGGTCGAGCACGCCCTCGTTGCTCATCTCGCTGTAGAGCGAAGGCAACAGCAGGCTGATGTGATCGTGACGGGCATGCTCCTCGAGCCGGCGCTCGAGGTTGCTTAGATAGATATCCGCGTCGAATGCCTCGTAGAGCGCATGCAACGTGGTGATCTGCGGCTCTTGGTGGAAATCAGCCATAGTCGTTCCTCACTGACAGTTGCTGCCGCACGCGGCGTGGCCGTGATCGATCGCGCCGCGGGGCATGCAACGACCGACGGCGCGTCCGGCCGGCAGACCCGCGCCAAATCAATGGTGAGCGATAGGCTTATCGGTAAACAGGTAGTCCTTGAGCTCGTCGTCGAATTTGGGGTCTTTGCGCCGGATCCACTCCAGCACCATGGCCGCATGCTCCTTCTCTTCGTCCCTGTTGTGAGCGAGGATGGCCTTCAAATCCTCGTCCTTACACGCATCGACGCGCTGGTTGTACCAATCGACGGCTTCGAGCTCCTCCATCAACGAGACGATGGCGCGATGCATATCGCGGGTCTCGTCGGAGAGCTCGTCGATCGGTTCGTGGTAACCCTCGTTGGCCATAGTGGTCTCCAATGCTGCGGTTGTTGTCGCGACGGCGCGCCGCGCGCCGGCCGCTTGTTGTTCGCCCGTGGATCGGCAGACACCCGAGCCTGTTGCGGCAGGCGGCTGCCGGCACGGGCCCACGGCTGCGCACATTGTCCGGGGGGGAAGTCGGAAACACAATGCCCACGGAGAGCGCGTGGCGCATTCGCTCCCCGTTGAAAACGGCTTGAAGCCCGGTTACGCCGGGGTTGTAGGGGCCGCGGCGGCGCGGCTCACTGCTCGCCGGCGGCCTTCTTCATCCCCTGGCTTCGGGCGTAGCGCTGATAGTTCCAGCCTTGCTCGTACTTGCGCTCGGTGACGAAGCCGATGGAGTTGTTCATCCGGCTCTTCAGGATCAGCGCATCGCTGGCCAGCACCAGCTCGCCGGTCTCGTTGAAGAATGCCAGCGCCGGCAGTTGCGTGAAGCCGAGCTCCTCGAGCCAGGCATTCGGTACCGTGCGCGTGCCGCCGGGTGTCAGCACCGGCGTCTCGTCGTCGGCCGCGTCCAGGCGCACCACGTCGAAGGCCTTCAGGCGCTCGCGCGTGGGCGCATCGCCCAGCACCTCGCGATGGAAGCGCTCGCAGCGCGGGCAGTCCGCGGACTCGAACAGCACCAGCAGCGGACGCTCGGCCGCGACCCGGCTGCGATCGAGCGCATAGGGCGGTTGGGCGAACATCGGATCGGAGAGAAGGTCGCCGCCCGCTGCCTCCGACGACGTCTGTCCGGCGCGTAGGTAATCGCGCAGGGCGATCTCGCGGTGGTGGCCGCCGATCAGGTAATCGAGGACCCGATCGAAGGTTTGCGGGTCGTAGTAGCCGGTCAGGCGCAGCAGGCGCTCGCCCTCGGTGTCGAAAAACAACAGGGTCGGAGCGAACTGCACACCCTGGTCGACGGCAAAGGCCTTCACGCGCGTCTCCTTGTCGTCGAAATCGGTCATCTCGGCGTCGGAGAAGATCTCCAGCCCGATGCTGTCGAAGTGCGCGCGCAGGCGCTCGGCGATGGCCGGATCGCCGAGGCTCTGCTCGATGAACAGGTGGCAATAGGAGCAGCCCTGGGTGCTGAAGAACACGAACAGGCCCTGCTTGCCGTCCTCGGCCGCCTCGGCGGCGTCGTCGGGCAGATGCAGGAAACTCTCTTTGAACCAGTCGGGATAGACGATTTGGTAGATGGCACCGTCATCGAAGTCGGCGTCGACGGCCCATACACCGGGCGGCCATAGGCAGCAGGCGCTCAGAATCAGCGCGGCGGCGAGAGCGGACGATGAGCGAGTCATGGCTTCCTCCCTTCGGTATCGAAGCCGGGCGGCCCGGCGAACGGAGAAAGGTAGCAGTTCTATACCGACGAAGGGCGGATTTTGCCGGGGCCGGCGCTACCGACAGGCGCCACGAGCGGCGGCCGGGCTCGCGCATTGCACGATCGAACGGCGGCAGCGGCGCGCGAGCAAGGCCGGCCGGCGGAGGCCGGCCGCATGCCTCAGCAAACCTTGTTGTCGTCGTCGCCGGGCTCGCCGAGACATTGCTCGGACTCATACCACATGACATTGATGATGCCGAAGGCCACGGCCAACAGCACACCCAGAATCCAGGCGAAATACCACATCGGTGATGCTCCTCGGTTTGCGGGGGCACGCGCGCTGCGACGCCATGCGCCCGCCCTCGTTGTTTGTCTCGACCGTGCTTGCCCGGTCCCGCCGACGGTGCGCCGCTGCGCCTTGCCCGCGGAACCGGGAGCGACTCATCAATAGGCCAGCGTGTCCTGCGCTTCGATCTCCTCGATGGTGACCCGGCGCCACATGCGCCGATAGGTCCAGGTCGTGTAGATCAGGATGATCGGGATGAAGATCACCGCGGACCAGAACATCACCGTCAGTGTCAGATGGCTGGAAACCGCGTCCCAGGCGATCAGACTGCTGCTCGGATTCGTGCTCGACGGCATGATGAACGGGAACATCGCGGCCCCGGCGGTCATGATGATGCCGGTGATGCCGACGCCGCTCATGATCAGCCCCAGCCCGGCCCGCTCGCGCATGGACAGCACGATGGCAAGCCCGAGACCGGCGAAGCCGAGGATCGGGAACAGCAATGTCCACGGGTAGTTGCGGTAATTGGCCAGCCAGGCACCCGCCTCGATCACCACCTCCTTGGTCAGCGGATTCGGGGTGGCGTCCAGCGCCGGCATGCTGACCACCCGGAAGCCGTCGATGCCGAGGCTGAGCCAGATGCCCGCCAGCGCGAAGGCGCCGATGGTGGCGAGCCCGATGTTCTTGACCACGGCTTTGGCGCGGGCGGACACCGGCTCGCCGGTGCGAAGCTGCAGCCAAATGGCCCCGTGCAGGGTCAGCATGCCCAGGCTGATCAGCCCGGCCAGCAGCGCAAAGGGATTCAGCAGCCCCCAGAAGCTACCCGTGTAGTAAGAGCGCAGGAACTCGTCCAAATGGAACGGCACGCCCTGCAGCAGGTTGCCGAAGGCGATACCGAACACCAGCGCCGGCACCGCGCCGCCGATGAACAGGCCCCAGTCCCAGGCGCTGCGCCAGCGCGGATCCTGGATCTTGCTGCGGTAGTCGAAGCCGACCGGCCGGAAGAACAGCGCGAACAGCGCCAGCAGCATCGCGAAGTAGAAGCCGCTGAAGGCGGCCGCGTAGACCGCCGGCCACGCCGCGAAGATGGCACCGCCGGCGGTGATCAGCCACACCTGATTGCCGTCCCAATGGGGCCCGACGGTGTTGATGATGACCCGGCGCTCCTTGTCGTTCTTGCCGAGGAAGGGCAGCAGCGTGCCGACCCCCATGTCCATGCCGTCGGTGACAGCGAAACCGATGAACAGCACACCGACCAGCAGCCACCAGACCAGTTTGAGGACTTCGTAGTCGAGGATCATGTCAGTCTCCCGCCTCTGGCTTGGCCGGTGCGTCCGACGGTGCGGGACCCGCGCCCTGCGCTTGCCCGCGCTCGTGGAAATACTTACCGGTGTGCAATGAGCTCGGCCCCATGCGGCCGAACTTGAACATCAGGTACATCTCGATCATGAACAGGCCGGTGTAGAAGATCACGAACGCCGACAGGCTGAAGATCAGGTCGCTCGCGGTCAGGCTCGAGGCCGCGATGGAGGTCGGCAGCACCTCGCCGATGGCCCAGGGCTGGCGGCCGAACTCGGCCACGAACCAACCCGTCTCGGCCGCGATCCACGGCACCGGAATGCTGTAGAGGAAGGCCCGCAGCAGCCAGCGTTTCTCCTGAATCACGCGCTTGGCGTTGTAGTAGAAGCCGAGCACGAACAGCAGCAGCATCCAGAAGCCGGCGGCGACCATGATCCGGAAGGTCCAGAACAGGGGCGCCACCTGCGGGATCGAGTCCTTCACCGCCATCTGGATCTGCTCTTCGGTCGCTTCGGCAGGGTTGTCGATGTAGCGCTTCAGCAGCAGGCCGTAGCCGAGATCGTCCACGTGGTCCTCGAAGGCGCCGCGGTTGTAGGCACTGTCCTCGCCGTTGCGCAGCCGCTGTAGATACTCGTAGGCGATCATGCCGGAACGGATGCGGATCTCGTGCTGGCGCATCAGATCCTTCAGGCCGAGGACTTCTTCGTCCAGCGAGCGCGTTGCGATGAGGCCGAGCGCCCAAGGCACTTTGATGGCCATATGCGTCTCTTCGTCCTCGTTGCTCGGGAAGCCGAACAGCGTGAACGCGGCCGGCGCCGGCTCGGTCTCCCACTCCGCCTCGATGGCCGCGAGCTTCACCTTCTGCACGTCGCCCACCTCGTAGCCGGACTCGTCGCCGAGCAGGATGACGGACAGAATCGACGCAAGTCCGAAGCCCATCGCCACCGAGAACGATCGCTTGGCGAAGGCCAGATCCCGGCCTTTGAGCATGTACCAGGCACTGATGCCCGCGACGAACATGGCGGCCGTCACATAGCCCGCGGCGACCGTGTGCACGAACTTCACCTGCGCAACCGGGTTCATCAGCACCTCCGTGAAGCTGATCATCTCCATGCGCATGGTCTCGTAGCTGAACTCGGCGCCCACCGGGAACTGCATCCAGCCGTTGGCGATCAGGATCCACATCGCCGACAGGTTGGAGCCGACCGCGGTCAGGAAGGTGACCATCAGATGCTGACGCTTGGTCAGGCGCTCCCAGCCGAGAAAGAACAGGCCGATGAAGGTCGACTCGAGGAAGAAGGCCATCAGACCCTCGATGGCCAGCGGCGCGCCGAACACGTCGCCCACGTAGTGCGAGTAGTAGGCCCAGTTCGTGCCGAACTGGAACTCCATGGTCAGGCCGGTGGTGACACCCAGGGCGAAGTTGATACCGAACAACTTGCCCCAGAATTTGGTCATGTCCTTGTAGATTTGGCGCCCGGTCATTACGTAGACGCTCTCCATGATCACGAGGATCCAGGAGAGTCCCAACGTCAGCGGGACGAACAGGAAGTGATACATTGCGGTGGCCGCGAATTGCCATCGCGACAGCTCGACCATTGTGCTGTCAAGCATGGTTGTAGCCCTGGTTTGATGTGAGCCTCAATGCGCGGGCCGCTGCCTCCCCCGTGCGGAGATGCCGGGCCGCGCTCACCCCTAGACTCTGTCGTTGCAGATCCCGCTGCGGAAGCGCTTTGCACCGCCGTTTCGAAGCCACGCACCGCGCACGCCGCGAACGGCAGGCAGGCTGCCTGACATTAGGAAAAGCTTATGAAGGCTGGCCGGGGAGTCGAAATGCGAATTCGCAATACCGATGATTTTGCTGGTGTTTTAAACGCATCCCGACTGACCGGCATCAACGGGCGCCCCATGTACTACCATGATGGGAACAAGGATTTTCGATCGAGCAGACACACCGCGTAACCGGGGGTCCGTCGCCGCAGTTGCGACGCTCCGGGGCGATCCTTAGCATCGTCGCTAATCACCGAATCTCCGACCCCTATTTAACTCAGGAGGCGCAAGGCCATGCCTTTCGATCACTCCCGGGCGCCGCTCGTCTTCGGCGAAGCGCTCTTCGACTGCTTTCCCGACGGCGCCGAGGTGCTCGGCGGGGCCCCGTTCAACGTCGCCTGGCACCTGCAAGCCTTCGGTGCCGGCCCGCTGTTCCTGAGCCGCGTCGGCGGCGACCAGCTGGGCGATCGCATCGAGGAAGCCATGACCCGCCGCGGCATGCGCACCGAGGGCCTGCAGCGCGATCCGGTGCGCGCGACCGGCACCGTCGACATCACCCTCGCCGCCGGCGAGCCCAGCTACGACATCGTCGCCGACCGTGCCTACGACCACATCGACGCGTCCGCACTGCCCGCGCTGCCCGACGACGCCCTGCTCTATCACGGCACGCTGGCGCTGCGAAACAGCACCTCGGCGGACGCGCTTCGGCACATTCGGGGCAACAACAGCCCCGCGGTGTTCGTCGACGTGAACCTGCGCGAGCCCTGGTACGACGCGGCCCAAGTACACCGGCTGCTGAACGGCGCTCGCTGGGTCAAGCTCAATGCCGACGAGCTCGCTCTGCTGGCGCCGTCGGGCGATTCGCCGCAGGCGCGGGCCGAGGCCCTGCTCGCACAGCATGAACTGGAACTGGTGGTAGGCACCCTCGGCGCCGCCGGCGCCTTTGCGCTGGGCAGCGACGGCGCGCATGCGGCGGTCGCGCCCGGTGCCGAGGTCGAGGTCATCGACGCCGTCGGCGCCGGAGACGGTTTCGCCTCCGTGCTGATCCTGGGCCTGCTGCGCGGCTGGCCGCTGCCGGAAACCCTGGAGCGCGCCCAGACCTTCGCCTCGGCCATCGTCGGGCGGCGCGGCGCCACCGTCGACGACGACGCCTTTTATCGCGGCTTCGCCGAGCGCTGGGGCCTTTAATGGAGTCCGCGCCCGTCAGCGTCCAGCTTCCGCAGCTCGCCGCTTACCTCAGCGAATGCCGCAGCCAGGCACACCTGATCCTGCATCACATCATCGGCATGGGACGCCCGTTCCTGCTGCGCAGTGATCTGCAGGACGCCGTCGAGCGGCTCTGCACCGAGGACGAAACGGTCCGCGGCAGCGCCCTCGCCGGCGCGTTGCTGCAGGCGCAGGAGGCGGTCATCGATGCCTCCTGGGTCTACCTGGCCCTGCGCCGGCGCGTGGCGCGCTGGGACTATCTGCGCATTCATCTGG
Source organism: Thiohalocapsa sp. (assembly GCA_021736785.1). Lineage (GTDB taxonomy): Bacteria > Pseudomonadota > Gammaproteobacteria > Chromatiales > Chromatiaceae > Thiohalocapsa. The sequence goes on along the minus strand of JAIPFF010000053.1, from coordinate 2,666 downwards.
AGACCATGGACCTGCAGCAGGTCAGCGTCTCGGAGTTTTTGGTGTTCAAGGAGCACCTGGCCACCGGCGGCGAGCACGACCCGTTCGGGCTCGAGATCGACATGTCCCCGTTCTATCGGGACCAATACAAGCTGCGCGAAGAGGGCTCCATCGGCCGCGGCGTCGAATTCCTCAACCGCCGCCTGTCCAGCCGGCTGTTCGAGGAGCTCGGCAAGGGCGACCAGCGCCTGCTCAGCTTCCTGCGCATGCACAGCTACCGCGGCCGCCAACTGATGCTCAACGACGCCGTGACCAGCGTCGCCGAGCTGCGCAACGCCCTGCGCCAGGCCCTGATCCCGCTGCGCCGGCGGCCCACCCATACGCCCTACGAGGCGCTTGCCACGGACCTGCGCGCACTCGGCTTCGAGCCCGGCTGGGGCAACGACGCCGCCCGCGTGCGCGACACCATGGGGCTCTTGCTGGACATCCTGGAGGCGCCCTCGCCCCAGTCGCTGGAGGAATTCCTCGGCCGCATCCCGATGATCTTCTCCATCGCCATCCTGTCGCCCCACGGCTGGTTCGGGCAGTCGAACGTGCTCGGGCGCCCGGACACCGGCGGCCAGGTGGTCTATATCCTCGACCAGGTGCGGGCGGTGGAGCGCGAGATGCACGCCCGCCTGGCCGAGCAGGGCATCGACATCGAGCCGCGCGTCGTCGTGCTGAGCCGCCTCATCCCCGAGGACGAGGGCACCAACTGCAACCAGCGCCTGGAGCCCATCGCCGGCACCCGCAACGCCGTCATCCTGCGCGTGCCCTTCCGCAACAGCGCCGGCGAGATCATGCAGCACTGGATCTCGCGCTTTCACATCTGGCCTTACCTGGAGCGCTTCGCGCTCGACGCCGAGCGCGAGCTGCTGGCCGAGCTGGGCGGGCGCCCGGACCTGCTGATCGGCAACTACTCCGACGGCAACCTGGTCGCCTCGCTGATCTCCCAGCGGCTCGGCATCAGCCAGTGCAACATCGCCCACGCGCTGGAGAAGACCAAATACCTCTTCTCCGACCTCTATTGGCGCGACAACGAGGAGCACTACCACTTCTCGGCCCAGTTCACCGCGGACCTGATCGCGATGAACACGGCGGACTTCATCATCACCAGCACCTACCAGGAGATCGCCGGCACCGACGACAGCGTCGGCCAGTACGAGAGCTACATGAGCTTCACCATGCCGGGGCTCTACCGGGTGGTGGCGGGGGTCGACGTCTACGACCCCAAGTTCAACATCGTCTCCCCGGGCGCCAACGAGGACATCTACTTCCCCTTCGGCGACGAATCCCGCCGGCTGCGCCACCTGCAGCCCGAGATCGACGACCTGGTCTACGGCGAGCCGCGCCACGGCGACACCCGCGGCGTGCTGCAGGACCGCGACAAGCCGCTGCTGTTCACCATGGCGCGCCTGGACCACATCAAGAACATCGCCGGCCTGGTGGACTGGTACGGGCGCTGCGGCGTCCTGCGCGAGCGGGTCAACCTGGTGGTCGTCGCCGGCCACGTTGACGCCAACCGCTCCGGCGACGACGAAGAGCGTGAGCAGATCGGCGCCATGCACCGGCTGTTCGACCAGCACAACCTCGACGGCCAGGTGCGCTGGCTCGGCATCCACCTGGAAAAGCAGCTCGCCGGCGAGCTCTACCGCTACATCGCCGACCGCCGCGGCGTCTTCGTCCAGCCGGCCCTGTTCGAGGCCTTCGGCCTGACCGTCATCGAGGCCATGGCCTGCGGCCTGCCCACCTTCGCCACCCTCTACGGCGGCCCGGCCGAGATCATCGAAGACGGCCTCTCCGGCTTTCACATCGACCCCAACCACGGCGACGCCGCCGCCCTGCGCATCGCCGACTTCTTCGCACGCTGCACCGACGACCCGGACCTCTGGCAGCAGATCTCCGATGCATCGCTGGCGCGTGTGGAAGAGCGCTACACCTGGCGGCGCTATGCCGAGCGGATGATGACCCTGTCGCGGGTATACGGGTTCTGGAAATACGTGACCGACCTCGAGCGGGCCGAGACCGGGCGGTATTTGGAGATGCTGTATGGGTTGCAGTATCGGCCGATTGCTCGGGCGATGGAGGGGGGGTGACGGGCGTTTGCTTGCGGCGGTGGTGGGTTGCGGGGTTTGTTGGTGGGTTGGAGGCCGCGAAGGTGCGCGAATGAATGCGAATTGACGCGAAATCGGGCCGTGGCTGCGGATAACCTTTAGCCCGGCGCTCTTCCGGGCATTCTTGATCAGGCGTCGACTTTGGCCACCTAGTTGCTGCTTATCGCCTCAGGACCGTCGCGCATCCAGACTTGCGCACCCAGACCGCGGACAACGTCTCCCATCCTCCGCGCAACCCGTTCGGTCGCGCCCGAGCGCCGTGCTTCACACGCTATGGCTCCCCGGTCCGCGCTACGATTCCGCACCGCGCCCCCCGACATATCCCGCCCCAGATCAATATTCCGGGCACGCATGCTTGCCACCGTTGCTCAGATCGTGCACGCTTTTCCATCGTGTCCCCCGCTGTCAGGCTAGTTGGAACCTCCGGGGTTGCTAGAATCCCAGAAGCTTGAGGGGGCGAGGAGAGGGTTCCGATGAAGTACTCCGAAGAGCGCCGCGAGGCGATTCTGCGTAAGCTGCTGCCGCCGCATAACC
>JAIPFF010000090.1 GCA_021736785.1 Thiohalocapsa sp. | reverse complement strand
GGCGGTTGCGCGGGCCGCGGACCGCACCGTCGATGCGGCGGCGGGCGCGGATGCGCCCGAAGACCCGGCCATTGGCGCCGATGGTGACGTGGACGCCGCGGTCGCCGTCGACGGGCCGGACGGCGTGCCCGCCGATGCGGAGGCCGACTTGGCGGTGGACGACGCGATCGCCGAGGGCGCCGACGCGATTGAAGCCGAGGCGCTCGAAGAGGCCGATGCGCCGGCGGACGTCGACCCGGTTGTCGATGCCGACGCCCCGCTTGCCGATGCCGGCACCGAAGTTCCGCTTGCCGAAGGTGACGGCGCCGAAGCTGTCGATGCCGAGGTGCCGCCGACGGCGGGCGAGGGCGCGGACGGCGAAGCCGCCGCGGAGACGCCGGCTGCCGAGGACGCCGCGGCGCCCGGCGATCCCGCCGCCGACGCGCAAGCCGATGCCGCCGCGGGCGCCGAAGCATCCGCCGACGCGCCGGAGTCAGGCGATCCGGCGCCGAATACGGCAGCGGGCGCCGAGACCGCAGCGACGCCGGACAGCGCGCTCGATGCGGATGCCGCGGCCGCTGCCGCGCGAGCCGCGGCTGCCGCCGGCGGCGCGGGGACAGCTGGCGCCGGGACGGGCACGGGCGCCGGCGCAGTCAGCATCCCGCCCCGCGAGCTGCTGAACAGCGGCTGGCGTACATCGCGAACGCTGCAGGATCCGAAAGACGGCAGCCCCGTTCATTTGGACTACCGATTGAAAGACGGCGCCGGCAGCGTCAGGCTGACGCGCAAGGACGGCAGCATCTGCCGCAGCGACGCCGTGGCCGGTGTCCGGGACGGGCGTCTGGTGGTCGACAGCAAGCAGGACATCGTTTGCGCCGACGGCACCAATTTCGGCCGCCCGCAGATCGATTGCACCCCGAAAGCAGGCGGCAAGGCCAGCTGTGTCGGGCGCTACGCGGATGGCTCGGTCTTGCCCATCGAGATGCAGCGACAAGCCGAGTGATACCGGCCGATTGATCCCGGCCGAGTGATCCAAGCCGAGAGAGCCAAGCCCAGCGGGCCGCGATGCGAGCGCGGCCCGCCCCGATGACGACCGAGACACAACGACGCCGGAACCGACGCCATGCTGGCCAAGCCCATCGACTTCGAGCACAAGGTGACGCTGATCGCGGACAGCGGCATCCAATTTATGGATTTCGGCCTGAACGCGGCCCTGCGCAAAGAGCCCGCCGGCGAATTCATCCGCCAGGAGAGCAACCAATCCCTGGCACGGCTGCTGTACGACGAGCGCGCCGACATGCACTACTGGCCCGATCGTCCCGGCGTGCCGCTGAAGTCCGAGCTGAGCGTCCCGGTGGATGAATCCGCGCTGCTGCTCGACGGGCTCTGGCTGCCGGTGCCGCTGCTGCGCATCAATCCGCCGCGGCGCTTTGCCCCGGGACCCGAGACCTGGGCCCGCGCCCGCCTGGTGGAATTGTCCGACGAAGAGAAGGCCGACAGCGGCCAGACGCACCGGCTGACCCTCGCGGTGGACACCAAGGTCTTCGCCGACGACGACGAGATCAAATATTTGGCTCCGACCCGCGCCGACGTGGCCTCCGGCGTGTCCTACGCCTTCGCGCATCAGGCGGACGAGATCGGCTGGTTCCCCGAACAGCCGTGGGTGGCCGGCTGGATCGACGAGGTGTTCGCGGAGCGCGCCGTCGCGGCGCTGCGGATGCCGCCCGAGGACGTGGAGGCGGAGCGCGAGCGGCTCGCCCATCATGCCCATTATCTGAACCTGCTGGCCATCATCGGGCGCTATGCGCATATCCCCGAGATCAAGCTGCTCGGCAACACCCGCGAGGAGGTGCATCAACCCGTGCCCGTCGACATGGTGCTCGACGTCGGCAACTCGCGGACCTGCGGCATCCTGATCGAGCAGCACGCCAAGGAGGGCGATGCCCTCGGGCGGCGCTTCGAGCTGGCGCTGCGCGACCTGAGTCAACCCCACCGCGTCTACAGCGAGCCCTTCGAGAGCCGGGTCGAGCTGGCCCAGGCCGGTTTCGGCAAGGACCACTGGGCGCACAAGAGCGGGCGCGCCGGCGGCTTTCTCTGGCCGACCATCGCCCGCATCGGCCCGGAGGCAGCACGTCTCGCGGGCCGGCGCCGGGGCACGGAGGGCGCCACGGGCATTTCCAGTCCCAAGCGCTATCTCTGGGACGAAGAGCGCTTCGAGACGGGCTGGCGCTTCAACAGCGCCTATGTACGCACCGAGATCGAGCCCATGGCCACCGCCGCGCCGCTGTGCAATCTGATCAACGAGACCGGCACGCCGCTTTACGAGCTCCCGGAATCGGAGCGCATGCCCGTGTTCATGCCGCACTACACGCGCAGTTCCATGATGTTGTTCATGCTGGCCGAAGTGCTGACCCAGGCCCTGTGCCAGATCAACAGCCCGGCGCAGCGACTGCGCATGCCCAATTCGGACCTGCCGCGCCATCTGCGCACGCTGATTCTGACCGTCCCGCCTTCCATGCCCAAGCAGGAGCGCGAGATCTTCGCCGAGCGCATGCGCCAAGCCCTGGGCGTGGTCTGGAAGGGATTCGGCTGGCACCCCGAGGACGAAGCGGTGGAAGGGGACGGCGCCGCGGCGGCCTGGCCGCCGTTCCCGGCGGTGGAGGTCCGCTGGGACGAGGCGACCTGTTGCCAGGCGGTGTATCTGTTCAGCGAAATCCAAAATACCTTTGCCGGGCGCCCGGAGGAGCTGTTTCGCCATGCCCGCGCCGCGCGCCGGCGCGATCGCGACGGCCAGCTCAGTATCGCCACCGTGGATATCGGCGGCGGCACCACGGACCTGGTCATCAACGACTACCGGCTCGAGGCGGGGCAGGCCGGCGGCACCCGGACCATCGTGCCGGTGCAGCGCTTTCGCGACGGCTTCAAGGTGGCCGGCGACGACATCTTGCTCGAGATGATCAACCACAGCATCGTCCCCGGACTCAAGCGGGCCGTGGCCGATGCCGGCGTCGCCGATCCGGACGCGCTGCTGTCGCGACTGATCGGCACCGATCCGCTGGACGTGCAGGAGAGCGTGCAGCGGCAGCAGCTGGCGCTGCAGGTGCTCTATCCGGCCGGGCTCTCGGTGCAGCGGGCCTATGAGGGTTACGACCCCTTGGCAGGCAGCGACCCGCAAGCCAAGACGCTGGGCGAGCTGGTGGCCGAGAGCAGCGCCGACGAGCCGACGCCGAAGGTGCTCGGCTGGGTCGCCGAGGGCGTCAAAGAGGCCACCGACGGCGCCGCGACGCTGTTCGACCTGCTCGCGGTGCAAGTACCGGTGGATCTCGCGCGGCTGCACCGGCTGTTCCTCGACGATCAGCTCGAGCTGGTGCGGGCGGTAAAGTCCCTGTGCGAGATCGTCCACCTCTACGACTGCGACGTGCTGCTGCTGACCGGGCGGCCGTCGCGGCTGCCCGGGGTGCAGCAACTGTTCCGCACCCTGCTCGCGCTGCCGCCGGATCGCATCCTGCCGATGCAGGACTACCGCACCGGCGCCTGGTACCCCTTCAACCGCCGCGGGCGCATCCGCGACCCGAAGACGACCGCCGCCGTCGGCGCCATGCTGTGTGTGCTCGGACAGGGCCGGCTGCCGAACTTCTTCTTCCGCGCGAACGCGTTTCGGGCCTACAGCACGGTGCGCTATCTGGGGCCGCTCGATCTCAACATGATGATCAAGAACGACGACGTCTTTTATGCCGACGTCGACCTCGACGACCCGGATTATCAGCTGCCCGACACGCCGATCGAGATGAACGGCATCATGCACATCGGCTATCGCCAATTGACCGCGCAGCGTTGGCCCGCCGCGCCGCTCTATGTGCTGGATTTCGCCGATGAGAGCGCCCGCTCGGTGGTCTACAACGACAGCGCCGTGCTGAAGGTGCGCCTGGAGCGTATGCGCGGCGCCAAGTCCGAGCGTTTTCGTGTCGCCGGCGTCGAGGTCGAAGGCGGCCGCTCGGTGTCGCGCCGTAGTGTCGTGCTGAAGCTCAATACGCTCTCCAGCATCGGCTTCGATCAAGACAGCTACTGGCTCGACAGCGGCAGCGTGCTGCGCTGAGCCGCGCAGCCGCGAATCCGGCGGCGCGCATCGCGCCGATGCCATCAACCCGCCCGAAGGCACCAGTAACGGAACAACGACGATGTCCGATTCTCAGGCGCTGACGCAACGTTGCGAACAGATCCATGCCGGCTGCGGCGAGGCGATCGATTGGATCGATCGCGTGCGCACCGAGTCACCGCGCCTGGATCGGGAGTCGGACAGCTTGATCGACAAGCTGCGCCGTTCGCGCAACATGGCGCGCCGGCTCGGGCGGGCGGCGTCGCGTCCGGTGTCGGTGGGCTTTTTCGGACTGTCCCAGGCGGGCAAGTCCTACCTGATCTCGGCGCTCGCCGCCGGCGAGGACGGGGAGCTGGAAACGGACCTGCACGGGCGGCGCCTCAACTTCATCGCCCACGTCAACCCGCCGGGCGGCGGCAAGGAAGCGACCGGCTTGGTGACCCGCTTCACCCGCCGCCGATCCGACGCGCCGCCGGGCTTTCCGTTGCAGCTCGCGCTGCTGACGGAGGCGGACCTGGCGAAGGTGCTCGGCAACGCGTTCTTCAACGACTTCGATCGCGAAAAGGTGGAGTGGGACCTGAGTCCCGCCCACATCCGCGCCCACGTCAAGGCGCTGGCGCCGCGGCGCCGGGCGAGCCCGGTGCCGGGTCTCGATGCGGACGGCGTGGTCGAGTTGCTGGAATATTTCGAACAGCGCTTTCCGAAGACCACGGCGCAGCTGAAGGCGGACTTTTGGCCGTCCGCCGTCGAGCTGGCCCCCGTGCTCGCGCCCGCCGACCGCGCGGCGCTGCTCTCCGTGCTCTGGGGCGAGATCCCGGAGCTGACCGAGACCTATCTGCAGCTGCGCGGCGCGCTCGCGAAGGTCGGCCATGCCGCGGAGGTGTTCTGCCCGATCGAGGCGCTGGTGCGCGAGGACGCGGACGGCTCCCTCACCCAGGCCGACAGCATCATGAACGTCGACATCCTGGAGCGGCTCGGCCGCGACGATGCCGACTCCATCGAAGTGGTGCCGACGCGCTCCGGCGGCAGCGCGCCCGATGCTGCTCCGGATGCGGCTCCGGTGGCACTGCCCCGATCGATGCTCGCCGCGCTGACCGCGGAGCTGCGCTTCGTGCTCGCCGAGCCGCCCCGGGCGAAGCTGCTCGAGCAGGTGGACGTGCTCGATTTTCCCGGCTATCGCGGCCGCCTCGCCGTCGCCGACATCGGCGAGGTGCGCAATCAGCTGAAGGACGATCAGGTCGACCCGGTGGCCCAGCTGATGCTGCGCGGCAAAGTGGCCTACTTGTTCGAGCGCTACACCGATGAGCAGGAAATGAACCTGCTCGTGCTCTGTGCGCCGTCGCACAAGCAGAGCGACGTCAAGGATCTGGGGCCGGTGCTGGAGACCTGGGTGCACTCGACCCAGGGCGCGACCCCGGAGGCGCGCGCGAGCCGGCGCCCGGGCCTGATCTGGGCGCTGACCATGTTCGACATGCGCCTCTCGCCTGTTCCGGGCCAGACCGCGGATCTGATGCGTAAGGGCTGGGAAGGCATGATGAAGCTTGCCCTGCTGGAGCGCTTCGCCACCTATCAATGGCTGCAGGACTGGGCGCCGGGCAAGCCGTTCGACAATCTGTTCCTGGTGCGCAAGCCGCGGATGGCTGCGGACGTGATCGAGACCGACGACGACGGCGAGCACCGCATCATGGCGACCCAAGCGGAGCGCATGTCGCAGCTGCGCGGCACCTTCTGCGCCGAGCCGACGGTGCAGAAGCATCTGGCGGACCCGGCCGCCGCCTGGGACGCGATGATGACGCTGAACGACGGCGGCATCGCCCGCTTGGCCGGGTATCTGGGGGAGGTCTCGTCGCCGCAGTCCAAACTGGACCGTATTGCCGAGCAAGTCGATGGAATCGTTTCGGAGTTGGTCGAGCACCGATTCGCCGGCTATTACCGCCAAGAGGGTGCGGCCGAGGTCGAAAACAAACAGCGTCTGGTCGAGCGGGTGCTGGCGGCACTGAAGCCGCGCGCCGGGCGTTTCGGCGAGCTGATCGCAATGCTGCAGCCCTCGCGCGAGGGGCTGCGCGCGATCTATCTGCGCTCGGACGATGCGGACGCCGCCCCGGCGTCCGACGCCGGCGAGGCCGCGGCGCCCGCGGACGATCTCGGCGGCCTGATCGACCTGGACGCGATGCTCGGCGCCGCAGCTGCCGGGGGCGCCCCGTCCGGTGGAGGTTCCGGCGGGGCTTCCGGCGGGTCTGCTTCCGGCGACGTAGCGCACGCATCCTCGACCGGCGGCGGGCGCTTCGTCGGCGCCCTGATGCGCTATTGGACCGGGCAGTTGAAGGCGCTGCCCGAGGACGCGGCGAGAATGGCGTTTCTGGGCATCGCCCGCGATGCGCTGGACGACCTGATCGGCGAGCTGATCACCGCCGCCGACCGCCTCGGGTTGGAAGGGGACTTGATCCGGTTGGTGGACGAGGCGGAAGGGCAGGCCGCCGCCAAGCGCGCCGGCCTTGCGGAGCGTCAGGTCCATGTGGTGCACGGTCGCATTGCCCGCTTCGTCGACTATCTCGGGTTGGACGATATCGATCTCGATGCACGCCCGCGCTCGCTGCTCGACGCCGGCAAAGGCGTCTTCGAGCCGCCGCCGTTGATCCCGCCGGGTGCATTGCCGCTACTCGGCCACGCGCCCGTGAACTACTCGGGGCACTACATTCTCGACTGGTTCGAGGCCTTCCGCGCCGTGGCGATCGCCAATGCCGGGCATTCGGCGGGGCAGGAGATCTCCGCCGAGCACAATGCGCGCCTGGGCACCATCTTGGCCCGCATCGACGGATCGGCTGTGGCGGCCCCATGAGGGTCCTTTCGCCGCGCGCGCCGATCGCAATCGCGCCCCCCGATCGAACCCCAGCAGGTCAAGGAGTCTCGGCCCGATGTCACTGAAGCTTCTGTTGGAATCCGCAGGACCGGGCCGCGGCCTGCTGCATGTCGAAGGGCCGAGCGAGCCGGCGGAGTCCGTGAATCTCGCCATTCAGCGCAACGACGGCCGTTTCCTCGGGCAGGACGGTCACTGGCAGCCGACGCCCTATTGGCACCCGCAATTCAGCGCCGAGCCGGGCGCCGACGGGCTGCGCATCGCGCTGGGCCCGGCGCTGATGGACGGCATCATCGCCATGCACGGCGCGCCGCTGATGCTGTCGCTGCGTATCGACGGCCGGGAAGACCGCGGCGTCGTGCGGGTGCGCGGCAGCCTGATCGGCTCCGATGCGGCGGCACCGCGGCCCCTCAGGCAGCCCGGGGTGCGGGGCCACCGTTCTGCCGGTGCGGGACTGTCCGCGGATCGGACAACCTCCTTCGTTGTCGGCCTCG
>JAIPFF010000052.1 GCA_021736785.1 Thiohalocapsa sp. | reverse complement strand
GTACACACCCACAACGACCGCGGCGGCGCCGCGGCCGCCGCGGAGCTGGCCCTTTTGGCCGGGGCCGATCGCCTAGAGGGCACGCTGCTCGGCAACGGCGAGCGCACCGGCAATATGGACATCGTCACGCTGGCGATGAACCTCTACAGCCAGGGCATCGACCCCGGGCTCGACCTGAGCGACCCGGACCGTATCGTCGCCGTCGTCGAGGAATGCACGGGCATCGCCTGCCCGCCACGCCATCCCTGGGTCGGCGAGCTGGTCTACACCGCGTTCTCCGGCAGCCACCAGGACGCGATCCGCAAATCCCTGCAGCACCAGCGCCCGGACAGCCCGTGGCAGGTGGCCTATCTGCCCATCGACCCGCGCGACATCGGCCGCAGCTACGAGGCCGTGATCCGGGTCAACAGCCAATCCGGCAAGGGCGGCATCGCCTTCGTGCTGGAGCGCGATTACGGCCTGACGCTGCCGCGCTGGCTGCAGCAGGACCTGGCGATCGTCGTCCAGCGCGAGAGCGAGCGGCGCGGCGGCATCATCGATGCCGAGACCATCCGCGGGCTGTTCGAGCAGCACTTCGTGCGCGACGACGCGCCGGCACGGCTGCTGGGCTATCGGCTCAGCCGCAACGGCCATGATCATTTGGAGGCCCGCGTCGCCGTCGACGGCCGCGAGCACGCCATCAGCGGCGACGGCGACGGCGCCATCGCGGCCTTCGCCGACGCCTGGCGGCGGTTCGGCGGACACGCGGTGGACGTGCTCGACTACCAGGAGCATGCGATCGGCGCCGGCACCGACGCCGAGGCCGCGGCCTACATCCAGCTCGCCATCGACGGCGAGCGCATCGCCGGCGCGGCCATCGATCGGGACAGCGTCGGCGCCTCGCTGCGGGCGGTGCTCTCGGCGCTGAACCGGGCCGCGGAGCGTGCTCCGGCAGAGCACGGCCGGCAGGTGGTCGCGGCGGCCTGATAGCCCCGAGCACAAAGCCAAGGAAGGCGGAAAGCGCGCCGTCAGAAGAGGTCGCACAAGTCGACCGAGCAGTCCGCCGGACCCGGAACGCGCACGGCGTCGCCGAGGTTCAGTGACGCGCCATGACAATAGCCGTCCTCAGCGGGCTCCGCGAACGGCTGCCTCCGGCGGTTGACGGCGTCCACAACCTAGACCACCGCAATCCTGTGGTGTGCATCGACAACAACCGGATCCGCCGGACCCTTGCGGCGCACTGATGACCCTGGCGGCCTCGCGCTCGGGGCCTTATTCCGAGGTCTGCGACGCCGTGCGCGTCGCGTTCCGCCTCTCCAACTCGGCAATCAATCCGCCGAGGCCGCGCTCGCGGGCAATGCCGGTGAAGGCGCTTCGGTAATTGGTCAGCAAGCTCACCCCCTCCACCACTACATCGTAGGCCAGCCAGCGGCCGTCGCGGCGCACCATGCGGTAGTCCACGGCGACAGGATTGCCGCGCGGGCGCAGCACCTCGGTGCGCACGACGACGCGGTCCGGGCGCGTCGACGCCCGAACCGGCAGATAGCGGATCTCCCAGGCGCTGAGCTCGTCGGCGGCGTGGGCGTAAGTGTTGACGACAAGGTCTTTGAAGGCCTGCTGAAAGGCCCGGCGCTGCTCCGCCGTGGCGTCGCGCCAGAAGGGACCGAGCACCAGCGCGCAGACGCGATCGAAGTCGACATGAGGCAGAAACAGCCGATCGACCAGGCGATGGACGTAGGCCGGATCCGTCTCGAGCAGCCGGCGGTCCTCGCGCAGCACGTGCATCAGTTCGTCGGAGACCCCCTGGATCACCTGCTCCGGCGGACTCAGGTCGGCCCCGCTCGCCGCCGCGCCCTGCGGCCACGGAATCAGCAGCAACAGGGCGGCGAGCGCGTAGCTTCTCAGCGGTTTGATCATGGCCCGACGCCGGTGCCCCGCGCGCGCCCGCTCAAGCCGCCCGGTCGCCGCTCGGCGAGGGCTGCAGGTGCTCCGCGATCCACTCGCGGATCTGGTGACTCGAGCGCGCGCCGCTGAAGCGCCCGCGCTCTTCGCCGTTGACGAACAGAATGACCGTCGGGAAGCCGCGCAGGCGATAGTGGCCGGCGAGCTTCATGTTGTCGCCCTCGTCCACTTCGACCTTCGCCAGCCCGATCTCGCCGTCGAATTCGTCGATGACCCGGTTCAAGTGCGGCGACAATTGGTGACAGGGACTGCACCAGTCGGCCCAGAAGTCGACCAGGATCGGCCGCTGCCGCGAGGCCTCGATCACGGCCGAAGCGAATCCTTCCTGGTCCACGTCGAACGCGTGAACACTATCGCTGCGATGGGTTTCGAAGTGCATCTATCACCTGCCTTTTGAATCCGACCCGCCGGCGCCCGGGGCATGAACGCGAGTACGAGAGAGAAGTTGCCGCTGTCGCATGCCGCCTCGAGGGTCCCGGGAATCGGCCGAACAATCGCGCGACCGACTAGATTGGGTCGTGCGCCGCGGCAACCCAGCGCCTCGCCGAAAGGCGCTGCCGGCGGACATCGTTGTGCCGCGCGCCGCTGCCTGCAAGGAACGCGCATTCAGGGCACGGGCTGGAGGGGATGCTGCGGTTGCGTTATCTTATCTGGCCTCCCGAAAACCCTAGCGCTGCCGCGAGATTCCCGCCATGACCGACGTGCTGCCGAACCGTTCCGCCTATCCCATGACCCGCATGCGCCGGATGCGCCGGGATGACTTCTCGCGCCGCATGATGCGCGAAACGCTGCTGACACCAGACGACTTTATCTATCCGGTCTTCGTGCTGGAAGGCAAGGGCGAGCGCGAGCCGGTGCCGTCGATGCCCGGCGTCGAGCGCATGAGCATCGATCTGCTGGTGGAAGAGGCGCAGACCATCGCGGCGCTCGGCGTGCCCGCCATGGCCCTGTTTCCGGTGACGCCGATGGAGGCAAAGTCCCTGGACGCTCGCGAGGCCTTCAACCCGGACGGCCTGGCCCAGCGTGCGGTGCGGGCGCTGAAAGACGCGGTGCCCGGCCTCGGCGTCATGACCGACGTCGCGCTGGATCCGTTCACGACCCACGGCCAGGACGGGCTGATCGACGACGCCGGCTACGTGATGAACGACGCCACCGTCGAGGTGCTGGTCAAGCAGGCCGTCTCGCACGCCGATGCCGGCGCCGACATCGTCGCGCCGTCGGACATGATGGACGGGCGCATCGGCGCCGTGCGACAAGCGCTGGAAGAGGCCGGCCACATCCACACCCGCATCATGTCCTACGCCGCCAAGTACGCGTCCAGCTTCTACGGCCCGTTCCGCGATGCGGTGGGCTCGGCGGCAAACCTGGGCGGCGGCGACAAGTACACCTATCAGATGGACCCGGCCAACTCCGACGAGGCCCTGCACGAGGTTGCCCTCGACCTGCAGGAGGGCGCCGACATGGTCATGGTCAAGCCCGGCCTGCCTTATCTCGACATCGTCCGCCGGGTCAAGGACCGCTTCGGCGCGCCCACCTTCGTCTACCAGGTCAGCGGCGAGTACGCGATGCTCAAGGCCGCGAGCCAAAACGGCTGGCTCGACGAGCGCGCCGTCGTTCTGGAGGCGCTGACGAGCATCAAGCGCGCCGGCGCCGACGGCATCCTGACCTACTACGCGAAAGACGCCGCGCGCTGGCTCAACGATGCTTGACCCACGCCGCAGCCGGCTCCCGCGGTCGTTGACGGCGGGGTGCGGGCGGTGACCGATCGCTACGCCGTCATCGGCAACCCCATCGCGCACAGCAAGTCGCCGGCGATTCACGGCGCCTTCGCCGCGCAGACCCATCAGCACATGGACTACGGGCGTATTCTCGGCAATCCGGACGACTTCGCCGGCGACGTGCGCAGCTTCGTCGCGGCCGGCGGCCGCGGGCTGAACGTCACCGTGCCGTTCAAGGAACAGGCCTGGGCGCTGCTCGCAGACCACAGTTCGCGCGCGCAGGCCGCCGGCGCCGTCAACACCATCATCGTGCTCGACGGCGGACTGCTTCGGGGCGACAACACCGACGGCGTCGGCCTGCTGCGGGATCTCACCCGGAACCACGGCTTCGCGCCCGCCCGCAAGCGCATGCTGCTGCTCGGCGCCGGCGGCGCCGCCCGCGGCGTGCTGCAACCGCTGTTGGACAGCGGGCCCGCCGAACTGGTGATCGCCAACCGCACCGCCGACAAGGCACGGGGGCTGGCGGATGCGCTGCGTGCCGGCACCAACGGAAATCTGCACGGCTGCGGCCTCGATGCCCTTGCAGGCCGGCGCTTCGACCTGATCATCAACGCCACATCGAGCGGACTCGACGGCGACGTACCGGACATCCCCGATGACTGTCTGGCCGACGACGGTTGGGCATACGACATGCTGTACGCCGATTCAACGACGCCCTTCTGCCGTTGGGCCGTCGAGCACGGCGCCGCCCGGGCGCTCGACGGGCTCGGAATGTTGGTCGAGCAGGCCGCGGAGTCGTTCTTTCTCTGGCGCGGCGTTCGCCCGCTAACGGCACCGGTGATGGAGATGCTGCGCGGGGGCGGCTAGTCACCGGCGCCTCGACCGGCGCCGGACTGTCGCCCATGCCGCGTGCGGCAAGCGCCTCCTCGGGACAACCATCCGCCGGACAACCACAGGTGAAACGATTATGAAGGTGTCAGTGCTCGGCACGGGGCTGCTCGGCAGCGAGATCGCGATTCGGCTCAAAGACAGGCACTTCGATGTCTCGGCCTGGAACAGAACGCCGGAGAAGGCGCAGGCGCTGTCCCTGGACGGCGTGACACTGGCCGAGACGGCCGCGGATGCCATCGGCGGCGCCGATGCGGTTCTGCTGCTGCTCGGCGATGCGTCCGCCATCGAGCAGACACTGTTTCATGCCGACAGCATCGGGGCGCTGGCCGGGCGCATCATCCTGCAGATGGGCACCATCGCCCCGGACGAGAGCCGGCGCATCGCGACGCGCGTCGCCCGCGCCGGCGGGGAGTATCTGGAGGCCCCCGTGCTGGGCAGTCTGCCCGAGGCGCGCAGCGGCTCGCTGATTATCATGGCCGGCGGCGACCTTGCACTCTACGAGCGCTGCCTGCCGCTACTAACGCACTTGTCGAAGCAGCCGCAACGCATCGGCGAGGTGGGTCAAGGCGCGGCGCTGAAGCTCGCGATGAATCAACTCATCGCCGGACTGACCGCCAGCTTCTGTTTCAGCCTCGGCCTGGTCCGCCACGAGGGCATCGACGTGGCACAGTTCATGGGGCTGCTGCGCGAGAGTGCGCTGTACGCGCCGACGTTCGACAAGAAGCTCGATAAATATTTGGCGCACGACTACGGCACGGCCAACTTCCCGTTGAAGCACCTACTGAAGGACCTGACTTTGTTCCGCAGGACCGCCGAGCAGTCGACCATGGATACCGCTCCGCTGGTTGCACTGGAAGCGGCGCTGCTGCGCGCCGCCGGCAGCGGGCTCGGCGACGCGGATTACTCCGCCGTCTATGAAACCCTCGTCGAAGGCCGCCCGGTGCGCGGCGGCTGACCGGCCGAAGACCACGCCCGAAGCGCGAACAAGCATCACCCCGAGCCATTGCCCATGGATCTCCCGTTCACACACAAGCCCGGCCGGCGCGAGCGCCATCTGCGCCGGCGGCACGAAAACCCGCTGTTCGCGCTGCCGCCCCGAGAGGTGGCCCCGGAGGACCTGCTGGCCGCGCAAAAGGCGGACCACGAGGAGATGGAGGCCTTTCGCGACGCCTTCGCCGGCCTGGTGCGCGAAGCCGCCGAGCTGCCGCCCGACGTGGGCAGCGAGCGCGTCCTGGCATTGAAAGAGTCCCTGGAGCGCCATTTCGAGCAGGCCTGCGGTCTGCCCGACGACCATAGCAGGGAGAAGGACGCCATCCGCCGCCTGATCGACGTCATCATGCGCAGCATCCGGCGTCAGGCGGGCAGCGACCCGCTTGCCCGCCAAGAGCTCGGCGAAGAGGAAGCGGCGCGCGAGATCCACTTCCGCCTCCTCGAGCAGCCCCTCGCCGCGGATATCCTGCATCCCGAGAGCCCGATCGGACCGGACGAACTGGCGCCCGCTCTGCTGCACGCGACCCCCGCCGAGATCGCGGCCGTCTGCGAGATCTTCGATGCCGGCCAGCTGTCGCTCGTGGTCGAGCAAGGCGAGGCCCTGTGCGAGCGCGTCGCCGAAGCCGGCTTCGAGGCCGGGCGGGCGCGGGCGGCTCTGGAGCGCCTGCGCGCGGCGACCGGGGGCAGCCCGGACACGGCGGGACCGACGCAGTTCCCCGACTAGGCCGCTAGGCAGACGCCCGGGATCGACCGCAACACCAGCGGCCGAATACCGCCGCGGCGCGCCTTCGCCTTCCACGGCCGCATCCCGGCGGCGCCCGCTATCCGGCCGCAACAGCGCTGCGCGGCCGGCTCTGCCGCCACTTGAAGAACCCGGAAGACTCCTTATTAACTCGGGAGGCGCACGCCGTTCTCCGTCGATCCCAGCCGCTCGGCGGCCGTACACGGCGATCCGTCCCTCTACAGCGTGTCGACGTCAAGCAGAGCGCGGCCCCGACAGATTCGGACCTCAAAGCGCCGAGCCGGCGCCGCGATGCTTTGGCGCTCCGCGGCCCCGTGCGCTCACTTGCGTGCTCCGATGTGAACCAACAACCGCCACGGAGCCATTTCTGAAGGCGACCATGAACATGCTCTCCAGCCATCAAGCGGCGGCCGACGCCGCCGGACCGCTCGCCGGCCTACCGATGCGCAGCCGTCGATTTCTGTTCGCGACGGCCGTCGGGGCGACGATCACGGCGGCCATCGCGCTGATGATCCGGGCCCTTTCACCGGGGGGATTCGGCTGGCTGGACTTCGCGATCACGGCCTGTTTTGCGCTGACGCTGCCCTGGACCGCCATCGGCTTCTGGAATGCGCTGGCCGGCTTCATGCTCATGCGCACCGCGTCCGACCCGGCAACCGCGGTCTGCCCGCCGCTGGCCAATGTCGATGACAGGGCACCGATCACGGCCAGGACCGCGATCCTGAGCTGCATCCGCAACGAAGACGTCGATATCGTCGGCCGTAATTTGGATTTGATCGTCGACGACCTGATCGGCACCGGTGACGGACACCTGTTCGATGTCTTCGTGCTCAGCGATTCGGACTGGCCCGAAATCATCGCCGAGGAAGAGGTCAGGGTCGCGGCGCTCGCCGAGCGCTGGCGCGGCCGGATCGAGGTGTCCTACCGCCGCCGCCGCGACAACGCGGGATTCAAGGCGGGCAACATCCGCGATTTCTGCCTGAGCCACGCTGCGGATTACGACTTCATGCTGGTGCTGGACGCCGACAGCCTGATGTCCGCCGACACCATTACGCGCATGGTCCGCGTCATGCAGGCGACCCCGGATCTCGGCATTCTGCAGACGCTGATGGTCGGACTGCCGACGGCGAGCGCCTTCGCGCGTCCGTTTCAATTCGGCATGCGCCTCGGCATGAAAAGCTACAGTATCGGCAGCGCTTGGTGGCAGGGCGACGCCGGTCCTTACTGGGGCCACAACGCACTGATTCGTTCGGCGCCGTTCACGGCCCACTGCGAGTTGCCCGAACTGCCGGGTCGCGGACCGCTGGCCGGCTGGGTACTGAGCCACGATCAGGTCGAGGCCGCGCTGATGCGCCGTGCCGGCTACGGCGTACGTGTGATGCCCGTGGAAAACGGCAGTTGGGAAGAAAACCCGACCACGCTGACCGAATTCATTCGCCGCGACCTGCGCTGGTGCCAAGGCAATCTGCAATACCTGAAGTTGCGCGGCATGAACGGGCTACATCCGATCAGCCGCGTGCACTTGGGGCTCGCGGTCCTGATGTTCGTCTCCTCTCCGGCCTGGGTGGCGTTGATGACCCTGGGCACGCTGCGCACCGGCTTCGACGATGGCCCGATCTACGAGCCGGTCAGCGGCCAAATGCTGCTGATCCTCGTGCTGACCATGATCTTCGCGCCGAAGCTCGCGACCCTGGCCGACCTGCTCATGTCGCCGATGAAGCGCCGGCGTTTCGGCGGCGGCGGCAGGCTGTTGACCGGCACCGCGGCGGAGATCACGTTCTCGACGCTGATGGCACCGATCATGGCCATTGCGCACACGGTGTTCATGGCAGGCCTGTTGTTCGGCCGAGCCGTCGTCTGGGGACCGCAGCGGCGTGCGGTGCACCGCATCGGCGTCGGGCAGGCCCTGCGCCGGCTGTGGCCTCAGACGCTGGTCGGCGTCGCGGCCGCGGGCTGGCTCGCGGCATACGGCGCGGGCGGGGTGATCTTCTTCTCGCCGTTCTTTGCCGGCGCGCTGCTGGCGGCGCCGATCGCCGTGCTCACCGCACTGCCGTCGCTTGGCCTGGCGCTGGCACGGATCGGCCTCTGGCGCACGCCCGACGAAATAGACCCGGCGGCGCCGCTGGCGGCGCTGCACCTGCCGAGCATGGCCGGCAGCTCGGCTGGGCCGCGCGCGTATGGCGGCCTTGGCGACACGGCCGTCGAGACGGCCGAATGAGCCGCTTCGCTTCGACCGCTGCGGATACGCCGCTGAAGCGCCTGCGCGGCGCTTTCGGCGTCGCCCGCTCGGTCGGCATCTACTACCGACGGGGCCGCGCCTCGGACCTCGACCGGATGCACGCGCGCTTCGCCGGCCGCGGCGACTTGGTATTCGATATCGGCAGCCACGTCGGCGACCGCGTCGCGAGCTTTCGCCGACTCGGCGCAAAGGTCGTGGCGGTCGAGCCGCAGCCGGGCCCCGTCATGCTGCTGCGACTGCTCTACGGGCGCCGCCGCGATGTCCATATCGTGCCCTCAGCGGTGGGAGCGGCGGAAGGTCGCCTACGCATGTACCTGAACGTCGACAACCCGACCGTCAGCTCGGCCTCGACCGCTTTCATCGGCGCGGCCGCCGACGCGCCGGGCTGGGAAGGACAGCACTGGGAGCGGACCATCGAGGTAGCGCAGACCACGCTCGACGCGCTGATCGCCCGCTTCGGCAGTCCCGCCTTCACGAAGATCGACGTGGAAGGCTTCGAGGCGGAAGTGCTGCGCGGGCTGAGCCAGCCGTTGCCGGCACTATCGGTGGAGTTCACGACGATACAGCGCGGTGTGGCCCTTGCCGCGCTCGAGGAGTTGGATCGCCTGGGGCGTTACCGGTTCAATGCCGCGCTCGGCGAGAGTCAGCGTCTGGTGCATGCGCAATGGCTCGGTGCCGACGCGATCCGGGCCTGGCTTTGCGCGCTGCCGCAAGCGGCCAACTCCGGCGACATCTATGCGGTGCTGCAGCGGTGATGTCGACGTGCGTACCGCACCGGCATCGCAAGACCGCTCCGGCATCCCGAGCACGTCCGGCCCGGCGCACGCACCGCGCATCGGGCAAGCTGATGCACGGCTCGCCCATACCCCTACCGCGACGCTCGATCCGGCGCGACGGGCGCACGAGGGCCCGAGCCGGTGCGATCGGCACCGCGTGTCGAGCAGCCAATCACGAGACGCCATCGAGTCATGCGACAGACGATACAAGCAAACGCCTTCTGGATCGCCGAGCCCGGCCGAGGAGAGATCCGCTCCGAGCACCTGCCGGCGCTGCCCAACGGCTGGGTGCGCATCCGGACACTCTATAGCGGCATCAGCCGAGGCACCGAGGCGCTGGTGTTTCGCGGCGAAGTGCCGCGCAGCGAATACGCACGCATGCGCGCGCCGTTCCAGGCCGGCGACTTCCCGGGACCGGTCAAGTACGGCTACATCAGCACGGGCATCGTCGAGGACGGCCCGTCGGAGCTGCTCGGGCTTCGCGTCTACTGCCTGTTTCCGCATCAAGA
The DNA here is from genome assembly GCA_021736785.1 of Thiohalocapsa sp. Lineage (GTDB taxonomy): Bacteria > Pseudomonadota > Gammaproteobacteria > Chromatiales > Chromatiaceae > Thiohalocapsa. Next base: position 31,359 of record JAIPFF010000052.1, on the reverse strand, counting down.
CATCTATCAGGTTCCGGCGGACCAGGTCCATCCGCTGCCGGACGAAGTGCCGTCGAGGCGCGCGGTGCTCGCGGCGAATCTGGAAACGGCCATCAATGGTCTCTGGGACGCGGCGCCGCGCATCGGCGACCGTATTTCCGTTGTCGGCGCCGGCACCCTCGGCTGCCTGGTCGCATGGCTCTGCGCAGGCCTGCCGGGCTGCAGCGTCGAGCTGATCGACTGCAATCCGCGGCGGGCGGCGATCGCGCAGCGCCTCGGCGCCGCGTTCCGTCTGCCCGAGCACGCCAGCGGCGAGCAGGACGTCGTCTTTCACGCCAGCGGCTCTGCGCAAGGCCTATCGACGGCGCTGCGCCTGGCCGGCTTCGAGGCGACCGTGGTCGAGATGAGCTGGTTCGGTACGCGCGCGGTTCCGCTCGCCCTCGGCGAAGACTTTCACCAGCGCCGCCTGACGCTGCGCTCGTCCCAGGTAGGCCACGTTGCAACCTCCCAGCGCGCACGCTGGGACCACCGCAGGCGGATGTCCCTGGCACTGTCGCTGCTCGCGGACGAGACCACGGAAATATTGATTACCGGCGAGGACGCATTCGAACGCCTGCCGCTGATCCAGAAACATCTCGCCGCCGAGCCCGGCGATACACTGATGCATCGTATTCGCTATCGTTGACGACTATCAGCCGGCGGCATCTCCGACCCGGGCGCACCGGGCGGGCGAAGGCGCCGATCGTCATCCCGCAGGAGACCCCGATGTACAGCCTTTGCGTCCGCGATCATATGATGATTGCCCACAGCTTTCGCGGCGAGGTCTTCGGACCGGCCCAGCGCCTGCACGGCGCCACCTATATCGTCGATTGCGAGCTGCGCCGCCCCGTACTCGACGACGACGGCCTGGTCGCGGATATCGGCAAGAGCTCCATGCTGCTGCGCGAAGTGCTCGGTGAGCTCGACTACCGCAACCTGGACGAAGAGCCCGCGTTCGCCGGCAGCAACACCACCACCGAATTCCTGGCCAAGGCCATTTTCGACCGCATCGCCGCACGCATCGCCGCCGGCGCGCTCGGGCCCGGCGGCGCCGGACTCACCACGATGCGCGTGACGCTGTCGGAGTCACACGTTGCAAGGGCCGCTTACGAAGGCCCGCTCGGCGATTGATGCCGAGCCCCGGCGGACGGGCCCGGCGTAAAGGACGCTCGCGCCATGCACCTGCTTCACTTCCTGCTGCCCGGCAGCCTGGACACCGCCACCGGCGGCACGGGCTATGACCGGCGCATCATCGAGGGCCTCGGATCGCTTGGCTGGCAGGTGATCGTCAGGGAGTTGCACGGGAGCTTCCCGCACCCGGACGAGGATGCGCTCGCAGATGCGGATGCCGCACTGACAGCCATCCCCGATCGCGCGCTGACGGTCATCGATGGCTTGGCCCTCGGCGCGATGCCGGACATCGTCGCGCGCCACCGTCGCAGGCTGCGGCTGGTGGCGCTGCTGCATCATCCGCTGGCGTTGGAGACGGGACTGCCCGCGGCGCGTGCCGAGGCGCTGCGGCGCAGCGAGCGCCAGGCCCTGACAGCGGTGCGCCGCGTCATCGTCACCAGCCCCGCGACCGCTCGCCACCTCGCCGAGGCCGGCCTGATCGGCGCCATGCCGGCGGCGGTCGTCGTGCCGGGGACCGACCCGGCGGCGTCGGCGGCGGGCTCCGGCGGTGGTCCGACCCAGTTGCTTTGTGTCGCCACGGTGACGCCGCGCAAAGACCACGCATCCCTGATCGAAGCATTGGCGGCATTGCAATGGGCGCCTTGGAGACTGACCTGCGTCGGCAGCCTGACGCGCTGTCCGATGACCGCCGACGCATTGCGCGCTCGGATCTCGGATCTAGGGCTCACCGAGCGCGTGGACCTATGCGGCGAAGTGGACGCCGATGTGCTGGCCGGGCACTACCATTCGGCCGACATCTTCGTGCTGCCGAGCCGCTTCGAAGGCTTCGGCATGGCCTATGCGGAAGCACTTGCACGGGGCTTGCCGGTGCTGGGCACAACGGCCGGTGCGATCCCCGACACCGTTCCCGCCGATGCCGGTCTGCTGGTGGAGCCCGGCTCCCCGAGAACGTTGACGCGGGCACTCGAGCGGCTGCTCACCGATGCCGCGCTGCGCGAGCGGCTCGCCGCGGGCGCACGGCGTGCCCGCGGCCGGCTGATCCAATGGCCGCAGAGCGCGCGCCGCTTTGCGCAGATCTTGCGCGATGTCTGATCATTTCAGCGACGCCTGGCTCGCGCTGCGGGAGCCGGCCGACCGGCGCGCCCGCGCGGACGGACTGCTGCAATGCGCCGTATCCGGAACGGCATCCGACACGGCATCCGGCACGGCATCCGACAGGGCCGGCACGCTGGAAGTGCTCGACCTCGGCTGCGGCACCGGTGCCAACCTGCGCCATACCGCCCCGCTATTGGCCGCATACGGATACCTTGAGCAACGTTGGAGCTGCGTCGACCATGATCCGCGGCTGTTGCAGCGGCTCGTGCTGCGCACCCGCGCCTGGGGAGCCGCAGCCGGCTATAGCGTGCACGGTGATGGCAGCGGGCTCTCGATCAGCGGACCCGGCTGGCGCTGCGTCGGGCGGATGTTGCAGACGGACCTGTGCGCGGCTCCGATGCGGGCGTCGGCGGCTTCGGAAACCGCAGCGGCAGCCGCAGGGCCGAGCGTTGCGCTGCACTTGCCCAAAGGCGGGTTGGTCACCGCGTCGGCTTTGTTGGACTTGGTTTCCATCGACTGGCTGCGCAGGCTTCTCGGCCAATGCCGCGCCGCCCGCTGCAGGCTCCTGTTTACCCTCACCTACGACGGGCGCTGCCGGCTGTCGCCGCCACACGCGGACGACGAATTGGTCATCGATTTGGTCAACCGCCACCAATGCACCGATAAAGGGTTCGGCGCCGCGCTGGGACCGGCCGCCGCAAGGACCGCGGCGCGGGAATGCTCGGCGCTCGGCTACGCAATCGGCCAAGCCCGGAGCGACTGGCGTATCGGCCCGAACGAGCCACTACTGCAGCAAGCCCTGCTGGACGGCTGGCTACGGGCAGCGCTCGAAATGGCACCGGACCTGGGCCCGAGGCTGCGCGGTTGGCGGGCGCAACGCCTGCGCCGGCTCGAGGCCGGACGCTCCGACATAGTCGTCGGGCACCGGGATCTCTGGGCATCCCCGTCTCGAATACCGGCGTCGATCAGCACAATCGAGCGCTGACTATCCGCCCAAACCCTACAAAGCAAGGCGGCGATCGATGCGGAGTCGTCGAGTTATGCACACCGAACCGCCCCACCGGACAAGGTTTGATCGGGATCGACCATACGGCTCGCCGAAAGCGACCACGATGCGTTATCTCTTTGTTTTGAAAACAAAACACCGACTGCTCAAAAATTAGCCGAATTCAGGAATTCGCCAAGCGACCGGGCACTTACCGCAACCGCAAAAGCCTCGTCCACAGAGTTATCCACAGCCATTGTTAACATCTGCATAATGCCCTGAATTGTCTTTTGCTTTCGGGTGAATTCTCAGGCTCTCCGCAACTAAAGAACGTAACCCATTGAAAAAGTGCTCGTCGCGTCGACAGGCGGTAAAATTACCCAAGACACTCAAGTATAAAGCTGATAAACCAACAGCTTAAAGATAATGCCCCGGCCGGCTCCGAGCGATCTCGGAGCGCATCCGTGCCGCCAGCGCGCGTCGCGGTGCCGAACGCTGCGCCTCTCGGTGTACGCGGCCGACGGCTTCCGGTCGCATGCAGAGCCGCCTATGCCGCGCGTGACCGCGGGGCATTGATCGGTTAACTTAGCGTCCCGGTAAGCTTTGTCGGGGATTCCTCGTCATCCGTCGAGGCGCCTCCGGTCGACGCGGGGACAAAGTGCACTCACGCCGTCATGCCGGGTTGCGGCCGAGGGCGGCGCCCGAGGTCGCCGCCGACAAACGCGCCGGCGACTGCACTCGCGACACGGCGGCAGTCGAACGACCGATTCGGACATCCGTATATGTTCCTGCCCGACCTTCGTAGACCGGGTGTGTGGACGGCGCTGCGGCGGGCGCAGCGCCGCGGGCCGCCGTGCACCCTCGCGCTGCTGGCCGCCGCCGCGTGCCACGCCGGCCAAGCGGCCGAGCTGCCGCAGTCGAACTGGCGCGTCGAGCGCGGCGACGACGAGACCTGCGTGCTGATCTCACAGCCGCTGTCGATGCCGGACGGCTACGGCAGTGCCCGAGTCCAACTGATCTTCGGTCCGCGGGCACTGCGGGTGGTCACCGATTCCAATATCGACAACAGTTATCCGGACCAAGGTCTTTCCATCGACGACGGACCGCCATTCGCGCCTGATGTGCCGTTTCCGCTCGACGCGCAGTCGGCGCTTTTCGAGCAGTCCGTCGACGACATTGTCGAGCAGTTTCGCCGCGGCTATCGTGCGCAGCTGCGTCTTGGTTACTGGCCCACCTGGCCCGTGACCGAGACGCAACGGCTCGACATCAGCCTGACGGGATTCTCGAAGGCGCACGACGCTCTGCTCGTCTGCCGCGGGGCGTCAGCCGACGCGTCGGAATAGCCCGAACGCCGGCGTCATTCGACCGGCGTCATTCAACCGGAGGTGCATCGATGGGCCTGACCGCGAAGTTCAATATCGCGCTATTGCTGACTTCGGCCGCCGGTCTCACCCTGGCCGGATACTTCGCCAACCAGTTGCTGCAGCAGAATGCGCGCGAAGAAGTGCTCCTGCAGGCGGGCATCATGATGGAAGCGGCCACGGCGATCCGCAGCTACACGGTCGAGGAGATTCGCCCGTTACTCACGCTGCAGATGAAGCGTCAGTTCCTGCCGCAAACGGTCCCGGCCTACGCCGCGACCAAGAATATCCGCGGCATGCGCGAGAGCTACGCGGACTACACCTATAAAGAGGCGGCATTGAATCCCACCAATCCGGCCGACCGGGCAACGGATTGGGAAGCCGACGTCATCGAATGGTTCCGCAACCATCCCGAGCAGCAGTCGATCATCGGTGAGCGCGAGGCCGTCAACGGCAAGGCGCTCTACCTCGCAAAGCCCATTCAAATCACCAATCCGACCTGTCTGGCCTGCCACAGCACGCCGCAGGAAGCCCCCGAAACGTTGATCGCTCTCTACGGCGACAGCAACGGCTTCGGCTGGCAGCTCGACGAGATCATCGGCGCGCAGATCGTTTCGGTACCGATGAGCGTGCCCCTCGCGCGCGCCGAGCGCGCATTCCGAACCTTGATGTTCGGGCTGGCCGGGATCTTCGTCTTCGTCGCGCTGGTGATCAACGTGATGCTCTACTACATCGTCATCAGGCCGGTGAACCGCATGGCCCGCATCGCCGATCAGGTCAGCAAGGGCCAGGACGACGCAACGCCGTTCGAAGTGGCCGGCCGCGATCAGATCGCGTCCCTCGGACGCTCGTTCAACCGAATGCGGGTCAGTCTCGGCAGCGCCATGGAAATGCTGGAGCAAACCATGGGCGCCGAGCGCACGCCCTAGCGACCGGGGTACGCGGATGTCGATGACAACCCTGAAGACACCGGAGCGGCTCGGCAAGTACCGCATCGACGGTATCCTCGGCCAGGGTGCCATGGGAACAGTCTATCGAGGCTACGACATCGCCATTGATCGGGCGGTAGCGCTGAAAACCATTCATTCGCACCTGCTCGAGGCGGAAGACGTGGACGAGTATGTCCGCCGCTTTCAGCAGGAGGCCCGCGCCGCCGCGCGCTGCGATCATCCGAACATCGTCACCATCTACGATGTCGGGGTCGAAGACGAGACGCCGTTCATGGCCATGGAACTGGTCGAAGGACGCTCGCTCAAGTCCTGCCTGGCGCGCAACGAGCGCTTCCGCGCGGAGGATGCGGCAGCGATCATGCTGCAGATCCTCGCCGGACTGCAGTACGCCCATGCCCACGGCGTCGTGCACCGCGACATCAAGCCGCCGAACATCATGGTGCTGCTCTCGGGCACCGCAAAGCTGACGGATTTCGGTGTCGCTCGTATCGACAGCACCCAGGCGACTCAGATCGGCGCGGTACTCGGTACACCGGCCTATATGTCGCCGGAGCAGCTACTCGGGCGTGCCGTCACCGCGGCATCCGACCTCTACGCCGTCGCCGTGGTGCTGACGGAATTGGTCAGCGGAATTCGCCCGCAGCCCGGCGGCGCACAGGCGATCGTCGCCCGACTGCGCATCGGCGATCCGGTGAAGCTTCCGGCGGCCTTCCTCGACCTATTGGAACGCGGGCTGCGGGACTCGCCCGCGGCGCGGTTCGCTTCCGCCGCCGAGATGGCCGCCGCGATCGAGCACAGCCTGGACGAGCGCACCGCGCTCGACTTGATGTCCGGGCTCGCGCCATGCAAAGCCGACGACCCGACCTCGCTCGGCGAGTTGCCGCCCCGGCCGGGTCCCGATGCCGCATTCAGCTGGGCGCCCGAGGTGCTGGCGACCATCGAGCGCGAGCTGAGTGAATACATCGGTCCGCTGGCCAAGCTGCTGGTGCGCAAGCACGCGCGGGGCGCAAAGGACGTGGACGCGCTGAGCGGGGCGCTCGCTGCGCAAATCGCCGACGCCGGCGACCGGGAGCGTTTTCTGCGGCGTTTCCGAGACATCGACACCGACCCCGGGGTGTCCTCGGGGAGCCACTTCGGCGGCGCTCGGGCAGCATCGCCAGGCACGGGTACGGGCAGCGGCGGCACTGCAGCCCCGGCGGACCCGCCGACACTCGAGCCGATCGCCCGGCGTGCGCTCGAGGAGCGCCTCGCGGACTACGTCGGACCTATGGCCCGAATGCTGATCCGCACATCGCTGAAGGAGGCAACCACGCTGGACGACCTGCACGCGCGGCTCGCCCGGGCGATCCCCGACGACGACCAGCGCCGCGCGTTTCTGCGCTCGCTGCAGCGGAACTGACCGGACACGCCACTCACGACTGCTCGCGCCAGCGCAGTCGGCACAGTTGCAGCGGCGCAGCTTTCCCCTTCACGGTCACCGGTGCCAGCGGCTCGAGCAGGTGGTGCGCGTCCTTCAGAGCCGCGACCGTCCGCTCGGCGACCAGGATCTCGCCGGCGGAGGCAGCGCTGCAGATACGGCTCGCACGGTTCGTCGTATCGCCGATGGCGGCGTATTGCAGCATCCGCTCCGAGCCGATATTGCCGGCGGCGGCCGGTCCGGTATCGATGCCGATGTGAATCGCGATGGGGGCATTGCCCTGCGCGGCCCATTCGGCATTGAAGCGAGTCACCGCGCGCTGCATCTCGACCGCCGCGCGTACGGCGCGGTCGGCATCGTCCGCTCGCCGATAGGGCGCCCCCCAGACCGCCAGTAGTGCATCGCCGATATATTTCTCCAGCGTTCCGCCGAAGGGAAACACGATCTCCTCGACCATCAACTGGAAGTAGCGCCTGAGCATGACGATGACGCGCTCCGGCGCCAGCGTCGAGCACAGCGCCGTATAGCCGGCAATATCGCAGAACAATGCCGTGATCTCGGTGCTGGCCACCGCGAGCATATCGTCCTCGCGCAAGTGCCTGGAGACAGCCTCCGGAAAGAAACGCTCGAGCCGGCTGCGATAGACGGCCTCCTCGCGCATGCGCTCGAACAGCCGCGCATTATCCAGCGCGACGGCGATCTGCGCCGCCACCGCGGCCAGAAACTGGGCGTCCTCGTTGCTGTAGACATGCCCCAGCGACAGATTGTCCGCGTAGAGCGCACCGGCCGCATCGCCCCGCAGCGTCAGCGGCACGCAGACCGACGCGTGAATTGACTGGGCAATGACCGATTCCGAGCCGCCGAAGCGGGTATCGACGCCGGCGTCGGCGGTCAGCACCGCACGACGCTGTGCCAGCGCCGTATCGACGATACGCTGGCTGTAGAAGCCGATATCGGCATCGATGCCCGGGCGCGTGCGCAACGTGCGCGGCTGCAGTCGGCCGTCCGCGTCCGGCAGCAGAATCATGGCGCGGTCCACGGCCATGTACTCGAACAAAAGCGACAGCGCACGCTCCATCAGGCCGTCCACGTCGCCGGGGGCAGACAGCCGGGTGCCGATTTCGAGCAGGATCTCCAGCTTCGCAAGCGCGCGCTCGGCGGACGGGCGCGCGGGCATCAGGATGACCGAGCGCTCGTCGCCCGCCCCGGCGTGCAGGCCCGTCGATGCGGGCTGCCCCGGCATGCACCGTGCCTGCTCCGGCCGCTCGCCCGGGCAATCGGCCCGGCCGGAGGTCTCGCTGTCGGTCGGATCCATGGGGGTGGGGTCCGGGGCGGCCGAAAAGCGCAGCAGCGCGCCGCCGCAGCGGATCTCGTCGCCGTCGGCCAGCTCGGCAAGCACCACCGGCTCGCCGTTGACGTGGCTGCGGTTGCTGCTGCCCAAGTCTTTGAAATAGGCCCGGCCAGCGACCAGCACGATCTCCGCATGCCGGCGCGAGACCTTGCTGTGACCGATGACGACGTCGTTGTCGCGGGCGCGGCCGATGGTGCTCAAACCGGGGCGAAGCGGATATCGGCGCTCCGCCGGGCCGCCGGCATCGTAAATCAGAACCGCCATCGGCGATCTCCCTGCACGGAATGTCCGACGCGCTTACGGCGTGCGCGGTCGCCTAAAGCGCCAGTGCGATTTCACCCACAAGCGCCCCGGGCAGCAAGTAGCTATCGGTCGAGCGCCCGTCGTAGGTCTCGGCGGAGAGTATCAGCTCGCGCTCGGAGGTCAGGCCTTCGAGCCGATCGCCAAGCAACCGGTACAGCGAATCATCGAAGCGCATGACCGCGACCGGCGCCACCGGCTCGCCGTTTTCGACCCAAAAGCTGCCGAACCGCGTCATGCCGGTAATGCGGCAGGCATTGCGGTCGGACCAATTGCAGTACCAGAGATTGCCGATATAGAGGCCGGTTCCCAGACGCTCGGCGATCCGATCGGGGTCAAGGTCGCCCGGCGCCATTGCCAACGACTCCGGATACTCCGCGGAGGCATTGACGGTCTCGCCGTACTCGCCGGCGCTGCGGGCGTCGACCAGGCAGCGGCCGAAGTGCCCCGCCTCGATCAGCGGCACGGCGCGCGGTTTCACGAAGCCCTCGGGGGTAAAGCCGCTGGCCAATCCTCTGGCATGCTCTTCGACGATACTCAGCGACGGGTGCAGGCGCTGCTGCTGCTCCGCCAGCGCCAGCAGGGGCGTCTGGCGGGTGCGGTGATCCTTGAGGCCGAAGCCGCCCCAAGCCAGCATGTCCATGAGCTCCTGCACCGCCGCCGGCGCCAGATAGGCCCGGTAGCCTCCGGGGGCAATGCGCCGTTCCGGACGGCGCATGATCTCCAGCAGCGGTCGCTGACGATCGAGGCGCTCCGCCAATGCCTCGGGGCGCCAGTCGAAGCCGCTGTAACTGCCCTTCACGGCCTTGTCGCGATCCAGGTAGCAGCTCCAGTCGAGGTTGAAGCTGCTGCTTTGGTGCCAATGCCGATGGCCCAGCGAGCTGGCCAGCCCTTCGCCGAGATCGCCGCCGGCCCAGATGCCGACCAGGTCAAGACCTTCGGCGAGACCGGTCAGGCATGCGATGGCCTCTGCGTCGGCGGGCAGGTCCGCGCCGAGAACGCGCTCGGACTCGCTCGGGGTCTCCGAGAAGGTCAGATAGGGGTCATCCGGCACATGGGCGAGATGCTCGCGCAGCCGCTCCAGCAGCCGACCGGCGCTCGCGGTGTCGCTGTCGAAATCGCCGCACAGGTCGCAATCGCCGTCGACTTGACGGCGCCCGTCGATCAATGTCAGTCCGAGCGCGGCATGGTGGACGTTGCCGGCCTGGCGCACCCGGTTACGGCTTAGCCGCACGAAGCCGGAGTCCTCCGTGCCGAGGCGGGCGAACAGCACCTCCGGCCCGCGCAGGCCCGAGACCAGGCGATCGGTCAGCCGAAAAAATGCATCCCTGTTCATAGGCCGCCCCCGAGTACCTCGACATCGCGGAACAAACACGGCGGCGAGGCGTGCCCCACGTACACCGACTGCCCCGGTTCGCCCTTACCGCAGTTGCGCACGCCGCGCACCTCCAGCGCCTCGGGGCCGGCGACACCGTCGAGGTTGCGCCAAAACGCCGCCGAGATCCCGCGGTAGCCCGGATTGCGGACCAGGCCGCGCAATTCGCCGTCCTCGATCAAACGGCCGAGCTCGCAGCCGAATTGAAATTTGTTGCGGCTGTCGTCGATGGACCAGGACCTGTTGGTGTCCATCAGCACGCCGCGCTCGACGCGGGCGATCAGGTCGGCGAGGGTGCCTTCGCCGGGCTCCAGGTTGATGTTGGCCATGCGGTCGATGGGGGGACGATCCCAGCCGCAGGCGCGGGCATTGGCGGTTCCGGGCAACCCCGCGCGCCGCTGCGACAGCAGCCCCCCCAGCGGGCGCTCGAGCAGGCCGTTACGGATCAGATGCACGGGCTCGGCCGGTGTGCCGTCGTCGTCGGCGACGGCGCTCGCGAGCTCACCCGGCACGGCGGGATCGAAAGTGACATTCAGCAGATCCGACCCGTAACGATAGGAACCGAACATGTCCGGCGTCACGAAGCTGGTTCCGGCGTAGTTGCGCTCGTCTCCGAGGATACGATCGAGCTCGAGGGGATGGCCGATGGACTCGTGGATCTGCAGCGTCATCTGGCTCGGCAGCAGAATCAGATCCCGCCGCCCGCAGGGACACTCAGGCGCCTCCACCAGCGCGACAGCCTCGGCGGCGACCCGCTCGGCATGTTCGACGAAGCCCGCGGCGGCGATGCGCTCGAGCCCTCCCTGCCCGGCGGAATCCGCGCCGCCGCCGCGCCGCGTCTGGGTCTGGCCGTCGGCATGGGCAGTCGCGGCGAGACCGCAGTGCACGTATTCCCAGTGTTGGGCAACGTCGCCGCCGTCGGACGTGATCAGCACCTGCTGCACCCGGCGGTGCTCGAGCCAGGCAGCACGCTCGACGATGCGGGGGTCGATGTCGAGCCGGGCGCAGGCATCGAAGAGCAATTCCAGCTTCGCTTCCGTGGGCAGCGTCTCCCAGCCTTCCGCCACGGAGGCCCGGTAAGTGGCGCGAAATCGGCTGCGGGGCTGCAGCCGGGCATCGAACAGACCGAGGCGCGCATGCAGAGCGGCCGCCGCGCGCGCCTGCGAGAAGGCGCGCTGCATGCCGGCCGGGGTGAGGTCGCTGGAGGCACCGTAGCCGATGCCGGCGCCTTCGACGACCGTGACCATGGCCCCCATGCTCGACCCGAGCGCGGCGGGCTCGGCGACGTCGTCGCGAACAGCAAGCGACTCGTGCACTTGCTCCACGACGCGAACCGTCCAGTAATCGACTCCGAGCGCGACTGCCCGAAGCTTGTTGGCGATACGATGGAGCTCGTTCAAGGCGTTCCTCTCTCGGGTCTTGGGATCGGACGGGTCTTTGATCCGGCGGTATTTGGGATCCGGCGGTATTTGGGATCCGGCGGTGCTTGGGATCGGGAATTGCTCGGTCTCGGGCGGTGCGCGCGGGGACCAACGCCCGCGGCATCATCGTGCCCGTCACGGTCCTGCCACGCGCACATGATAGAATTTCGCCGCTATGCTCACCTACCCCGATATCGACCCCGTCGCCCTCGCCGCCGGCCCGCTCCAAATCCATTGGTACGGGCTCATGTATCTCGTGGGCTTCGCCGCCGCGTGGCTATTGGGGCGCTGGCGCGCCGGCCGCCCCGGATCGCTCTGGACGACGGACATGGTGGATGATGTCGTCTTCTATTGCGTCATCGGCACCATTGCCGGCGGACGCTTGGGATACATGCTTTTCTACGGCTTCGATCAAATCCTCGCCAATCCGCTCAACCTGCTCAAGGTCTGGGAAGGCGGGATGTCGTTCCACGGCGGCCTGATCGGCGTGTTGATGGCCATCGCACTGTTTGCGCGCAAATATCGACTGCGTTTTTTCGAAGTGGGAGATTTCGTCGCGCCATTGGTTCCGCTCGGGCTCTTCGCGGGCCGCGTCGGCAACTTCATCAACGGTGAGCTGTGGGGGCACGCAACCAGCCTGCCGTGGGGCATGCGTCTGCCGTGCGAGCGTTTTCCGAGCTACTGCGCCGGCCTGCCCGCGGATGCGCAATGGAGTATACCCGTGCATGCGTCGCAGCTGTACGAGGCCTGCCTGGAGGGCTTGGTGCTGTTCGCCGTGCTTTGGTGGTTTTCCAGCCGGCCGCGTCCGATGATGGCCGTTTCGGGACTGTTCCTGCTGCTGTACGGTGTGTTTCGCTTCAGCGTCGAATTCGTGCGCCTGCCGGACGCGCATCTGGGCTATCTCGCGTTCGACTGGCTGACAATGGGTCAACTCTTGAGCCTGCCGATGATTGTCGCCGGGCTGCTGCTGCTGGCGCTCGCGTACCTGCGCCGGGGCGCCAACATCTCGACCGCCTGACGGCAAACCCTCCGCGGCGCCATCCAACGGCGCCGCGCGCCTCGGTTCAATCGCCCCGGGAAAAGCGTCCGCGGCGCCCGCCTTGCGCGACCCTGCCGATTGCTCGGGCAGAGAATGACGACGCGACGCAGGCAAGGCCACGGCCCCGTTTCCCCATCCCTGTCATTTTACGCCACCGGCTTCCCTCCAATCGGGGCACGGCCGAAGCGCTCGGAACATGTTGCATATTTCCGCGCTTGCGCAGTAGCCGACCGCCGAGGTCGAACCCTAAAGGCGCATCAAAAGCGCGTCGCCCGCGCTTGCACTTTACTGCCTCCCGACAGCGGCCCCTGCATGGCGGGGACACTCTTTAGGCGCGCGACCAACGTCACCGCGGGCCGATGACCTATCAGCAACCGGACCGGATACCGTGTGCCCACACACGATGAGCGATCCTTCCTTCCCCAAGCCGCCCGAAACGTATCCAACTCCTGCCGTCTCTACCATACAGCTCTCGTCCGCTTTTCGAATACTGCCTTGAGGATACATCAAGCGTGGCTACGTACACTTTTCGCCGCCATCCGAAAAGACGCTTGATGTTTCTGTGTTTAACGTAATGACGAAGTTGGCTTTAGGTTTCATAATAGGATGACAGACAAGTCAAGTGAATTTCGCACTAAACGAGAACAACATCACATCTTGCACAGGTGCGCTCGTCGTATGTTGTGGCTATGAAGCAGACCGCAGAAATTTTTCGCGGCCGCCTTGCAGTCTATTTTTCCGTTTTTTAAACCAGCACTTACAAGCGCATGAGGTTCGCGATTCATGACCAGTTCCTCAATCTGATTCCACCGCACGGAATGCGCTGAGCAGTTCCCTCGGCACCCTCCCGAGGATCCGACCTCTGCTGCTGTTTTGCGATTGAAAGCCCGTTGCTGCCGCGGCGGGCAGGGTGGCTCATTTCACCCTAATAAAGCGCTCTGAGAGCGGCTTTCCCTAGACACCGATCGTTTTCGATCGGTCGCCTGCAACCCCCGGCCATTGTGAGGACGCCATGAACTCAATCTCCAACATCTCCACCGTCAGCAACCTGCATCCTTCCTATCAGCAAATTTCGGTGCATACGGACCAAAAGCATCGCGTGGCCTGGTGCTACATGCATGCGGCACCGCGGCCCTGTTTCTCCACTGCGCTCCTGTCGGAATTGAACGCCTGGTGCAACAGCGTGCGCTACGGCGGTGCCCATAGCGGGATCGACTACCACGTCATCGCCTCCGCCAAAGACGGGATTTTCAACTTGGGCGGTGATCTCGACCTGTTCCGCACCTGCGTACAGAGCGGAGACCGAGACGGCCTGTTCGCCTACGGCCGGCAGTGCATCGACGCGTTGTACGCAAACATCATCTCCTTCGACCGTCCGATAACGACGATTTCGCTGGTCCAAGGAGAGGCCCTCGGCGGCGGCTTCGAGACCGCCTTGTCGAGTGATGTCGTGATTGCCGAGAAGAGCGCGCGGATGGGCTTCCCCGAGGTACTGTTCAATCTGTTCCCCGGCATGGGCGCCTATAGCTTGCTGTCGCGTAAACTCGACCCGAAGCGTGCGGAGCGGATGATCCTGGGTGGGCAGGTATATAGCGCACAAGCGTTGTACGACATGGGACTGGTGGACGTGCTGGCCGAGGACGGCGAGGGAGAAATGGCCGTCTACGACCACATCAAGCGCGAAAACCGCGCCCGCAACGGCTTCCGTGCCGTGCGCCAGGTGCGCGATCTCGCCGACCCCATCACCTATGAAGAGCTGATCGGCATCCTGGAGATCTGGGTGGATACCGCGATGAAGCTCGAAAAGCGCGACTTACGCATGATGGAACGCCTCGTGTCCCGTCAGCATCAGGTCGGCGCGAAAGCGGCTTGAACGGCGAGGCACGCCGATGTCCGGCTCCTTGCCAGAGCCGGACGGCCCCGCGATGCGCGGCGCCGAGGGCAGCGAACTGCCGGTCATTTTGCCTTATCGTCGCGCGCCGGTACCTCATCGGCATTCAGCAACTCGAGCGCCCGCGTCCTGGCTTCGCGCATTTCGGACGCAATGCTCTTCGCCTGCTGAGACTGCAGCTCGAACGGCTTCAGATCGCGGAACCGGCGGACACAACCGGCGAGCGAGACGGCGCCCATTTCCTTCGCACTGCCTTCGAGCGCGTGCACCGCGCGCCGCAGTGCCGGGTAGTCGGAGCTCTGCAGGGCGCTTTCGATCTCTTCGATGGAGCGCTGGGAATCACGCCGGAAACCGTCGACGAGCTCTTCGAAAAACGCGCTGCCGTCGCCGAGTTGCCGGAGAGACAACAGCTTTTCCCGGTCGATCGGCTCCGCGTCGTCGGGTGCTGCTTCGTCGGAGCTTGGCTCCGATACGCAAGCGCCGTCGCGGCGCTCCTGCGCGAGCTTGGCGATGGTCGCAAGCAGCTTGCGGCTCTCGACGGGCTTGGTCAGGTAGGCGTCCACGCCTACTTCGGAACTCTCCGAAAGTGAGTGCTCGGTGGCGTCGGCGGACAATATGATGGTCGGGATGGGACGCGGCCCGAGCATAAAGCGCTGCGCCCGAAAGACATCGAAGCCGCTGAGGCCGGGCATGTTCTTGTCCAGCACCAGTAGATCGAATTCGCTGGCGGGGTCCGCCAAGGCATCCAGGGCAGCCTCGCCGTGCTCGACCACGGTAACCCGATGTCCCGCGCGCTCGAGGATGGCCCTCAGCACACGGCGATTGGTCTCGTTGTCCTCGGCGACCAACACCTGCAGCGCCGAGCGATCGGCCGGCGCCATGCGGCGGTAGTATTCCGCCAGGGAGACGACATTTTCCGGCAGCGAGTCCATGCTGCGCGCCGCATGCACGGCGTTGAACAGCTCACGCCGGCTCAGCGGCAATTCCAAGACATCGCGGTAGCCCGCCGGCGGGGCAGACGCGCCGTGACCACTGCCGGGGGAGCGCAGCAGAAAGCGCAGCGGCGGCGCATCGCCCCGGCCGCAGATCGCCAGGCTGCCGATGTCGCGCACGTCGAAGCAGGACTCGTCGACCAGCATGATCCGGTGCGAGGCGTTCTGCTGCGCCGCTTCCGTGAGCACCGCTTGCACCTCGGGAATCGATCGCGCGATGTCGGCGCGCATGCCGAACGATGCGAGTACGTCGGTCAACTGCGCCATTTCCGCGCCGTCGCCGGCGATCAGCACGCGCTCGCCGGCCAGCGCCTGCTCGGACTCGTCGGCAGCGACGTGCGCAAGCCCGAGCGGCAGATCGAACCAGAACAGCGAGCCCCGGCCGATCTCGCTGCGCAATCCGATCTCGCCGCCCATCAGGCCGACGAGCTCACGTGCGATGGCGGTACCGAGGCCGGTCCCGCCGAAGCGGCGCGTCGTACTCACGTCCGCCTGCCGGAAGCTCTCGAAAATTCGCTTGTGGTCGTCCGGCGCAATGCCGATGCCGGTGTCCTCGACTTCGAAGCGCAACCGCCAGGGCGCTTCCGGATCGGCGCCATCCGCCGGCTTGACTCGGATCTCGATCCATCCGCGCTCGGTGAACTTGACCGCGTTGCCGATCAGGTTCATCAGCACTTGGCGCAGGTGCAGCGGATCACCACGCAGCGCGAACGGTACGCGCGGATCGAAGTGCTGACCTAGCGCGATGCCCTTGCGCTCGGCTTGGGAGGCGAACAGCGCGACGGTTTCGGCCACGAGCTGGTGGAGGTCGAAATCCACATCCTCGATGGGTAGTCGACCGGCCTCGATCTTGGAGAAGTCGAGGACATTGTTGATGATGCCCAGCAGCGTCGTCGCAGAGGTGTGAATGGTTTTGACGAATTCCCGCTCTTGACTGCGGAGGTCCGAATCCATGAGCAGGTCGCTCATGCCGATGACCCCGTTCAGCGGCGTGCGCAGCTCATGGCTCATATTGGCCAGGAATTGACTCTTGGCACGGCTGGCCTCCGTTGCCTGGCGAACCGCGTCCTGCAATTTGGCCAGCAGGGCCGCGACGTAGGCCGGTATCAACAACAATACCAGCAGGAAACTGCTGCTGAACAGCGGGTGGGATGACCAAAACTCGGAAAAGTAGGTCACGCCGCCGAAGCCGATGACGCTGGCAAGCGTCGCGATCGCCAGGTAGCGCGGCCCGTAGCGGAAGCCATTGCCGACGATGACCCACAGATATAGCGCCAACAAAGGCGCTCCGGCCTCGCCCGCGAATGTCATCGCGACGGACGTCGCCGACAGGTCCAGCACGATACCGACAAGGCGCCGGACGACCGCGGGGCCGAAATTGCTGAGCACCGCGATCAGCAGAATCAGCGACGACGTCAGGAAGAGCCCGGCGACCCAGGGGATGATTAAATCGGCAACCGGCGGAGCCGTCCCGAAGTCCGCGGACAGCATGTAGAGCGTGGCGACGCCGCCGAGAACCACGCGAATCAGGGCTTGCTCATGCTCGCTGTCGGGGCAGCCGGCAAACCGCGCAATCGTCTCTCTATACGCCTTCCCTAGGGTCCGGCGCAGAAAACAGAACAGCGCAGGGCACCCGTCAGCACTCATTCGCTCGCACGCTTTGGCCGGGATCGTCGCCGAAGTCGTCCCGCAAACGATTACGCACTCCCTCGATCTCCGGCAGACAGCCCATGAAGGCCTTCACACAGGCGGGATCGAAGTGGGTTCCGGACAGCGAGCGGATGTGATCGAGCGCGTCCTTATTGCTCCAAGCGCGCTTGTAGGGGCGCACGGACGTCAGTGCATCGAACACGTCGGCCACCGCAACGATGCGAGCCGCCTGCGGAATGTCGTCGCCGCTCAGCCCTTTCGGGTAGCCTGTGCCATCGAACTTTTCGTGGTGGGACAGGGCAATGGTCGCACCGAGTTGGATGTACTTCGAGCGACTATCGCAGAGGATTTGGTAGCCCAGCCATGTGTGGCCGCGCATGACGTTGAACTCGGCATCGGTGAGCTTCCCCGGCTTGAGCAGGATATTGTCCGGAATGCCGATTTTTCCGATGTCGTGCATCGGCGCAGCCAGCGTGATCGCTTGGCATTCCTGCTCGCTCAAGCCGAGCCCGGCCGCCATCAGTCCACAGTATTTCGCCATCCGCAGCACATGGTTGCCGGTGACTTCGTCGCGATACTCGCCGGCTTTCGCCAGCCGCAGCAGCGTCTCCTCCTCCCGGGCGAAGATCTCCTGGGTCGCGATCTCGACCTGGCCCTCCAGCCACTTCGCTCTGTGGCTCAAGATCTGCTGTTGGCGACGGAGCGTCAGCAGATTCCGACACCGCGCCCGGCACTCGTGCTGATCGATGGGACGGCTCAGAAAGTCCGTCGCGCCGGCATCGAGCGCCTGATAACGAACGCGCTTGTCGTCGACGACGGTCACGACGATGATCGGCACGTCGCTGCAAAACGGCACCGCGCGGACACGCCGAATGAAGCTGACGCCGTCCATCTCCGGCATCATGTAATCCGTGACGATCAAATCGGGGGTCGCCGATCGCATGAATTCCATGGCGGAGGCACCGTCGCCGAATGACATCACCTCCAGGCTCGAATCGATACTGCGAATCAATTGCTCGAGAATCTTGCGCCCGGCCGTCTGATCGTCGACGACAACGACCAACGAGCTCTTTCCGACGATGGATGGGGTGATGAACGGCAAGGGAGCCTCCGCAGCTTCGCGTTTTCTACGCTTTGTAATCATAAAGTTACGGGCCCGCACTTCGAATCGGCCGATTTGCGACAAACACCCTCGAGAATCGGCTCGTCATCGGTTGCGGCGTGCAAAAGCGCAAATTTCCGACACCTACCCGCCCATCCGATTGGGAGGCCATTGCAGCGCGCTGCATATCGCCCGCGGCAACGACCGTCGTGCGCGGCGTGGCCATGCATCACAATTGTAGGCAACCTTCGCGTCGGTAATGCCGCACCTGCGCGCCGGGCCTGACCCGATGATCGTATGCCGGCTGCGGGAATGCGGGGCGGCGGTTTCGATTTTCAAGCGCTTACCGGAAAAGGCCGCCCCGAAAAGCAGCTCACGGACGCTTGGGCCCGCAAACATCTCGAGCCGACGATACGACTCTTGATGCGACATTATTCATCGGGATTTTATGATTTCCATCACAGTTTATGCCATAAAACCAATGTCGGAAGAGGTTATTGTGATCCGAATCGCATCGCCGCAATACCCATGAGCGGCGTCCCGTGGATTGCTTGGCCGGCCCGCCGCGCTGCGCTGCGGCAAATGGGCCGGCGCCGCGCAGGTCAGGAATGTCCGAAGCGCAGCCAGATCAGGGGAATTCCGGGGGGATTCACGCTATCGGCGCCCGCGCCCAAGGTCTTGCGGACGCGCTCGATCCCGGGGTCAATCGCAGTGTCAATCGCAGTGCAGGGCAAGCGCGTGCAGCACGCGCGCGGCCAGTTCATCCGGCGAGCGCGATATAATCTCGGCCGGGATCTCGTGCTTGCCGTGCAGCCGCTCGAAGTCTTCGAAGCCGTAGGCCACCATGAACGGGTGCATACCGGTGCCGATCGCGGCCCGGAAATCCTTGGCCTCGTCGCCGCAAGCGTAAGCACGGGCCGGATTGATCGAGAATTGCTCGCGCGTCTGCCGGAAATACCCGAGCTTATCTTCGGCCAGAGGCAGGTGCACGAGAAAATCCAGCAGGTCCGGCTCGATGCCGTGACGCTCGAACAATCGCGTCAGCGTCGCCACGGGGTCGTTGGTGATGTTGCGCGTGACGACGCCGATCTTCACGTCCGGCTCTTCGGCCAAACGCCGGATCAGCAGTTCAATACCGTCGAACAGCAGCGCCTCTTCCCGGTAGACCTCCGTCAGCGTTGCGATGAGTTGGCTGCGCTTCTGGCGGCCAAGCTGCCGGCGTAGGTTCGTCGGCATCTCCTTGATGCCGCCCAGGTACTTGAAGATGTTGCGCCGCTTCTGGAAACGGGCGAGCGGCCCGATGTCCATGCCGTGGTGAGCGAAGGTCTTCTCGATCGCCTTGAAGGCATCGATGGTCGTACCGTCCGCGTCGAGAATCACCAGCCGATCGTTGGTATACATCGTTCAAACTGTCCGCAGTACGCGACGGCATCCACCCGACAACTCGCGCCGAAGCTCCATGGCGGCGCAATTCTCGCACATCGCGCGCCGGCGCCGATGAACCGGGCGGCACCGGGCGCTCGGCGGCCCCGAGGCAGAGCACCCCGAGGCCGCTTTCGCGCGCTGTTCGAACGCCCGCGGGTGCCGAGGCAGATCCGCGGTGCCATCTTACTGTCCCGACCGAGCGGCCCTCTGCCATGACCGCGGAGGGCAAGAGGCCGGTCGCGCCGAGGCGCTGATGGCGCAATTCATGCTTAAACCAGCGACCGAGAGTCGAATTGTATGAAAGCGGACAACGCCGCCGTCATCGCATCGAGCGCGAACGCAGCCGTCATCCGACGGCATCGCGCGACCGCCTCGCTCCGACCCTAGCCTCTCATCGCCGCGGCGCGGCCATGCCTGTCTTGAAGACCTGTCTTCAAGACAAGCCACGCCTCCGCAGGTGCGAACGCGATACGGCAGCAGGATCTCGAGACCCGAAGCTATGAGCCATTCACCGAGCAACCCCGCACCTGACCGCTACCTGACCTTCGTCGGACTCGACTGTGACCGCAAAGCGAGCACGATCGTCGAGCGGCTGCGCACGGCCGCCGCCAATGGGCGCGAGGATCCGTTCTGGACGTATTTCGCCGCCAAGCTCGACGGGGATCGCGGTCCCGCGCATGACGAGCTCTACCACATCCACAGCCACCTCAACGATCTGCGCGATCTTCTCGAGCGTTGGCAGGAGTCCGACTTGGCGGACCTGCTCGAATCCATAGAGACCGAGTGTTGCTGAGCGCGCCCCCGTAGCACGCGGGCGGGCTCCCCCGCGGGCCTTGGGCGGTGACCGATGCGCGGCCCCCCGGTTTACCACCGCAACAGAGCCGACGTCACCGCCGACCGCAGTCGCGGCGGAAGCCGCGCGGCGCCGGGATGCAACGACGTCGGCGGCAAGGTGACGGCTCGATCGAATGCCATCGTTCTCGCACACCGCGCTCATGATGGAACCAATCGCACCCTCAGGCGACCGGGCGGTAGATCCACAACAACAGCGCCGAGGCACCCACCAGCGCGACGGCATAGAGCGGGTTGCCGCCGAGCACCGCATGACCAAGCCCCAGCAAAGCCGGTAGCTCTGCGAGGGCGAGCAGGAAGATAAAGTGCGCTTGAGCGGCTCCCGGTGCCCGCGCCGCGGTATCCGGCACGCCCGCGGCGTGCACTTTGACATCGGCGCGCGGCCGGCCGATGCCGAGTAGACGCGCGGCGATCGGCGCCAGCGGGATCGCGGCCGCGCCCGCGATCAGCATCACGGCTGCAACGCCCGGCCGGGGCGGCACGCCGGCGAGATCCGGCAACAGCCAAGCGAGCGCACCCAGCAGCAGAACCGTTCCGAGCTGGGCGGTCCATAGCATGCGGCGCACACGAACAGGGTCGACTTGCGGGGTTTCGGACATTGGGGCTCCTGCTCACAAGACGCGGGCTCACAAGACGCGGGCTCGCTAGACGCGGGCTCACTGGACGCGGGCGTAGGCTGGACCGGAAAGCGGCAGAGGCAGACCGTGTCTGCGTGCGGACCGGAGCGTGCGGCAGCGCTGCCCGAGAGGCGCGCTCAGCCGGCCTCGGCGGCCGATGCCGGTCCGGTGCCGGAATTGCCGGGAAGAAACCTCTCTGGAGAAACGGGGTGGCCGCTTCCGTCGATCATCATCACCGGGCAGCGCGCGCGGCGCATGACGGAACGCGCCACGCAGCGCTCGAAAAACCACCGCCGGCCACGAGGCTTTCGACAACCGAGCACGATCAGTTCGGCGCCGGTGCGCTCCGCAAGCTCGGGGATGCGCGTCTCGGGGATGCCGGCCACCGCGTACGCCTGGAGTGCCACGGTCTGCAACTCGGGGTGCTCCCGGCGCCAATCAGCGATGAAATCGACGAGCATCCGGCGGGCGATCTCGCCGACCGGCAACAGCCCGGCCGCGTGCTTGCTACGGTGATAGACGCCGGAGGTCTCCGGCGTCTCGTGCACGATATGAACGGCAGTCACCGACTGCCCCGTATGCAGCGCACGGTGACAGGCGTATCGCAGACAGGTTTGCCCGGTCTCGTCGAGAAGCAATGCGACGAGAATGGAATCGGTGTCGTCTTTCTCGGCGGAGTTCATGGCATTGCCCTCGAAGATCTGCATCTTCCGGGAGCATACTCCGTAGAAACCCGCAGTTCATTACCTTTTTGTGACTAGGTCCAAGGCATCGCGCCGAGAACGCCGCGAGCCGATGAGATAACGCTCGGGACAGCCACTCCACGTACCCCTCGAAGCCGCAGCCCGACGCGCGCCCGACCCCGGCCATCGCGGCATGCAATGCCCAATCGGCACCCGACCTCGACAGCGATCCCCGTCGACGGCCGCTCGGGGTCCGCGCGCACGAGTGAGGAGCGACACCGCGCATCGGCGGGGACCGCCGCCGGCTCAGGCATTCGCGACGATGTCGGCGGCGGCACGGAGCTCGGCGGCTGCCTCGCGCAGCTCGGCGGCGCCGCCGCGATCGCCACTGCCGGCGCGCAGACGCTCGGCAACGGCGTCGATCCGATCGGCCCGATAGCGTAGGCGACCGAGCAGTTCGCGAAGCTGCTCGAGCTTCGCCGCCAGCGCCTCACGCAGCTCGCGCACGGCTTCGAGGCGCTCGCGCTCTTCTTCACTGCGCGTCGAGTCGCGCAGCGCAATGGCCTCCTTCATCGAGCTGCGCCACCAACGCAAGAGCTTGGCCCTATGATCGGCGAGCGTATTGAGCGCGATGGCCATGGCATTGACCTCGTCTCGCCCGATCGGGTCGGTCGGAATCCTTTCGCTCGGGTTCTCCCGCGTCATTCGGTCCGTCAGCCCCGCCATGCGCCGCAGCGGGCGAACGATACGGTTGGTGATCAGCGCCGCCAGGGCGGCGCCCAGCAAAGCGGCCGCGAGAGCGATCGCCGCGGCGAGCCGAGTGCGCTTCGCCGATGCCTCGGCCATTTCCGAGCCATGGGTCTGCATCGCCCTGCTCGCGTCGGCCAGGTTGGCCTCCGCCAGAGGCGTGATGCGGTTGACCGCCCGATACATCTCTTCCGTCAGCTGCGCGATCCGGCGGTCCTGCTCGACCAAAGACAGAAAATCGCGCCGATAACCCTCGAGCAGGCCGAGCAAGGCATCTTTCTGGTCTTCCGCGACGGCGGATGCGTCGATGCGCTGACGGATGCCGTCGGCAATGCCTTGGACCATGTCGACGTAAGCCGCATCCCCCCGCAGCAGGTAGTCCTTCTCGCGCCTGCGCATCTGCAGGATCTCTGCCTCCAGTCCCGGCACATGGTGGGATGACAGCAGGGCTTCTATCCGATGCGCCGCGTCGCGAAACGGTCCCTTACCTCCCTCGATCGCCTCACCCGCCAAGACGTCGTCGGCATAGTCCTCGAGCGCCGCACGGTAGGCGGCGACTTCCTCCAGCAGGCGCGCCTTCATCGGCGCGGCCAGCTCGGAGGCCTCCACGGCGGACGCCATCTCGGTGGTCAGCGCCCGCACGCGCTCGAGGTATCGCTGCTCTCGCCGCAGGCCCAAATCCTTCTCGCCGCGGCGGCTTTGCAGCAGCAGCAGATACAGGCCGTCGACGTTGTAATGGCCGGCGCGCTCCTCGAGCTCATGGACCGCCCGCCGGAAAGCACCCTGTAACCCCGACGTCTCGTCCAATCCGCGAATGCGCCACGCCTCGACGATCGCATCGAAGCGGCTCACGAACTCGGTCGTCAATGCCCGAACCTGCTCGGCCGTCGCGCGCGACGGCCTATCGATGTCGGCCAATTTCGCGGCCTGCTCCTGCAGCGCCGCGGCCTGCGCGCGCGCCTCCGCCGCCAAGGCCAGATCCCGATCCCGCAGGAAGCGCTCCTCCGCGTGCAGCATATGGACAAGGTGGCTCTCGATGGCGAAGGCGCGTGCCTGACGCTCGCCGTAGATCCCGTGAAGTCGCTGGTAGTCGTCGACCACGCCGCGCAGGCTCATGTCGTAGTACCAGATGACGGCGAGAAAAATCAGCGCGACGGCACCGAAGCCGAGGCCGATTTTCTCGCCGATGCGTAGCCGGGTCGCAAGCTTGCTCACAGGATTGCTCCTAGTCGCGGAATAGACCGCGATTGTAGGGCAAACCAAGGGCAAGCGGCCGCCGAGCGCAATGCGGCGATGTCGGCAACCGGCGCCCGCATCCGGAGCACGGACTCGCCTGCCGCCGCGGAACCCCGGCTCGCCCGCCCGCGGGGCTTCCGACTAGCTTGCTCGCGCACCGAAACAGCAATCGAATTGTTACAAATTTGTTGCGCTTTCGTGAATGTACTGTTATCACGCACTCCACACGCCGGTCGGGAACGCCGGCCCCGACGATAAAGATCGGCCCCGAGGCGATGGATCCCGGCACCGCGGGCACGACATCATGGCCGAAGGCTTTCCTTTTTCCGCGGAAAAGCCCCCACGCTGTCCGGCGCCGCCGGGCGATTTTCGAGCCAAATAGACGGGTAGGAGACCAACAATGCGGACCACCAACCCGATTGCAGCGCTGTTCGCGCGCTCTCCCTTCAAGCCTATGCAGCAGCACATGGCGCTGGTCAACGAATGCGTCGGCCAGGTCGGCCCGCTTTTCGAAGCGCTGATGGCCGGAGACAACGCCGAGCGAACGTCGATTACCGAGACGATCTTCGCCAAGGAATCCGAGGCGGACACCATCAAAAACGAAGTCCGGCTGCACCTGCCCAAAAGCCTGTTCATGCCCGTCGACCGGCGCGACCTGCTCGAGGTGCTGGAGGTTCAGGATTCAATCGCCGACACGGCCCAAGACATTGCGGGCCTACTTGCGCAGCGCGAGATGTCGGTGCCGGACGATATGCAGGACGACCTGCGCGCACTGATCGCCCGCTGCACCGATGCCTGCGCGCAGGCCAATACCATCATCGGCGAGCTCGACGAATTGGTCGAAACGGGCTTCCGCGGACCGGAGGCGACCCGCGTCGAGGAAATGGTGACTCGGCTCAATGCCATCGAGACCGAGACCGATGAGCTCGGCATCGCACTGAGCCGCAAACTGTTCCTCCACGAAGACAGCATGAGCCCCGTCTCGGTCGTGTTCTGGTATCGCCTGATCCAGTGGATCGGCAACCTCGCCGACTATGCCGAGAAGGTCGGCGACCGCCTGTTGCTGCTGATCGCTCGATGAGCCGCCGCGGCCGGCGCGATCGCGCGCCGCCCTAGGGCGGGCATGTCCGAGGGCAACGCGCGATCCCGTTTTCCACGAGCCTCGCCCCCGCCCCGCGGACAGCGGGACTGCTCGACGCTGCCGATCGAGCGCAGTTTCACGACAGTACCAGCACGCCGCCGCAAACCCTGATCGAGTCCGCACCGAGGAGTTGTCATGGAAATTATCGCCACCCACGGGACCGTCTTTCTGGTTCTGGCTGTCATTTTCGGCCTCTACATGACCTGGGGGATAGGCGCCAACGACGTGGCCAACGCCATGGGTACGTCGGTGGGGTCGGGCGCCATCACCGTCAAACAGGCCATCCTGATCGCGGCGGTGTTCGAGTTTGCCGGTGCCTTCCTGGCCGGCGGCACCGTCACATCGACCATCCGCAAAGGCATCATCGACCCGGAGCCGCTTACCGGCTCTCCCGAACTTCTCGTGTACGGCATGCTCGCGGCGTTGCTGGCCGCGGCCGTGTGGCTGATGATCGCGACCACCCGCGGCTGGCCCGTTTCGACCACGCACTCGATTGTCGGCGCCATCGTCGGCTTCGCCGTGGCGGGCATCGGCATCGAGGCCGTCGACTGGGGCACCATCGGGCAGATCGCGGCGAGCTGGGTCGTCTCGCCCGTGCTCGGCGGCGTTCTCGCGCTGCTGTTGATGCTCAGCATCCGCAAGCTGATTCTGAATGCCCCCGACCCGTTCGCCAGCGCCCGGCGCTGGGGACCACTGTACATTTTCGCCGTCGGCTGGATCGTCAGCCTGGTGACCCTGTTCAAGGGGTTGAAGCATCTTGATCTGCACTTGAGCACTTGGGAGAGCATGGCGGCGGCAACCGTTATCGGCGTCCTCGTCGCCGGCATCGGCAAATTCATGATCGATCGCGTCAAGCCGCGCCCCGACGAAGACAAAGGCTTCCACTACGCAAGCGTCGAGCGCGTGTTCGCGCCGATGATGATTTTCACCGCCTGCGCAATGGCGTTCGCCCACGGATCCAACGATGTCGCCAACGGCATCGGCCCCATGGCGGCGGTCGTTTCCATCGTGCAGAGCGGCGGAGAGGTCGCGCAGAAGGCTTCACTGCCCCTCTGGATACTGATCCTCGGCGGCGTCGGTATCGTGGTCGGGCTTGCGACCCTCGGTTATCGGGTGATGCAGACGATCGGCACGCGCATCACCGAGCTGACGCCGACTCGCGGCTATTGCGCGACGCTGGCGGCCGCGACGACAGTCGTCCTGGCCTCGAAGACGGGCCTGCCGGTCTCGACGACGCATATCGCCGTGGGCGCGGTCATGGGCGTGGGGCTGGCGCGCGGTATCGGCGCGCTGGATCTGCGGGTCATCGGAAATATCTTCGTCTCGTGGATAGTCACACTCCCTGCCGGTGCGATACTGGCCGCGATATTCTTCTTTATCTTTAAAGCGATCTTCGGCTAATCGGCCGGCAGACCCCGCCGCCACGCGGCATGTACGCAGCCGCGCGAGGCGGGCTGCGCCCAACAGTGTTCGTCTTGCTTGGATGCGATCCGCCACGAGCCCGAGGCCATTTGCGACGACCGTGCTGTTCGGCCTGGAGCTGGTGCCGGTCGCCGAGGTGCAATTCTTTCGAAAGGTGCCGGCCGACCGTGCGGTGCGCTTCAATCAAATCATCGTTACGGGTCCGCCCGGATCGGGAAAGTCCACCTTCATACGCAACATCGGCGGATGGCCCGAAGAGGGCTATGTGGATTTGGCGCAAAAGGGCTGGTGGCGCTCGCAAAGGCTCGCGGTGCGGCCCAGAGAGGTCCATCTCGGGCTTCCCTTCGAAGGCGAGGCACAGAGTCTCAGCCTGTTCGACGAATGCTGGCTCGACAACTGGAGCACTTTTGTACTGGATGAGTCCCGCATCTGGTTGCCGCCGGCAAAGCGCCACCTGCTCTCGGTAGACTGGCACGGGCGCTTCGTCTTCGAATTTCTGCTGCCGTCGCCGGAGCGGATCTTTGCAGTACGCTGCCGTCGCGCGCGGGCCGGCACGCATCCGGTGGACGCCAGGCTCGATATGGACCAGATCCGAGAGCAGTTGCATGTGTTTGCCCGCATCGCGCTGTTGTTCCACCGCCACGGAATGCGGGTGTACGTACGCGAGCGGGTGCGAAGCCGGCCGATGCGTATTCGCGATGAATCTCCGCAGGCCGGCGGCATCACCGACCTACTTGGTACCTAGGGAAAAATCAGACGGAACCCGAAAACGCGGTTTCCTGGTTGCGCCATTTTCAGGCGCTTGGGCGCTTGAAAATGGCGAGGCATCCTGCCCCGCACGGGAAGCGCTGACTATTTCGGCGCCTACCTAGGTCTGTGGCGCCACGGCAAAAGTACGGCCCGGGAATCCGCCGGCAGGAATTGCCGGCAGCGCGATAGGACCGCCGCACGCGACCTTCACCGGCGGGCATGCTTCCGCCGACGACATCACCAGCACCACCGAAGCAGACAATGGCTCGATCGACTCAAGTCTCCAGAAAAACCTTCCTGAGCTATTTCGACGAACTGATCCACGACATGCAGGAATGCGATGACGTGGATCTGCGGGGCTCGGTGCGGCTGGGACCCAAGAAGGTGCGTGTGCCGGCACCGATGTTGACGCTGCAGCTGCTGCTCGGCGGCGAAGACGGCTATCGCCTGCACATGGACCCCGAGATGGTCATCGACGCACGCGGTCGTTTCCATGCCAGCGGCGACTACCTGCTGTTCGACCCGCAGACGTTCTTTAACGGTATCAGCGGCTTCGTGCGGCTAGCGGAGGGAGCGTCTTTGACGCTCGGTCGCGAGAGCTTGCTGCAGCGCCTGCTGCTCGACTACCCGAAAGTCGTGGCCGAGCAGCACCTGCGCCTGAAGCTGAACGACAATGGCCTGTCGTTGAAGAGAAAGTCATCGAAGCGCGACGCCTGCGTCGCCCCCGTCAAGGACAAGGATCTCATCGACCGGATGGTGCGATGGCGTAAGCGCAAAATCGAGCGGCTCGCGAAACTGCTCGGCAGTCCCATCGAATGCCCGTCGCGCAGCGAAGGCCTGGCCCTGTTGGAGCAGGTCATTGCACTGATGGGCCGCGAGCCCTACCGGCCTCAGGCGCGTGACGGGCGCCCCGGCAGCCTGCTGCAGCTTCCCGGCCGACCGGCCCCGATCTTCGTCGGCGACCTGCACGCGCGCATTGACAACCTGCTTGTCATTCTGACGCAGAACGGCTTCCTGGAATCCCTGCAGGACGGCAGCGGCATGCTGATCCTCGTCGGTGACGCGGTGCACCCGGACGAGCCCGGCAGGGAGGATGAAATGGACATGTCCATGCTGCTGATGGATCTGATCTTCCGGCTCAAGCTGCTGTTTCCCGAGCGTGTGTTCTATCTCCGCGGTAATCACGACAGCTTCTCCGAGGACGTGAACAAGGGCGGCGTACCGCAGGGGCTGCTTTGGGAAAAGGCGCTGCACGACCGCCGAGGCGCCGAATACCGCGATGCGATGCAGCGCCTCTACGACGTTTTGCCCTATATCGCGGTCTCTCCGCAGTTCATCTGCTGCCATGCGGGGGCGCCGACGATGTCCGTTTCCAGAGACGACCTGATCAACGCGCACGAGAAACCGGCGCTGCAGCATCAGCTCACGCATCTGCGTCTTCGCAATGCCAACATGCCCGGCGGCTATGCCCGCGGCGATGTCAAGCGTTTACGCAAACGTCTGGGAGCCGACGAAGACACGCCGCTTGTCGTCGGCCATACGCCGCTTTCCGCGGACGACACCTACTGGTTGAACGCTGGCGGCATCGAACATCACCACGTGCTTTTCGGGGCTAACCCGAAGACCGTCGGTGTCATCACCCGCACCGGGCGTCACCTGGTTCCGCTCAAATATCCCGCCGAGCCGCTGCTCGATGTCTACAACAGACTGATTCATACGGGGACCATGACCGAGTGACATGTCGCCGGCAGAGCGCCCCGCCAGCCGCGACGCCGGAGCGCTGACGGCAGACATCGTCGCGGCCGAACGTTTTCCCCGACTATCTCTGTCATATAACCGTCACAGTAATGTAATAATCGGGGTGACACGCCACCACTACCACCACCGCTCCGGCGCAGAAATGCGGGCCGCGACCCGAACCGGCCGGGGTGCAAACAGCACGGGAGAAGAGGGATGACCGAAAAACAGAAACCGGGTCCGATCCTGGCACCCGTCGATTTTTCCGCCCCCTCGGAGGCAGCCCTGATGCACGCAGTCGAGCTCGCACGCTGCATGCAGCGTCCGCTGCTTGTCCTGCACGTCGTTCATGACCCGAGCTCAATGCCCGGTTATTACAGTAAGGCGCTGAAGAAGAAACAGCTATCGCGCATCGAAGACGGTGCCGCCGAAATGCTCGAGGAGTTTCTTCAGCGCGTAGTCAAGGAGCATGGCGAATTGAAAAAGCTGAAGCAACTCGACTCCATGCTCGTGAAGGGTCTACCGAGCTCGCGCATCCTGGAGGTTGCCGACAAGACCAACGCAAGCATCATCGTCTTGGGGAGCATGGGCCTGACTGGCTGGAAGCACCTGCTGATCGGCTCGGTGGCGGAACAGGTGGTGCATCTGGCCAAGGTTCCCGTAACGGTGGTCAAGTCAGCCCCGGGCAGAACGGCATGAGCCTGCGCATCACGAATGCACTGCTCCCGCTCTCGGCACGCTCGCGCCGCTCGGCGGCTGTCTTGCTCGGTCTCGCGCTGGCCGGCAGCGCCGTTGTCGCGCTGGCGGCGGATCCCGACGCTGCTGCCGCCGCCGACATCAATTGGTGGAACATGGGCATGGGCCTGTTCGGCGGCCTGGCGCTGTTTCTGTTCGGCATGGATCAGATGGCCGATGCCCTGAAGGCCGTGGCCGGGGAGCGCATGAAGGATATTCTCGCGCGCCTGACCACAAACCGATTCATGGGCGCGATCACCGGCGCCTTCGTCACCGCGGTGATCAACTCATCTTCGGTGACGACCGTGCTGGTGGTGGGCTTCATCAGCGCGGGACTGATGTCGCTGGCCCAATCGGTCGGCGTCATCATGGGCGCCAACATCGGCTCGACGATGACCGCGCAGCTGATTGCATTCAAGGTGACCCAGGCCGCGCTGCTGATGATCGGTGTCGGCTTCGCGATGTTGTTTACCTCGAAGTCGGAGCGCATTCGCCAGTACGGCGGCATGCTGATGGGCTTGGGCATGGTGTTCTTCGGCATGGGCGTCATGAGCGAGTCCATGGAACCGCTGCGCAGCTACGAGCCGTTCCTGGATTTGATGGAGCATATGGAAAATCCGCTGATCGGCATCGCAGTGGCGGCGCTGTTCACCGGCCTGATCCAGTCGTCCGCCGCCACCACCGGCATTGTTATCGTGATGGCAAGCCAGGGCTTCGTCACCCTGCCGGCCGGTATCGCGCTCGCCTTGGGCGCCAATATCGGTACCTGCGTGACCGCGCTGCTGGCCGCCATCGGCAAGCCGAGGGAGGCGGTACGCGCGGCGGTCGTGCATATTCTCTTCAACGTCGCGGGCGTGATTATTTGGTTCGGCTTCATCGCTCAACTCGCGGAATTCGTGCAGATGATCTCGCCGAAGCACCCCGACCTGCCGGTGATGGATCGAATCGCGGCGGAAGCCCCGCGCCAGATCGCCAATGCGCATACATTGTTCAATGTCGCCAATACCCTGATTTTCATCAGCTTCACCGGTCAGTTCGCGCGGCTTGCGGAGTGGCTGGTGCCGGATAAGCCCTTGGGAGAAGAACCCTTGATGGTCCGCGCCCGCTATCTCGATGACGAGTTGCTGGCAACGCCGTCGCTGGCGATCGATCGGGTGCGGCTCGAAGTGCTGCACATGGGCGAGCGGGTGCGCGACATGATGGAGCGGATCATGCCGGCGATACTCAGCGGCAACAAAGAGACGCTGCACGACATCGAGCGCATGGACGACGACGTGGACATCCTGCACGCCCAAATCCTTTCATACCTGAGTAAAATCAGCCGCTTGAGCTTAACGGAACGCCAGACCAGCGATCTGATCCGGCTGATGGACGCGGTCAACGAGTTGGAAAATATCGGCGACGTCATCGAGACCAACCTGGTCGTGCTCGGCCACGAGCGCATCGACGAGGGGGTCTCCATCAGCCAGCCGACACGCGAGGTGCTGAGCAATTTTCACGTCGTCGTCAACCGCGCGGTGGAGGCGGCCGTTCAGGCGGTTGCGCAGAAGAACGAGTTGGCCGCCCGCACCGTCACCTCCATGAAGCAGGAGATCACGCGCATCGCGGACTCGGCCGCCGCCCATCAGGCCCTGCGCCTAGTGGCCGAGGAGCCGAACCGTATTCCTGCCTATACCATCGAGATGGACATTATCGAGAAGCTGAAGCGGATCTACTACTTCGCCAAGCGCATGGCGAAGACGGTCGAGGCCGACGAGCCCGCGGAGGCTTTGTAGCCGGCGCCGGCGGCAAGCACCGCGGGCTGCGATGCCGACGCGGATCGCGCTCGCCGGCCGCCGGCGTTGCGCCGCTCGCCGTCGGTCAAGGCTTCGCGGTGTCGGCGTATACGCGGACCGGTTCGCGCGAGCAGCGTCGATCCGCTCGGCGCTTCTCGCGC
>JAIPFF010000051.1 GCA_021736785.1 Thiohalocapsa sp. | reverse complement strand
GGCGCCGCTCAGGTCGGCATCGCCGATGCTGCCGCTGAGTCTGACGGCGAAGTTGCCCAGCCGCTTTTCGACCAGCGAAAGGTAGTCGGCCAGATTATCGGCACGCGGATAGAAGGCCGCCGTCCCGCTGCCGGCACCGCTCAGGTCGGCCAGGAAGATGCGCAGCGCGTCGATACCCTTGCGATACTGATCTTCCGCCGCCGGAACCAGCCAGGACGCGGGGTCGATCGCAAACTGCAGATCGGCGCGCTTGACGTCCGCGTTCTCGACCGACTGACTTTGCGAGCGCGTAAAGTCGTTGCGCAGCGCCTGCACCGCGTCGCGCAGCGCCATCATGACGCCGCATTCCCAACTCGGCATGTTGTCCATCAGGGCGCCCGGCGGCATGGCGTCGTTGTAGAGAAAACCGCCGGGCTTCTCCAGAAGCGTCTCGGCGACGCGCACGCTGACGGCCGCCATCGCGGTGCCGGGAGCGGCGTACCCGCCCTCTTCGGACACCATTTGCTCCACTGTTGCCCGGACGTCGAAGGGCCGCGGCTGCCTGCTCCAGTAGAGCATCAGCCCCGCGGTAATGATGGCCAGCGCGGCCAGGACCGCGATCAGGATCTGCACCCATTCCCGGCCCTGCGCACCATCCCGGGCAATGCGCCGGGGCCGGTCGGACGCCGGCCGATGCGGCGCTGCCGGGCCACCCCTCCCCTCCGTGGTCGGCATGTGATCGGCGATGCTGTGTTGGCTCATGAGTCTGCCTCCGGGTCTCTGAATGACGCGTCGCGGCGCCCGGGCGATCGATTTCCCAGCTCCACGCTTTGGCAAACACATTAGCGAGTTCTAATTTTGGAGAAATTGAAAATCGGCAATCGCAGGTCATCTTTGCTGGCCGGACGTGGCTTGATACTGCTCGGGGGCGACGCGCGCCGCGGGCAGCTCGCCGGAGCGCGGCCAGAGAACGCGCCCGGAGAACGCGGCCGAAGAACGCGGCCGAAAAACGCGACCGGCCGGTCGCGGAAGCCTCGGCCACCGGGACAAAACCAAGCGGCGCGGTCCGGGTTTTGTCAATGCGCGCGCGCCGGTCCCCTGCCTAGACTCATTCGCATTTGACCCTCGGCCGATGCCTCGCCGGGCGCTGTGTGCGGATTCCGCAAGCAGCCACAAGCCCGTCGCGGCGTTTGAACCGCGATTGACCGGAGACGCCATGTCGCGCAACGATCCCACCAACGCACCGCCGACCCTGCCGGCGGCAAGGCTTGCAAACTTTCCGGCCTCCTTTTTCGCGATGGTGATGGGGCTCGCGGGCCTGACCATCGCCTGGGAGAAGGCCGAGGCGATGCTGTCGCTGCAGCTCGACTTCGTGCCTTGGCTGATCGGCGCCAGCACGCTGCTGTTCGCGGCGCTGGCGCTTGTCTACGCCGCCAAGATCGCGCTCTATCGAGATGCCGTGCGCGCCGAGCTGAAGCACCCGGTGCGGCTGAATTTCATGCCGACCATCTCAATCAGCCTGCTGTTGCTGGCGATCGCGTTTCTACCGATCGCACCGGCGGTAAGCCTGCCGCTGTGGGTCGTCGGCGCACTGTCCCAGCTCGGCTTCACGCTCTATATCGTCAGCGCCTGGATGCACGAGCGGCAATTTCAGGTGCACCACCTGAACCCTTCATGGTTCATTCCCGCTGTCGGGAACGTCTTGGTTCCGATCGCCGGCGTGCCGCTCGGCTTCTCGGAAATCTCTTGGTTTTTCTTCAGCATCGGCGTGTTGCTGTGGTCGGTTTTGATGACGATCGTCTTCTATCGGGTGCTGTTTCATCACCCGATCGACGAACGCTTGATGCCGACGCTGTTCATCCTGGTGGCGCCGCCCGCTGTCGCCTTCATCGCTTATCTGCGGCTCGCGGACACACTGGACGTGTTCGCGCAGGCCCTGTATTTCGCGGGCCTCTTTCTGACGTTGCTGTTGTTCAGCCAAGCGCACCGGTTCATGCAGCTTCGCTTCTACCTGTCGTGGTGGGCCTATTCGTTCCCGCTGGCGGCGGTCAGCATCGCCAGCATGGCCATGTTCGAGCAGACCGGAACCAGACTGTTCGGCTATCTGGGCTTCGGACTGCTGACCATGCTCAGCGGCATCGTCATTCTGCTGCTGGCATCCACGGCGCTGGCCGTGCGCGAGCGCGGCATCTGTCTTCCGGAGCATTGAAGGAGAGCGCATCGTGACGACACCAACCGATCAATCACATTCGTCGCAGGCAGCGCCGACGGACGCCGGCGCTGCACGGCCTGCCGATCGGCAAACCTTCGAGGGGCGGCTGCGGGCAACCGCCGTGCTGAGCTTACTGGTCTCGCTGTTCGGCCTCGGCGTGCTGACGGTGTACGCGGTCGAGCAGGTCCGCGCGGACGCCGACGCACGGCTCGAAGCCGCGGGCGCAGCCGGCGGTCGCGCCGCCGAAGCCCGCGCCGACGCCGTCGCCGATCTCGGCCCCCCGCCCGCGCCGACCCCGGACGAGCCAATGACGGAGCGTCCGCAAGACAGCGCCACGCCGCCGGGCGACCCGCGCGAGTCGGCCCCGCAAACCCCGATGCAAGCACTCGCCGGCCAGTTCGAGAGCAACGACGCCGCGCTGCGGCAGGCCCTGCTCGATGCCGAGCGGCTGCGTGCGACCCGCGATGCGCTGCAGTCGGCGCTGAAAGCCGCCGTGAATGCGGCCCGGCCCGCGAAGGTTCTTGCCGAATCCGCCGGCGCGCCGGGCCCCGACGCGATACCCCAGCCGTCTTGCCCCGACCTGAACGCCATGCTGCGCGGCTACGCGAAGGTCGGTGCCTGCTTCACCGACGCGGGCCTTCGGGTGAGCTTGGGGGCCGATGATGTGCGCTTCCCGGTCGGCTCGGCGGAGCTTCCCACCGATGCGGCCGACTCCGTGCTTGCGTCCGTCGCCGAGATCCTGGGGCGAGAACCGCAACAACGCCTCGCGGTCATCGGTCACACCGATGCCAGCGGAGATACCGCACGCAATCAGGTGCTGTCCGAGCAGCGCGCGAGCGCGGT
This sequence comes from Thiohalocapsa sp., assembly GCA_021736785.1. Lineage (GTDB taxonomy): Bacteria > Pseudomonadota > Gammaproteobacteria > Chromatiales > Chromatiaceae > Thiohalocapsa. The sequence continues at coordinate 38,378 of JAIPFF010000051.1, read as the reverse complement.
CCGCGATGCGCTGATCGCTCTGGGCATCGAACCGGCGCGCATCCGCGCGGAAGGCCGCGGCGAAACCCTACCGATCGCGGACAACGACACCGCGGCGGGCCGTCTGGCCAACCGCCGGGTCGAGCTGATCCTGACGACCCCCCTGCAGCCCGACTGAGCGCAGGCGCCGAGAGAAGGCGCAGACCGCATCCGTCCGACCCGGCTTTTACGAGCGCCGCGGCGGATGCGACGCAGCATGGCCAGTGGCTTCGAGGCTACCGGTCCTGCCGGCGGCGCGAAGGGCCGCCGACAACCCGCTCCGGCGGACTTCAGAAGATTTTCATCGTTTCCTCAGACAGCCTTCATGGGTTCGATAGCCGGAATTCACGGCGCATCCCTCACCTTTGGTCGTGACGGAATCAAAGGCACGGAAGCCGGTTGTCCCACGCAGAACAAACCGAGGTCAGTCCCATGAATCTATCCAAAAGCCTGCTTGCCGCGACACTGATCGCCGCGGGCGCCGTCACCGCCCATAGCGCCGTCGCCGACGTCTACTGCCCGAAAAATCTGGGCGCCGTGACCATCGACGACGACGTCATCGTCGATAACGGTCTGTGCCGAATGGAAGGCACCACCGTCAAGGGCAACATCAAGATCTACAGCGGCGGCGCACTTGTCGCGCGCAATGTCGAGGTCGACGGCAACGTGCAGGCCGACGGCGGGCGCTTCGTGCGCGTCATCCGCTCCGACGTGGGTGGCGACATCCAGCTAGAAGGGGTGCACGGCGACGTCAGCCGTGTCGCGCGCAGCACCGTCGGCGGCAATGTCCAGTACGACAGCAACTCTAGCCGGCTGGTGACCATCTACAGCACCATCGACGGCGACCTGCAGGCGTTCTCCAACACCGGCGGCGTCGTCATTCGCTACAACACGATCGACGGCAATCTGCAGTGCAAGAGCAACCGCCCGCGGCCGATCGGCGGCTTCAACCGGGTGTCGGGCAACAAAGAGGATCAGTGCCGGAATCTGTAACGCGGTAACGCGTCGGACCGTTCGCGCGCATCGCGCAAGATCCGCGGCGGTCCGTTGCGCAAAGGCGCAACGGCAGGGGCAAGGCGGGGCGAACAGCTTACACTGCGCCCCGTGTCGCCGCTCGCCCCGAAGCGGCGCAACGAGTCCGCTATTGTCGCCGCCGCCGCGACGGCGGCACCGGCAATCGCGAGGAAGACCATGCGCTTCGTCACCAAGTTGTACCTACTGTTCGGCGGCTTGCTGACCTTGGCGATCCTGGGCACCCTCTTGGCCCTGTGGGGGACGCACGAAGCCCGCTTCAATCTGAAGCGCACGGACTTGGCACACCGCTCCTACGAAGCGCATTTGTCCCTGTCCAACCACACCTATCAGTTGTTCAAGCAGTTCGGCGACGCGATGACGATCGGCGATCGCGATCAGGGCGCCCTCGAGCGCGAGCTGCTCGCGGCCATCCGCCGGGATATCGTCGGGATTCGCGAAATCATCGCCAGCGAGATCCGACTCGCCGGGAATGAAGAGATCGACGAGCTCAATCACCTTGCGGGTATCGAGGCGCAGATCGCAAAGCTGCTCGAGGAGTACCAGAGCGTGCTCGACTCCGGCTACGCCATCGCCTTCACCGATGAATGGGAACGGCTCTCGAATATTCTCGACGAACAGGTCGACCGGGAGTTCAAGCAGCAGATTCAGATCGCGCTCGACGAAGAGCTCGAAGAACTGGCCGCCCAGCAAACGCTGACCGAGCACCGCTTGCGCTTGAACCAGATCCTGGCGATCTTGGTCGGCGTCGTCGGCGCGGCCATCGCCCTCGCGGCCCTTTGGCTGCTGGTGCGCGACCTCAAAGCGCCCGTGACCCGTCTTATCGAAGGCGCCGAGGCGCTGGCACGCGGCGATCGGGAGCATCGCATCGAGTCGCGCGGGACCGGCGAGCTCGATAATGTCGCACTGGCCTTCAATCGCATGGCGGACGAGATCGCGATCCGTGAGCAGGTGCTGGAGGCCGCCAACCAACGCCTCGAGCGCGCCGTCGCCGAGCGCACGGCCGAGCTGCAGCGCCTGCTCGACACATTGAAGTCGGCCGAGAACGACCGCCGGCGTCTCCTCGCCGATGTGAGCCACGAGCTCCGAACGCCATTGACCATTATTCGCGGCGAGGCCGAGATCGCCCTGCGCGGGGCCGACAAGACGCCTCCGGAGTACCGGGAGGCGCTGGAAAAGACCCGCGACGCGGCCCGCCACACCGCTCGGCTGGTGGATGACCTGCTGTTCATCGCCCGACGCGAGTCCGGCGAGACGCGGCTGCAGCGACGCGAGGTCGACCTTGTGTCGCTGCTGCCGGAAGTGATCGACGACTGCCGCAGCATGGCCGATGGTCGCAATGTCCAGCTATCGTTTCGCAACCGGCTCGAATCGGCCTTGATGCGCGGCGACGTCGACCGCCTGCGGCAAGTCATGATCATCTTGCTCGAGAACGCCCTACGCTACGGAGGCGAGAAGGTGGACGTGCAGTTGGAGCGGCACCCGCGCGGCTATTCGATCGTGGTCGACGACGACGGGCCGGGCCTCGGCCCCGAAGATCTTGCCCGCGTCTTCAATCGGTTTTTTCGCGGCAGTAACGCGGCGCGGCGCTATTCGGGCGGCGCCGGACTCGGTCTGCCGGTGGCGAAGGCCATCGTCGAGGCGCATGACGGCGAGATCGCGATGCAGAGCGAGCCGGGGCAGGGCGTGACGGTCACGGTCATGCTGCCGGACCGCCCGCACTTGGAGGCCGTCTCGTGAACATTCTCTTGGTCGAAGACGAAGCGCGGGTTGCCGACTTCATCCACCGCGGATTGAAGTCCGAAGGCTGGCTGGTCAGTGTCGCGCCGGACGGAGAGACGGCGCTGGTAATGGTCGCCGAAGCGGATTTCGACGTGATCGTGCTGGACTTGATGCTGCCGGGCATCAGCGGCCAGGACGTTTGCCGGCGCTTGCGCGCGAAGGGCAACTGCACGCCGATCCTGATGCTGACGGCCTTGGCCGACGTGGACGAGCGCGTCGCCGGCCTGCGCCTCGGCGCCGACGACTACTTGCCCAAGCCGTTCGACTTCGACGAGCTCATTGCCCGCATCGAGGCGCTGGCACGCCGGGCCGCCGGCTATCATCGCAACACCGCCGGCGAGCATCTTCTCCGCGTCGGTGCGCTCAGCTTCGATACCCGCTCGCTGAAGGCCGCCAGCGCCGGCAAGCCCGTGGATCTGACGCCGAAAGAGCGCGAGATCCTGAAGCTGTTCCTATCGAACCCGGGCAAGATCTTCTCGCGCGAGCGGATCCTGAGCACCGTCTGGAGCGTCTACGAAGACCCGCAGACCAACGTTGTCGATGTCTATATCGGACGGTTGCGCAAAAAGCTCGGCGACGGCGGCGAGGTCATCGAAACGGTGCGCGGCGCCGGCTATCGCTGCAGGGCACCGGATCGCGACTAAGGGCCTAATGGCAGCTGTCCTCATCGACGGCAATGACCTCGATAATGCCGATGCCGCTGGTGCCGCCGTCTCCGCTCATGATGGCGGTGTAGGCGCCCGGGGCCAGATCCAGCAGCAGCGCGGCTTCGCGATCGTGCTGCGGCGCGCGTCCCGTGGCCGTGATCTCGTCGGCTCGCGCGTCGCTGCGCCAGTCATCGTTCGAGGCGATTGCGGTACCTCCGGAGAAGACCTGTAATGTCGGATCGCTCAGCGTTCCGACGAGGCCCGCGGCCGCCAGCGACGGGCCGCGGGCGCGCACCAGCACTCGCTTGGTGCCGGTACCGCGGATCACGAAGCCGCCGATGGAGACGCCGTCACCGGTTTCGACGCCGGCCCGCGTGGACACATTGAACAACCGGCTGTCTTGTTCTTCATCGATACCGAAAACCTCGATAATCGCGATACCCGTGGCGCCAGCCGCATCGTTGACATGCGCCGTGTAGGCGCCCGGCGACAGCGTCGCAAGCAGCGCCGCTTCCGCATCCATTGTCGGTGCACGGCCGGTCGCGGCGATCTCCACGGATTGCCCCCCGCTTCGCCAATTGTCGTTGCTGCCGATCTGCGTCGCGCCGGAAAACAGACGAACCGTCGGATCGGCCATAGCGCCGTCGACGCCGCTGGCAGCAAGCGAAGGACCGCGCGCGCGGATCAACACGCGCTTCGGGCGATCGCCGCGGATGACGAAGCCGCCGATCATGGTGCCGTCGCCTCCACGCACGCGGGCACGGGTCGAAATATTGAACAGCGACGCGGGCGGCAACTCACAGACGTCGCCGTCGCTGACATTGACGGTTTGCGACACATCGTCGCTGGCGCCGTCATCGTCGGTGACGGTCAACGTCACCGTATACTCGCCCGCCGCCGCGTAGGTGTGGCCGGGGCTGCGGCTGGCGGAGCTTTTTCCGTCCCCGAAGCCCCAAGACCAGGCCGTGAGCGAGCCATCAACGTCGCCCGATGCATCTGTAAAACTGCAGACCAGATCGGCGCAGCCGTAGCCGAACGCCGCCGTGGGCGCCAGATTGTCCGCCGGCTGCGGGATCGTGCCCGAGATGAAGTATTGCCCGAGACTGTCGTAGTCGGAGTAGTTGGCACTGCCGACGCCTGTCACGGACAGGTAGTAGTCGCCGGCAGCGACGGCGGCCCGCAAACTCGCGTGAGTTTCCGTGGCCGGAGTGGCGATCTGCAGTACCTCGCCCTGCGTGTTCATCAGGCGCACCTCCACGTCGAGGTTCGCACCGCGGGAGCTGTTGCGATAGAAGGCCTCCCACGCCGGCGTCACGGCAATATCGAGGGTGCCGGCGCCGGCTCTGAAAAAGAAGTAATCCGAGTCCCCGGCCTGCTCGATGATGCCCTTGTTGTGGGGCAGTTCGTCATGGGGATCGTCTTCCGGCGTGCTCACCGCGATCGTGCCACCCGCGCCCACCACCAGTGCGGTGGCCGTCGCCGCGGTATCGCCGTGGTCGTCGCCGACGACACCGAGCAGATCCGCGATGACGGCGATATCGTCTTGACGGTTATTGGCGCCGGGATAGTCGCCGTTGCTCCACTGCGAGACCTGGGCGTAGTAAGCGACACCCATGACCGGCGCCCATGAGATGGAGCCGCTGCCGTGACCTCTGTAGTAATCGGCGGTGCTGGTACCGTGATGGGACAAACCCAGGTTGTGGCCGAATTCATGGCTCGCCGCCTCGGCGATGTAGTTGGCCGCGCTCGAGAGATTGTCGTAGTACACCAGCGCCGGTGAATAGCGGCTCGGGTAATCGCCGCGCCCCCAAACGCCGACGTAGGCCACGCCACCGGCGCTGTCGTAGGGCATGGGCTGCCCGCTGGCGTCGGTGTCGGAGGTGATGAGGATTCGCCCGGTGGTCGGCGTGAAAGTCACCGGATCCTCGGTGGTAACATCGATATCGAAGGGGGCATAGTCTTCGGCGACTCGATGCCAAACCTCGGCGATCGCCCTGCGCTCGCTGTCGCTGAACCCTGTCGAGTTGCCGTCGGTGTCGAAGGGTCGGGCTTGGATCGGATCCTTGTAACGATTCCAGGCAGTACCCGTGATCGTATGGCCGTCGAAGTCCAGATAGACAACGTTCGTCGCCCCGGGGCGGCTATGCAGCGCGAACGCATCGTCCGCCGCCGCGGCGAGCAGGGAAAGGTCGAAATCGGCATCGGCATCCGTCGCAGCATGGGCGTCGAAGCTCGCACAGATCCCGCCGAAGCAGCGGGGCGGCGGGTCCACATACAGCACGCCGCCGCCGGCATCCACGTGCATGGTCGCGAGATCGCGCGCCGGAAACGAGAGGCGGTTCATCCACGCCAGCGCGCGCTCCCGAGCCGGGACCGGCAGCGACTGCAGACGTGCACGCATGCGGGCGCTGGGCAGCGTCGCCAGGGTAACCGGGGCCGCTTGCCCGAGCATGTGCAGCCCGTGTGTGTCGGCTGTTTGTCGGTGGTCGGTTGCGGCTGCGGCGCATACGCAAGCCATCGAGCCCAGCAGGATGAGCAAGTAGCTCGGGAGTCGGTGCGTCATATCCTGGATCCTCGGTCGATCCCTAGCGTGCGATCGGGGCCGCACGATTTTTCGATGTCTTTTTCAATCTAGTGCGCACCTGTGCGCGCAACTGTGACGCGCCCGCCGCACCCGCAGCGCAGGTAAGACGGATCGAATCAATATGCGACGGAGCGCACAATCAAGAAGAGGCTGGAAACGAGGTCAGCCGATGCCCTACATATGCAGGTGCACGGAGCGAAGAAGCATGCGAGTTGCGCTGAACGGCCGTACACCCATCGAGGCGCTCGGGCCGAACCGCGAAGTCGATGTGAACGTTCCAGGACAGGGATTAGCAGGTTCGCAGCATTTCGGCAAGACTTTTACGCGGCGCCCGCCGATGAAGGGTGTACATCGTAGGTACACACCTTACAGCGTAAGACGCAGGGCCATCTCCATCGGATTATTCGCGTGAGGACGGCGGCAACCGGTAAAGCAAGCCTAACGGGGCGCATTGCTTTCGGGCGCCTGTTGAAGGTGGCCAATGGATCGGCCGGTTCATGGGCGGGAGAGCACGGAAGAATATTCCGCATGCCCACGGCATGAGAGCCGACGCGATTATTCCGTCTCCGCAACGGCCGAAATCAGCGCGCCGCCCAAGCGCCCTTCCTCGAGCGCCGCCAAAACGGCGCGGTACCGCGAGAAGACGCGCTCGTAGACACTGGCGCCGAGGCATTCGTCGACGATGGCACGGCGCGCGGCGAGGCGTTGAACCAGCATACGGTGCCAATACTGGTACTCGGTGAGCAGCGGCCGTTGCATTTCGAGTCGCCAGCCGGCCCCTTCCAGCATATCGGCGAGCCGGCGCAGCGGCAGCGGATTCGGAAGAAACCCTTCGCCGTCGGCATCGGTCAAGGGGCGCGGTCCATAGCCGCCCATGTCCACGTAATCGAAAATGAGCAGCCGGGCGCCGTCCGCGGCCAGACGGCGCAACACCGCGAACGCGTCGGCATGATCCTGCATCCCGTGGAAGCTGTTGAAGGCAACCATCAGATCGAAAGGCTGCAGTTGCGGCGAGTGCGGGCACGCATCATCGCCTGCCGCGATGTCCAGGCAGTGGAACTCGACCTCGGGATACTGAGCTTGTGCCCAGGCAATGTGCTCGGCATCCGCATCGATGCCGGTCACGCGCCCCATGCCGAGAGAGCGCAGAAGGTCGGCGGTCGCACCTCTCGCGCAACCGATGTCGAGCAGCCTGCGCTCGGGGTCCGGCTCAATGCCGCGCAGCAGCAGATCAACGGCCTCCAACTCGCCCGCGTGCGCAAAATCGGCCTCGTTGACAAGAGACAAGACCGCTTTATGTTCTTTCGTATGCATCCGAGATCTTCTTTTTTGACCAAAAAAAAGCGGCGCCGTAGCGCCGCCAACCCTGGTTGTCCCACTGAGAGGGTATCGAGAGTCGAGCCCCGCGATCCGTCCGGCGGCACTCGGTCAACACGTGCGGGGGTTACTGCCCCCCAAGGGCGGAGCGCGCAGCGCGTGCCCGGCCCGAATGACTAGATGGCGCTCCTTGCCGTAAGCGGCATTCGTGCTTCGACCTCAGCGGCGCGGGCGCCGACGAGGATCGACGGTGCGAATCCTTACCGGAACCGGCCGCGACGTCTGCGCCGTGCGCAGCACTGCAAGGGCCGATAGTCCGAAGCAGCCAACCAGTAGCGTCATCAACGTCGCAATTTCGATCATAGCCGCTCTCCCGTGGCTGCCTGTGTTCCCGATTTGCCGTCCATGGCCCTGTCCGTTACCCCGCTCCGCCGGCGGGCCCGTGCGTCCTTTGGTTGATAGAAATGTTAGCCGCCCGAGCGTCCCGGAACCGTGACCGAGTTCGCAACCGGCGGCCACGGCCGGAAACGGACGAAACCGGTGCCGATTTCCGTTCACGCAGGCTGCAGAGAATCATCGATCCCTTTTAAATCAGATACTTGTATGCGACACGACGCAGCATGGGCAGGTGCCGGCGAGCGCGCTATCGCAGCGGGCCACCATTGGGGTATTCCATGGGTGGTCTGCGGGTAAGCAGCGGGAACCCGTGCACCGAGGCATGCCGATCGTGTAAGTCGTGAAGGGGTGGAGGGGTGGAGGGGTGGAGCGCGCCCGGTCCCGCCGTCGGCCCAATCCCGACGGTCGCGCCAGGCAACGCAGCGCGTGATGGCGAGGACGCCGGCGCGCGGGGACTACTGTCGTCAGGCGGCCCGCGCCTCCTGAATCATTTCGTAGGCGCGGCGGATCTCGTGGGTTTTCTGGGTCGCGAGCTTGATCATCTCCTCGGGCAGCCCCTTGGAGACGAGCTTGTCGGGATGATGCTGACTGAGCAGCTTGCGATAGGCTTTCTTGACGGCGGCGTCGCTGTCTTCCGGGCCGACACCGAGCACGGAGTAGGCTTGGCTCAAAGTCGGACCACGCACCGCGGCCCGGCCGCCGCCCGCGTGCTCGGCCCCGCCGCCGAAACCGGCACCGCCCGCTCCGGCAAACTGACGCTGCATGCGCACCAGGTTTTCGAGCTGGCGAAAGACGAACTGGGGAATACGCAGACCGGAGCGAATCTCTTCGAGCATCCGCCGCTTGGCCGGCGTCGGCTCGCCGTCGACATAGGCCGCCTGCAGTTGGATCTCCAGAAACATCTGGATCAGCATCCGTCGTCCCATGCACTCGCGGCGCAGCCGCTCGACGACGCCGCGCAGATCGAAGTCGGAGGCCTTGCCTTGGCGAAACAAGGCGATCGCGGCGCTGCGCCGCTCGCCGGCGAGCTGCAGTTTCGCCATCACCGCCTCGGCGAGCGCAATCTCCGCCTCGGAAACGCGCCCGTCCGCTTTCGCAAGATGGCCCATGGTCGAGAAGGTGGCCGTGAAGAAGACGCTCTGGATGCGCTGGCGGTCGCCCGGCGGCAGCTGCATATCGTCCGCGAGCTTATTGACGCCGCGGTCGACACCATGCCCCAGCGTTGCGCCCAACAGGGCGCCGATCGGCCCGCCCGCGGCGAAGCCGAGCACACCGCCAACTACCTTCCCAAGCCATCCCATTGCGATTCCGCCCTCGAACTGCTCCGTTACTTGCCCTTCAAATACTGCTCGTCGGAGAACGAATAGACCCATTCGGGCCTGAAGGCCACCAAAATCACCATGATCCAGCCGTTGAGCATAGCCTCCGGCAGGAACATCAGCGGGAAAAACGGCAGCACCGTCTGACTCAGCTCGGCGAAGGTGTAGGCGCCGCTGCCGACCAGCAGCCACGCGGCCATGTATCCCATGGCAACGCCGACCAGGCCCGCGGTCAGGAAGGCATTGACCAGCACGTAGACGAAAAACTGCTTCGGCAGATACCAGCGGATCAGCACCAGCATGACCTGCGTCAGCGTGATCGGCAGCACACCGCTCAGCAGCGCGTTCAGCGCAAAGCCTTCCCAGCCGAGCCCCGCGTTGACATGCACACCGAGCAGCGCCAGCGAGGCCGCAATGACGGCGAAAGACCAGCTGAAGATCAGCGTCACCGCGGTCAGGCCCAGCAAATGATAAGACAATCCCGGTTGGACCTGGGCTTCCATCTGCCACAAAAACATCAGCACGACGGTGGCGCCGAAGAACACATGCGTCAGGCGCGCCTGCAACAACCGCCGCCATGGCGCAAGCCACAACGCGAGCAGCAGGCAGCACAGGTAGAGCGCCACGGCCGTCAGAACGGCGAAATCGGAAAATAATGCGGGATCGAGGTTCATCGGATTCGGCCGTCTGCCGCGGGTGGCAAGGGAACTGCGAGGATTGCGGTATAACGGGAAGGTCGGGGTCAGTTGAGATAACACAAATCGCCCTCACCAGGCCAGGCATCCGATACGACCGTCACGAGGAAACGAGATGCGCTACAGACCCCTGGGCCGAACGGACCTCAGCGTGAGCGAGCTTTGCCTCGGCACCATGACCTTCGGCGAGCAAAACAGCGAAGACGAGGCCTTCGCGCAGCTGGATCGGGCCGTCGAGGCCGGCATCAACTTCATCGACACCGCCGAGCTCTACCCGGTGCCGCCGATGGGCGAAACGCAGGGGCGCACGGAGAGCTATATAGGCAACTGGCTCGCCGACCGCGGCAATCGCGACAAGCTGATCCTGGCGACGAAAGTGGCCGGACCCGGCGACTGGATTCCGCATATCCGCGCCGGCAAGGCGCGCTTGGACCGCGCCAATATCGAGACGGCCGTCGAGGACAGCCTGCGCCGCCTTCGGACCGACTACATCGATCTGTACCAACTGCACTGGCCGGATCGGGAGACCAACTTCTTCGGCAAGCTCGGCTACGAGCATCCGGCCGAGGACGACAGCGTGCCGCTGCTGGAGACGCTGCGCGTGCTGGACGATCTGGTCACTGCGGGCAAGGTGCGCCACGTGGGCCTGTCCAACGAGACGCCCTGGGGCACGATGCGGATGCTGCAGCTCGCCGAGCAGCACGGCCTGCCCCGGATGGTCAGCATCCAAAACCCCTACAGCCTGCTGAACCGGTCATTCGAAGTCGGCTTGGCCGAGATCGCGATCCGCGAGCAATGCGGCCTGTTGGCCTACTCGCCGCTGGCGTTCGGGGTACTGAGCGGCAAGTATCTGAACGGTGCCCGCCCCGAGGGCGCGCGCCTGACGCTGTACGCGCGCTTCGACCGCTACTCGAGCGGCCCTGCCGAGTACGCGACCAGCGCCTACGTCGACATCGCACGCCGCCATGGCCTGGATCCGGCGCAGATGGCGCTGGCCTGGGTCACCGGCAGGCCGTTCGTGACATCCAACATCATCGGGGCGACAACGATGACGCAGTTGGAGAGCAACCTGGCCAGTGCCGACGTGACGCTGAGCGAGGATATCGTCACGGAGCTGGAAGCCGTGCACACGGCCCACCCGAACCCCTGCCCCTGAACCCGGCAGCGCTCGGCCGCCCGGGGCGATCAGCCGATGTCGTCCAACGACGAGGCATCCAGCAAAATCGCCCCGGCCTCGACCCGAATCGGCAGCGGCTCCAGGCTGCGGCCGACGCACGGGCCGTGAACGCACTCGCCGGTTTCGATGACGAACAGCGCGCCGTGAAAGGCGCACTGGATCAGCGCATCGTCGCTGTCCAGATAATTGCCGGGCGCCCAGGCCAACGGCACACCGGTATGCGGACAGCTATCGCGATAGGCGCGGATCGTATCGCCGCGGCGCACCAGAAAGCCTTCCAAGTCGTCGACCTCGAAGCCCTTCGAGCCCGGATCCGGGATGTCGTCCACACGGCACAGCAAGATGTCGTCCGCCATCACAAAAGCCCCGCGTCACGTGCGCTTTCCGCGAGGCCGTCGAGGCCTTCGCGGCCGCACTTGTGGCCCGCAATTCGGTTCGCGTGCAAGAGCATATCCGCGACGCCGAGGCCGCGCAGCAGCGCGTCGATCGCGGCGGCGTTGAAGACGTCGCCGGCGGCCAGCGTGTCCACCGGCGCCGGCAGGGCATGCGCCGGCGAGAAGACAGGCTCGGCGCCGCGCGCGAGTGCATACGCGCCCTGCGCCCCCCAGGGCAGGATGCAAAGATCCGCCGCGCAGCGGGCCGCGTACTCACGCAGGAAACCGAGCGGATCGCCGTGGCCGGATGCGCAGGCGAAGGCGCGCGAAAAGATCAGCACCGCAGCGCCGTCGAGCAGTCGTTCGATTTGCGGGCGCGGTTTCTCGATCTCGACCGAAATCGGTAGCCCCGGACGGACGCGGCGCACCTGCTCGATCATCCGCGCCGTTTCCGCCGGATCGCGTCCCTCGAAGTGCACCCATTCGCACCCCTCGAGCGAGACGGCCGCGAAATCGCCGGCCGTCAACTCGGGCAGGTCGCGATAGTGCACGATGGTGCGGCTGCCGGTCGCACGGCTCAGCGTAATGTAGGAAGTGGGCGTACGCGTACCCGGCAGCGTCACGGCGAAGCCGCGGCCGATACCGCGCCGATCGAGGTCGTCGGCGATCAGCGCGGCGCCGGCGTCGTCGGCCAAAGTGCCGATCCAGTCGCAGCGGTGGCCGAATTGGCGCAGCACCGACAATGTATTGGAGACATTACCGCCGCGCACGGTGCGCTGCGACAACGCCCGCACCTCGTCGTCTTCCCGCGGATAGGCATCGACCAGATTGACGATATCGAGCACGGCAATACCGACCCCGAGGATCCAGCCGCGCTCGGTCTCTGCTGCCGTCATGGCGCCTCCCCGAATGCCCTGCGTCGATGCGACGGGCGCGCATCCCCCTCCACGAACCAAGGCCAACTACGGCCGATCGCGGTTGCCCGCGGCGCGATCCCGGATCCAAGCCGAAGGTGCACGGCGCCGGCGGGCCGACCGATCATCGTTCTCCTGCCTACGGCATCCGCTGCTTCGGCTTGAGTCCCGCGACGACGCCTATCCGGAGCCCTAGGTCGATACTATAGGGTCACCGCCCCCGATACACACGCGAGCACGCCATGACCCGGGCCATCATTGCCGCAGGACACGCAGAGACCGCCGAGGCCGCCGCACGGGTGCTGCGCGACGGCGGCAACGCCTTCGACGGCATCGTCGCCGCCCTGGCGGCCGCGTGCGTGGCCGAGCCGGTACTGGCATCACTCGGCGGAGGGGGTTTCCTGCATGCCCGCCCGGCCGGCGGCGAGCCCGTGCTGTACGACTTCTTCACCCAGACGCCGAGGCATAAGCAGCCGACGCAGTCACTGGACTTCTATCCGATCATTGCGGACTTCGGCGATACCCACCAAGAGTTCCATATCGGCCTGGGCGCGATGGCGACGCCGGGTGCCGTCGCCGGCCTGTTCGAGATTCAGCGAACCCTGTGCCGGCTGCCGGCCGCGGACCTGCTGGCGCCGGCGCAGGCCATGGCCCGGCGCGGCGTTGTCATCAATGCATTCCAGCACCGTATCACCCGCATCGTCGAGCCCATCCTCCGGGCGCGGCCCGACATTTTCGCGCTGCACGCGTCGCGCTCGGATCCGCTGCAGTTGGCCCGGCCCGGCGAGCGCATCCCGCAGCCGGAGTTGGCGGCGGCGCTGGGCGATCTTGCCGAGCGGGGACCCGAACTGCTGCACGGCGGCGCCTGGGGCCGCCGACTGGTCGCGGACTGCGCCGCCCATGGCGGGCACTTGAGCGAACAGGACCTGCGAACGTACCGGGTGGAGCGGCGCAAGCCGCTGGCGGCCGGCTATCACGACGCGACGCTGTACTTCAATCCACCGCCCTCGGTCGGCGGCCCGCTGCTCGGTCTGACGCTCGACCTGCTGGCGCAGCGCGTCCCGGACCGGGCGGGGTTCGGTCACGCCGAGCATCGACATTGGCTCGCCAGTGCCATGCGCCTGACCCAGGAACTGCGCGCCGAGGCGGGCATCAACGGCGATCCGACGGGACTGGATCCGGCCTTGCTGGCGCGCTACCGGGCCGCGATGCGCGATCACTGGACGGTGAGCCGCGGCACCACGCAGATCAGCATCGCCGACACGCACGGCAATCTGGCCAGTCTGACGCTGTCCAATGGCGAGGGCGCCGGGTATCTGCTGCCCGGCACGGGGATCATGATGAACAACATGCTCGGGGAGGAAGACCTAAGCCCCGGCGGCTTTCACAGCTGGCCAGAGGACAGCCGCATCGGCTCGATGATGTGTCCGACACTGATCGCGCATGCGCACGGCGGCTGGACCGTGACCGGCTCCAGCGGATCGAACCGCATTCGAAGCGCCATCCTGCAAGTGCTGACGAACCTGATCGACCTGGATATGCCGCTTGCGGACGCGGTCGATGCCCCGCGTATTCACTATGAGAACGGCATCCTCAACATCGAGCCGCCCTGCGACGCGGCGGTGATGGAGGTACTGCGCCGAAATTGGCCGAACATCCTCGCGTGGTCCGAGCGAAGTGTCTTCTTCGGCGGCGCCCACAGCGTGCGTCTCGGTGCGGACGGAACCCTGGAAGGAGCCGGCGACGGTCGCCGCGGGGGCGTTGTCGAGCGAGTCGGGCACTGACCGAGGTCAAGCCGGCGAGGCGCGGCGCGATGGCCTGCGCCGCGCCGCCGGCGAAGGCGCCCTGAACGTGCCCAGGCGACGCATGCCCGCCGGGGAGTCGGCGGGCGGGCGGCCGTGGGCCGGACTCGGGTCGTCCTGCGTCAGCCCGGAACGCGGAGCGTCAAGGTATCTCCGCGCTGGATCATCTCGAACTCGCGCAGATAGTTCATGCCCAGCAGGACATCGTCACCGGGCATATTGGGCATGACCACCGCGCGCACGTTGCGCATTTCAAGCCCGCCCAGGCTGACGCTGTCGAGTCGGGTATTCCAGATACGCACGAGTCCGTTGGCGGTCTTGCTCATGCCGCCCGGGCGCAGCGGCAGCTGCAAGGTCCGGGCGAGTTCCATGGGTAGCGCGATGGAGGTGGCGCCGGTATCCACCAGGAAAGTCACCGCCGCGTCGTTGATGCTGCCGCCGGCGACGAAATGCCCTTGGCGGTTGCGCTGCAACACGACTTGCGGCAGCCCTTGGGCGCTGAGCTCGACGCTCGCGTTGCGGTTGGGATTGCGCTGGTCTTCCAGGTAGTCGTTGAAGAAGAGCACCAGCAGCGCAATGCCCGCGATCCATGCACCGAACAGCATCGATCGGCCGAAACGCGACGGCACGTCATTGGCAGTGGGAAGATCTCGGTTCATGGCACCGATAGTGGGGACATTTTCGCGAAAATCCCGCCGCCTCATGTCCGGCCCGGCGCTGCCGCGATTGCGCGGCGGTGCGCAAACCCGACCGCCAACGCTGCAAGGGCGCGGCGGCGCGGAAAGTCAACCTCCGCCGCCGCGCGGGCGCCGAGCGCTCAGCCCAAGGTGCGCCGGTCGCCGGTCAGGCGCTCGAAGGCCTCGCGATAGAAGGCGAGCAAGCTGCGACCCTCCGCGAGCACGTCGAAAATCTTCCAGCCTTCCTTGGTGCTATAGAGCCGGAAGACGTATCGGGCCGGCGGTGCGCCCGGACTGGCCAGACCCACTTGGACGTCGATACTGCCCCGCTTGCCGGGACGCGGACGCAGGAAGCGCACTTTCTGATCCCGAAATTTCAGAAGTTGTCCGGTCAGTCCACCGAGCATGCGCGATTCCAGCTGCGCCGCCAGCGCCGTGTGCTGCGCCGGCGTCATGCGCGCCCAATCGGGTCCGGCGACGAACTCGGCCATGTAATCGAAATCGAAGTACGGGGCAATCTCGCGGTCGAGGAAGGCCGCGGTCTGCAGCTGATTGGGAACCTCGTCCGAGCGCATGAATTCGAACAGCTTGTCCAGCCCCGCGCTGACCGCGGCCGCGGCCTCGCGCCCGGCGCTGGAACGCGATGGACCCATCATCGGCGCACGCGGCTGCGCCGGGCCGAAGCCATGGGGACCCGCCGGCTGTGCGTGCAGCGTCGAGCAAGACAGAAGCAGGGCGGCCGTCAGCGGCAGCCAGACGCGATCGATCATCGTTATCCTCCGGTACTTATTGGAACGCCGCGGCGCGGCGCTCGGAGATTGCCCCGGGGCCGGGCTTTAATCAACCGGGAAAAGATGCGGCGCAAGGGTATCGGTGCTTGCCTGAGCAGACGCCCATTGGTTGGCTTTCCGGCTGGAAATCAGCCCGGCACGCGCAAGCACATCTTCATTTTTTCTTGAATTTTCAATTGTTTCTGCGCCCAAACATGACGGAGCATCCCGCCTCGCGCGAGAGAATCACTGGATAGTCGAGCGCATCTCTAAGGCTCCTTGTGAAGCTCACGCACGATGTCCGGCGCTACCGGTGCCGCCGCGTTGCCCCAGCTGGCGCGGATGAAGCTCGCGACCGCGGCGATCTCTTCGTCGTTGAGTATGCTGCCGAACGACGGCATCACGACATGCTCCGAGTAGGCCTCGGCGGGGTCGGCGGGGGCGCCGAGCAGAATGGCCTCGACGACGTCGTCCGGCTGCTCGAGCGTGACCGCCGGATTGCCCCGCAGCGCCGGGAAGTAAGGGGCGATGCCCTGGCCGTAACGCTGATGACAGCCGCTGCAGTAGCGCTGGTAGAGCGTGCCGCCGGCCTGCGGCGCCTCGGCGGCAGCCGACGGCCGCGGCGCCGGTGCCTCGGCGGCCGGCATGTCCTTCAGATAGACGGCGATGGCACGCAGGTCGGAGAGCGCAAGCTTCGACAGGCTGTCGTGCACCACCTCGGCCATGGGTCCGATGGCGGCAGTCCGCGGCGCGCCGTCTGCATCGCCCGGCTTATCGAGACCGGTGCGCAGATAGGTCGCCAGCGCTTCGACGCTCCACTCGCCGATGCCTTGGTTGAGGTCGGACGTCAGATTCGGGGCGAACCAGCCGTCGATGACCGCGCCGTCGAGCACCTCCGACGGCTCGCTCGCGCCGGCAAGGTTGCGCGGCGTGTGGCACTCGCCGCAGTGGCCCAGCCCTTCCACTAGATAGGCGCCGCGGTTCCAGGCCTCGCCCTTGTCCGGATCGGGCTCGAGGCGCCCGGCCGCGAAATACAGCGCCTGCCAGCCGAACAGCAGATCGCGAACATCGAACGGCCAGCGCAGTTCGGTCTCGGGCGGGCGGTAGTCCGACGGCTGCAACGAGAACAGGTAGTCCTTGATAGCCAGCACGTCGTCGGCGCTGACCTTCGTGTAGGAGGTATAGGGGAACGCCGGATAATAGGGCTTGCCGTCGGGGCCGATGCCTCGGTGGAGCGCGCGCAGGAAGTCCTCGTCGCTGAAATCGCCGATGCCGCGGCGCTTCGACGGCGTGATATTGGGTGTATAGATCGTACCGAACGGGGTTTCCAGCGCGCG
This sequence comes from Thiohalocapsa sp., assembly GCA_021736785.1. GTDB lineage: Bacteria > Pseudomonadota > Gammaproteobacteria > Chromatiales > Chromatiaceae > Thiohalocapsa. The sequence goes on along the minus strand of JAIPFF010000051.1, from coordinate 21,537 downwards.
GCCGCCCTCGAACGGCTGGCCGTCGGGCCGCGTGTGGCAGGCAGCACAGTCACCGGCCAGCGTCAGATAGGCGCCGTACTCCAGCCGAGCCTTGGACAGGCCGTCCGACGCGCCGGAGGCGGAGGCGGACTCGCGCTCGCCCGGCACATCCACGGCCGGTACATCATCGGAAGCCCCCGGCCGCGGACTCGATGGCTTGTCGCCGTCGGCCGCCGACGCGGCGTGGCCGAGGCTCATGGCGGCCAGCGCCGCCAGCAGGGTCATGGCGCGAAAACCCATGGATGATCTCCTCAGGAGGTAAAGACCGGCGCCGGCGGCGGCCAAGTCAAGACGAATCAGACACCGCTCACTGCGTTTCGGCGCGAAAGATGTCGCGGTATCCGCAATACATGGACGCGATCATGATCGGCGACACCACCAACATGGTGGCGAACAAGACCGGGAGGTAGACCAGTGTCGAATCGGCGCCACCGGTCGCCGGCGGGAACACGGCCATAATCAGCAGCATCGGAATCAGCGCGAGGAAGCCGATCAGCATCCAGGCAAGGCCATAGACCAAGAACGGTAGGATGTTCTTCAGGCAGCCGCGCAGGCTTGCCTTCATGGCCTCGACCGCGGTCATGCCGTTCAGCACCACCAGGGCCGGCGCAAACCAGTAGGCCATCACCAGGGGCAGTGTCAGCGCAAGCACGCCCAAAAGCAGCAGCAATATCGTCGGCCCCATGAGGTCCATCAGCATTGCCGGATCTTGCTGTTCGAGCTGCGCGGGATCAATCCCCATCATGCCGCCGATGACGGCCGCCATGAGAATGCCCAGCAGGATGGTGACCACAACGGTGCCGACCAGGTAGAGGGCGCCGACGGTGGCCAGGCGCCCGCCGTACTGGGCGAAGGCATCGAAGATGGAGGCGGGGCGCATCGGCCGCCCGGAACGCTGTCCATGCGCGGCCAGCATCAGGCCGCCGAGCAGAATCGGGCTGATCAATGCCGATGCCAGGCTGCCGATCAGCGGGATCATCACCAGCACCAAGGTGATGGTGAACAGGATCGCGACCGCGCCGATCCAGGCAACCGGGGCGCGCCTGAGATGCTCGATCCCGCAGGTCACCCAGCGCCAACCGTGCCCGGCCCGCACATGGGTCGGAGAGACGCCGTCGGGAGCCGGCCGACGCACCTCCGACGAAGGCGGTGCGTAGGGGTCGAGCGTCGGTTGAGGCCGGTCCGCGTCGGTGGCGGCCGGCTCGCTCGGCGGCGGCTCCGAAGGCGGAGCGGGCTGGCGGGCGGGAGCGTCGGCCAAAGTCATCTCGGGAGCGCGGGCGCGAAAGTCCGCGGCAGGCGAATCGTCCAACAATTCGCCGGCGGCGGTCTCGACCCGCACCTGCAGGCCGATCTCCAGCAGAATCTCGCGATAGCGGCGCGCATTCACCTCGTCGACGTCTTTCTTAAGCACGTGCTCCTGTTCGCCGAGCACCAGCGCGCGCGCCTTGTCCTCGTCGACTTTGAAGACGTCGGCGAATCCACGCGCGGCCTGGTCCGGACTGGTGCCCGGCTGCAACTCGCCGGTATAGACGACTTGATACAGCGATCCCATCAACGACCTCCGTCAAACGATGCCGGGAGACGCCCATCGATGCGTCCCGTGCCGGCGGCAAGCCCCGTGCCGGCGGCCCGCGGGTACGGACCATCGCCGCGCAGGCCGAAAATGGTGGCTTCCGCGTCATGGATTTGCGCGCAGTGCGCCACGGTTGCCGGCGGCGGCACGGCTGCCCGGCATGCGATACGGCCCGCGACGTGACCGGCGCGGCCGCTCACGCGGTCAAATTCTTCATCCAGGCCAGCAGCCCGGGCTCGGCCTCCCAGACGTCGCGCATGGCCTGACGGTAGAGCCAGGCCTGGTCGTCGCCCCCCGGTGTGAAGCCGCCCGCACTCAGGGCCGGGCGCTTGACGCGCTTGCGGAGCAAAAAACGCGGGATACGCGGCAAGCGGTCGACGGCCTGATGCAGCACCCGTTCCGCCCGCTCCTGCTCACCCAGACGGTACAAGGCCAGCACCTCGCCATAGGCCAGATCGGCGAGCGCATCGGTCGGGAACTGCCGCGCCAGGGCCAAGGCCTTCTCGTCCTCGCGGCCGCGCAGATAATAGTTCATCAACTCGGCGCGCACACCGTGGTTATCACGCGGATTGAGCGCCAGCAGCAGCTCCAGCACCTCGACCGCGCGGCGGCGCTCGCTGGACTCCGCCAACTGCAGATACAGACGAAACAGCAGCCGCAGCGCCGGGCGGTTGCGAAGATCGCTCCAGGGCAGGCACTGCACGCCGCTGTCGCGCACGCTGAGCCGGATGATGCGCTCGGCGCGCTCGAGCAGCGGCAGCAGCAGCACGTGGGCGATCCAGGGCAGACTGCTGTCGGGATGCTCGTAGAGGGCCGTCGCGATATCGTCGAGGATATCCAGGCTGTCGGAACACTCGGGATGCGCCTGCAACAAACGCAGCCAGTTGTCCTGTTCCCACACCGCCTCGACGCCGATGCCGGACAGGGCCGTCGAGGCGGGCTTTTCCGCTTCGAAAGCCAGGTGCCAAGCATGCTCGAGGCGGCGCAGCTCGCGCCCGGCGCGCAGCGTGCCGAATGCACCGCTGCCGCGCACACCGCGGGGCAGCGGCAATTCGTCGAACAGCGGCAACTGGCGCGTATCCACGCTATCCAAGGGATCGGGCAGTGCCGTCACCTCCAGCGCGGCCGGCGGGCGCTCGTCGATACCTTCGATCCAGGCGCGCAGATCGAGCAGCAACGGATCCATCGCCTCCGCCTGGCTCGCTACCAGGGCCTCCTGAGGGTCGATGGCCGCGCGCTCGAGGAATTCCATGATGCCGGCGCCGTCGACGCCGGCCCGGCGCAGCTTGTGACGCCAGAACAGCGCCCGCGAGCGGGCGTGATCGTCGCGGTGCTGGGCGGCCAGCAGCGTGATCTCCAGCAACGCCGTGCCCGGGCTCTCGGGGCCGTAGCGCTGGGCCTGCTCGAACGCCTCGAAGGCGTACTCGAACTCGCTTTCGTCGATGAACATGATGCTCAGCCGCTGCCATGCCGCCGCTTTCAGGGGACGGCTGCCGACCTCGGTGACGCGCAGCAGGAAGGTCTGCTTCTTTTTCCAGTGATCGAGCGCGTCGTAGGCATCGCAGAGCACATCGAGCGCCGGCTCGAACGCCGCATCGAGCCGTGTCAGGTCATCGCCTTGGAAAAGCGGCTCGAGCAGCGCCACGGCGCGCCCGGGACGGTCGATACCGAGCCAACGGTCGGCAACCTTGGCCAGCAGCGGCTCGGGCACCATGCCGCAGCGCAGGGCGCGCTGAACCTCGGCCTCGGGCAATTCGTCGAGCAGCAGCTCCCAAAACAGCTCGGCCGGCAATTCCGGCACATCGCCGGCATGGGCGCAGCAGTCGCCGAAGGCCTCGCGCGAACCGCACGGGCACGGGTCTCGTTCTTCCGGCTGCGGCGCCGGAAGCGGGCGAAAATCATTGTCGGGGCGCGGCAGGGCGTTCCAGATACCGAGCCCGAGCAAGGTTGCGAGGCGGCGTTCGTCGTCGATGCTGAAGTCGTCGTCGACGCCGAGTGCCTCGGGAATGCGTTCCTTGGCCCAGGTAAGGAAGCGGTCGAGGTCGCGATGCCGGAGGATATGGCGTACCGCTTCCAGGATCAGTTCCTCCATGCGCTGCAGATCCCGTTGCTCGCGATGTTTCATGGCGACCCCCGTATCAGTGGCGCGTCGGCTCGCCCGGCTAGTGGATTCTAACGCGATGCGGCCGGTCGGTGTCGATCGCAAATTCGGGACTTGGTCGCGGCCGTTTCCTCGGCCGGCTTCCCGCGTGCCGTAGAAGCACCGGCGGCGGTCGTCGGTCACCACCCGCGGCGGCTGCGCACGCAAGCGCCCGATCGGTATAGTGGGGGCTGCCTACAGCGACCGTATAGTTTCGATGAGCGACGACCGGGTTCGAATCTTTGTCTCGTCCCCCTCCGACGTGGAACGCGAGCGCTCGGCGGTCAAGGACATTGTGGAGCGTTTGGCCGCCGAATATCTGCCTTACTTCACACTGCAGGCGATTCTGTGGGAAGAAGAGGCGCTGACCGCCGACCGGACCTTCCAGGCCGGCCTCACCCAGCCCGCGGAATGCGAGATCGTGCTGGTGATCGTCTGGACCCGGCTCGGCTCGCCGCTGCCCGAGGAGCCTTATCGAGGCATGACGGGCACCGAGTGGGAGTTCGTCAATGCGGTCGAGGCGTCGACGCATACGGGCACGCCCGAGGTGCTGGTCTATAAGAAGAGCGCGCCGAAGCTCGTCGACATCACCGACACCGCTTCCGCCCGCGAGGCCGTCGAGGACCAGCGCCGGCTCAGCGAATTCTTCCGCAGCCACTTCTTCAACGAAGACAATACCTTCAAGCGTGCCTTCCGTACCTTCGACAACGATGCCGCATTCCGCGAGCTGTTGGAGGTGCAACTGCGCAAATTGCTCAACCGGCGGATCAGCGCGGAGCGCCGCGCCACCGCCGGGGCGCTGCAGTGGCACGGCAGTCCGTTCCGCGCGGAGCGCCCGTTCGAGATCGGCGACGAGCGCGTGTTCACCGGCCGCGAGGGCGAGATTCGCGATTTGCTCGCGCGCATGGAAAACACCGACGGCAGGCACCGCGGCTTTCTGCTGCTGAGCGGAGCGAGCGGCAGCGGTAAGACCTCGCTGCTTCGAGCCGGGTTGGTTCCGCGGCTGACGCGTCCGTTCCTTTTCGAGCACATTGCCACGGTGCGCTGCGCCCTGGTGGAGCCGGATACCGGCGGCCCGGCTCCGCTCGAGGTGCTGGCGGCGCGCCTGTGCGCCGGCGATGTCCTCGGCGACGCGCTGGCGCGCTTCGGCCTCGGCCCCGACGAGCTCGAGCGCCTGCTCGCCGCGGACCCGCGGGTGGCGGCTCGCCAGCTCGCGAGTGCGCTCGCATTGGTGGCCCAGGCCAACGAGAGCGATGCGCAGGCGCGGCTCGCGATCATTGTCGATCCGCTGGATCGGCTGTTGGAAGGGCGGGAGGCTGCCGTCGTCGACGGCTTCGCGCGGGCATTGCAGGGCCTTGCGGCCAACGACGCCATCTGGGTCATCGCGGCCGTCCGCGGCGACGCCCTGTATCGGCTTGCGGGGATACCGGCACTGCGCGAGATGCTCGACCACGACACTTGGCGCGAGCTGCCGCCGCCGGCGCCAGCACGCATCCGGCAAGTGGTCGAGATCCCGGCGCGCGTGGCCGGCATCGAGCTGGATACGGGCGAGGGAGAGGGTGCGCACGGCATCGTCGCCGAGATCGAAGCCGAAGCCGGCGCGCTGCGACTCTGGCCGCCGGCAGTGCAAGGCGTGCTCGATGCCGCGTTCGCCGAGGCAGCCGACAAGCACCGCCAGCACGATGAGATCAGGCTGACCGTCGAGCACTACCGTGCTGTCGGCGGCATCAGCGGCCACGTGCTGCGGCGGGCCGGCGAGCTTTGGGAACAGCTATCGAGCGAGCAGCGCGCGGCCCTGCCGCGCCTGTGCCGCGCCTTGGTGGGCACCGACGGAGGCACTTCCAAGCTCGTGCCCCGCAACGGCGACCTGCGCGTGCTGCGCGGGGATCCGGCCTGCGAGGCGCTGGTGGAGCGGCTCATCGAGGCCCGGCTGGTGGTCGCCGAAGGTATTCGCGATCCCTCGCTGCTGAAGACCTGCGAAGCGCCGCAGCACCGGCTCTCGGATCTGCTGCGAGGCTTGTGGCGGCAAGGGCGAGACGAGTGGCAAGCCCGCTTACTGCGCCTGCGGATCCTGCGCGGCCCTCGCTCGGCGTCCGCGAATACGACTGATCCGAAGTCGGCGGCGCCGGCAAACGCCGAGCCGCCTTCCCCCGCAGACGAGGCCGACCTCGACTGGCGGGAATTTCAACCGGTGGCCGGCTTCATTCACCCGATCCTGATCGAGCGCTGGCAGCCGGTCAGCGAGTGGGTGGCGCAGCCCGAGAACCGGCGTCTGCTGCAGCTGCGCTCTCAGCTCACGCGCCAAGCCCAGCTGTGGAAACGCACCGATTGCAACCGCGAGTATCTCTACCGCGAGGTCGGCTACGCCCAAGCGCTCGACCTCATGGAGGCCGCGGGCGACGAGTTGGAGGATCTGGAGCGGGAGTTCCTGGAGCAGTCCGCGGCCAATCTTCGCTTCGTTCGCCGGCGCAACCGGCTGGTACGTCTCACGGGGCTGATTCTGCTCTCGCTGCTCGCCGCGGCCACCATTGCCGCCTGGCTCGCGCTGAACGCCTCGCAGGAGGCGCGGATCAACCTGCACCGCAGCAAGCTCAAGGAGGCGGACATTTTCATCGCGCGGGGGAATACGCCGCAGGCGGTGGCCAACGCAATCGATGCAGGCCGCGATCTGCCGCAACAGGCCGTGCAGACACTGAGCAACGCGTTCAGCAGCAACCGGCTGCTGGCGATGGAGCACACCCGCGGGCCGGCGCCCGACCAGCCCTACCGGCCGGGCTTCAGCGCCGACGGCTCCCTGCTCGCCACCATCGACGCGACGCGCGGCCCCGTGCTGTGGCGCTTGGCAAGAGGGCGCTTCGCGCTCGAGCATGAGCTCGACGGCGACGCGCTCGGACTGCACACGCTGATCATCGGCGATGACGATCAGGTCTTCGGCATCGGCCGCGACGGCATTTGGCGCCTGCCCGCTGCCGACGATGCGCCCGCGCTGTATCCGTGCGGGAGCGCGCCGGGGGCGGTCTACGCGCTCGATCCAGAGCGCCGCCTGCTGGCGGTGGCGCGCGACCTCGGCGGCGACCGGCAGAGCGTTTGCGTGGTCGATTTGGCACTGCCGGGCCGCGTCCTGCTCGATTTGGAACTGCGCGAGGGCGAAATCCGGGGGCTATCCTTTTCGCCCGACAGCACCGTCCTGCTGAGCGCGTCGGCGGCGGGCCGAACGCATGCGATCGACCTGCAGCGATCCGCGATCCGCTTCTCGCTGCCTTCGGATGGTCCGCTGGGGCGTCCGTTCAACAACGCCGTCTTCGATGCCGCCGGCGAGCACATCGCCATTGCCGCGGTCGACGAGCGCGTGCGCCTCTATCGCGGCGACGGCACCCCGATCGCGGCTCTCGCCGAGAGCAAAATCGGCGGGCGCAGCTTCAAGATCCATCGCACCGCGGTGCGCGACGTCGCGTTCGCACCCGGGGGAGATTTTCTGGTCGCCGTCGACGACGAGGGACAGGTGGTGCGGTGGTCGCTGGACGGCGACCGACAAGCGGTGGTGCTCGGTAACCATTCCCTCAGCGTCGGTCAGGTGGCGATCGGCCCCGGCGACCACCCCGGCCTGTCCGACGAGCACTTGGTGCTGACCGCATCGCTGGATCGTACAGCCCGGCTCTGGGGCCTGGAGACCGGCAAGCAGGCCGCTGTGCTCGGCCATGACGGGGCCGTGAGCACGGCGCGCTTCAGCCGCAACGGCGGGCGCGTGCTCACCTTCTCCGAGCGCGATGGCTCGGTGCGGCTGTGGAGCGTCGATCCTGTCTCGCGCCTGGGATTCAAGCTGGCGCACCCGGATCACGTCTGGGACCTGGACACGACGGCCGCACCGGACCCGGTCGCACCCGACGGCGACGCACTGCTGCTCGCGACCGCCGGCTTCGACGGCGGCGTGCGCGTATGGCGTTACGAGCGCTCGGCCGACAAGCCGGTGCCGGAGCCGCTGACGGAGTTTCGCCAGCACGACGCGCGAGTGCGCCAAGTCCGCTTCTCCGCATCGGGCGAACTGCTGGCTTCCGCGGGCTACGACGGCCGGGTCAACGTCAACGGATTGATCTCGGGCTCCCACTGCGAGCTGCAGCTCGCCGGCAGCGACGGCGGCAATCAGGTATACAATGCCCTGTTCGGCCCCGATGCCGATTGGCTCGTGACCACCTCCAACGACACCCGGCGCCCGGTCCGGGTGTTCTCGCCGAGTCGCTGCGCACCGATCGACGCCGGTGCGGCACTAGCCCACGGCGGTGCCGCGGTCGAGGCCGCCGCGGTGGGCGATCTGGGCGCCGGCGCCGCGGCCGTGGTGACCGGAGACGAAAACGGCACTTTGCGGGTGCTTCGCGCGGATGCCGCCGGCGCCTGGCGGCAGGCATGCGTCTTGGAGGTGGGGATCGGCCCCATCGTCGATGTCGACATCTCGGCCGACGGGAGATTGATCGGCGCCGCGGGCGACCAGAACAGAGCCGCCGTCGTCGAGGTCACCGCCGACGGGCCGTGCAGTGTGCGCGCCTACTTGGAGGGGCACAGCGGGCGCGTCTACAGCATCGCCTTGTCACCGGACGCGCGGCAAGTACTGACGGCGTCTCTGGACAAGTCCGCGCGCGTCTGGGATCTGGACGGTAATCCGCAGGCGGTTCTGCTGGGGCATCAGGATCGCATCTACCGGGCGGCATTCAGTCCGGGCGACGGGCGGTGGATGCTGACGGCATCTCGCGACGGGACCATCCGCGTCTGGCAAACGCCGCGGCCGCAGACGTCGGGGACGCCGCCGGCGCGGCCGAGCGCCTTTCTGCCGCTGCGGGCCGACCTCGGCGGCGTCGCAACCGCGGACTTCAGTCCCGACGGCCACTATATCGCCGGCGCCTACTGGGAGAACGCCGCCGTGCTTTGGCGTATCTGGGCCGAAGACCACGACCTTGCGCAAGACCTCGCCGAGCGCTGGGGTCCGGACCGCGCCCGCCTCGCCCTGATCGGCGAGGCCTATCGTTTCCGCGCCGATAACCCGGTCACGAGCAGCGACGCGCAGACGCAGGAGACGCAGGAGACGCAGGAATGAGGGCGGCCACGCACGGCAGGGAAGCGGACTTCAACGAAAAGGAGCCGAAGCCGGAGCTTCGGGGCCTTTCGGCACAGCCAGGGTTGGCGCCGTTCGATGCCGGTACGCGGCCGGCATCGTCGGAGAGGACGCTAGGCGCTCGACATATCGAGCCCGAGCTTACTGTAGGCGGCGCGCATGATCATCCACAGGCTATAACCGGCGACGAGCACCAGCAGCCCGGCGAGATCGAGAATGGACACGTAGGCAGAGAGGTCGGACAGGAAGTAGCCACCGATCAGCAGCAGCGACGCGAAGCCGCCGTAGAGCGCGAAGAACGGCAGCATCGCGGTCCCCATTGCCGCCAGACCCGGATCGATCTGCTGCTCGGTGCCGGCGGAGGCCGCACGCTCGCGCGCGGCGATCACCAGCTTGCGGTGGGCAATCGCCCGATAGATCAGCCAGACTCCCCACAGTAGGCAGATTGCACCGAGGTAGTAGCGCATCGTTCAATCTCCGTTAGGTGAGAAGGAACAGCTTCCCGTCACCGGGTCGCGGCGAGCCGGTCACGCTGCTCCAGGGTTTCGAACAGATCCAAGACCCAGACGACCTTCTCCTCGAGACCACGGTTGCGCATGGCCTCGCCGGGCATCAGCGGCGCGGCGGCGACGGCATCCACCAGAAACCGGTTCTCGTCCAGCGGAGGCGCCTTGCAGCGTCCGCCCGGGAAGGGCGTCACGGCGAGCGCCTGGCTCAGCAGCGCGACCTTGCGCGCCGCCGGCACGACTGCCCGTCGCGATACTGAATCATAGCCGTTGCGCGCGACTTCTTGGCCGATTTCGGCGTACAGCAGCCGAGCGGCATAGATACCCGGCCGGCAGCCCACCGGCAGCCTCGCGATCCCGGACTCGGAGCGGCGATAGAGATCCGCGGCGACATCGAGCACGCGCTGCACCACCGAGCCCAGCGCCTCGCTGAAGACCGGCTTGGCCAAAAAGGCCTCGGGGTCGATACCGGCTTCGCGCAGCCAGTTCAGCGGCAAGTAGATGCGCCCGTTGCGGGCATCCTCGCCGACGTCGCGGCAGATGTTGGTCAGCTGCATCGCCGAGCCCAGGTCGCAGGCCCGCGCCAGCACATGTGGAGAGCGCACGCCCATCAGCGACGACATCATCGCGCCGACCGCGGCGGCGACGCGGGCGCAGTAGTCGTAGACGTCGGACATGTCCTCGTAGACCCGGCCCTGGGCGTCCCATTCAAACCCTTCCAGCAACGCCTCCGGCAGCTCGCGCGGCATATGGAAGCGCTCGACCGCACCGGCGAAGGCACGATCGACGGCATAGGGCATCGGGTCGCCGTTATAGACGCGCTCGAGGCGCTCGCGCAGGCTCGCGAGCGCGGCGTCGCGGTCCGCCTCGAGGTCGATCGCATCGTCCGCGATGCGGCAGAATGCGTACAGTGCCGAGGCGGGCTGACTCAGCGACTTGGGCAGAAAGAAAGAAGCGGCGTAAAAAGAGCGCGAGCCGTTGCTCAGCAGCTCGCGACAGGCAGCGAGATCCGCCGGGTCGGCGAAACAACGCTCACGTTGTAAAAACAGAGGCATCTGGGACCACCGTATCGAGGACTCGTGCTGTGGAGATAACGCCCGGCACACCCGCCCCGGGGTGGGTGCCGGCGCCGACCATGTAGAGATACTCGACCTCTTCGCTCTTGTTGTGGGGACGGAACCAGGCGCTCTGCAGCAAGACCGGCTCCAGACTGAAGCCCGCGCCCTTGAAGGATAGTAGGCGCTGCTCGAAGTCCTTGGGAGTGGTCACGAGCGACGCCGTGATCTGGTTTTCCAGATCTGGAAGCACGGTATCGGCCAGATAGGCCGAGATGGCGCTTCGATATTGCTCGGCCTTGACCGCCCAGTCCACATCGCCGTCCAAGTGCGGTACCGGGGCGAGCACGTAGAAGGTATCGCAGCCGGCGGGCGCGAGCGACGGATCGGTCGCGGTCGGGCGATGCAGGTAAAGGCTGAAATCGTCCGCCAAATGCTTGCGGTCGAAGATGTCTTTGAGCAGGCCCTTGTAGCGGGGTCCCAGCAGAATGGTGTGGTGCTTGACGTCCGGATACTGCCGTTTGGTCCCGAAGTACCAAACGAACAACCCGTTGGAATAGCGCGCTTTGTCGAGCTTTTCGTCGGTCCAGTGCTTGCGCTCGATACCGGGCAGCAAGTTGCGATAGGTCCAGGCCACATCGGCATTGGAGACCACCACATGGGCCGGGATATGCTCGCCGTCGGCGAGTCGCACGCCGGTCGCCTTGCCGTCATCGACGGTGATCTCCGCAACCTCGGCGTTCATGCGCACCGTATTGCCCTGGCCCTCGATCAGGCTCACCAGGCCCTGCACGATGGCCCCGGTTCCGCCCATCGCCGAATGCACGCCCCAGTGGCGCTCCAGATAGGAGATCAGCGTATAGATGGAGGTGACCGAGAACGGATTGCCGCCGATCAGCAGCGGATGAAAGCTCAGCGCGACACGAAGGCGCTCGTCCTTGACGTAGCTCGAGACCATGGCGTAGACGCTGCGATAGCTCTGCAGCGCCACCATCTTGGGCACGATGCGGGCCATGTCCTGCCATTGCGTGAACGGCACATGGCCGAGCTCCTGAAAGCCCACCTGAAAAATCTTCTTGCTGGCCTCGATGAAACGGTCGTAACCGGCCACGTCGCCGGGCGAGAAGCGGGCGACTTGGGCGCGCATGGCGTCTGCATCGCCGTTGGTGTCGAAGGTCTCGCCGCTGTCGAAGCGGATGCGGTAGAAGGGGTCCATCGCGACCAGGTCGATGTCGTCGGCGAATCGCCGCCCGCACATCTCCCACAGCTCCTCCAGCAAGAACGGCGCGGTGATGATGGTGGGGCCGGCGTCGAACTTGTAACCGTCGATCTCGTGAACGTAGGCCCGCCCGCCGGGCTTATCGAGCTTCTCGAGCACGGTAACGCGGTAGCCGCGGTAGCCGAGCCGAATCGCCGCCGCCAGTCCGCCGAAGCCGCTGCCGATGACGACGGCGTGGGATTTCGGGCCGGTCGCCAAGGTGCCGGCGAGGTGCTCCGGAGAGCGCGGGGGAACGCTAGTCACAAGTGTCAACCAATTCAAATGTCAAGAATGTTTGACAGTATAGCAGCAGCCCTCGAAACGGCGCCAGTGTGCGCAACGTTCCCGATCGCCGATTATTGCCTTCTGTCAATTGGATGGGGCACAGATCGCGGTGGGACACGGCAACCGACGCACGGATGAGCGCCGGCGGTGGCATCGCGTCTACAATTCCCGTATCCGACCCGAGTGAATTGTCATGCTCAGGAAGCACGTCGTCTTCAGCTTCTTCCGTTATCCGCCCGGACACGTCTTCGGCGCCTTCGTCAGGATGGGCTTTCAGGGCCTGTTCATCGGTAAAGGCATGCCGGCCGGGATCGTGCGCCTGATGGGATGCGGCGGCAGCGAAGGCTTTTCGATCGTGCCGGATCTGCGCGCCTATTGCCTGATGAGCGCGCTCGACGACCCCCGCGAGATGCCGGCCCTGCGGCGTACCCGGCTCTACCGATGGGTGGCCGGGCCCAGTATCGAGCAGTTGCATTTCGAGCTCGAGCCCATGTCCGGCCACGGCACCTGGGACGGCGACGCGCTGTTCGACTACTCCCGCGAGAAGCCCGGCGACCGGCCCTTTGCCGTGCTCACCCACGCCCGCGTCAATAGCGGACACACGCGCGACTTTTGGCGCAGCGTGCCGGCGATTCGCCGCCATCTGCGCGACGCGCCGGGCTGCGCCTACCATATCGGCTTCGGCGAGCATCCGCTGCGCACGCCGGCCACGTTCAGCATCTGGACCGACGTGGACCATATGCGCGAGTTCGCCTATCGGCATACGCCGCACCACGAGGCGTCCATCGCGGCCCGCAAGGAACACTGGCTGTCCGAGTAGATGTTCGCGCGCTTCGCGATCCGCGCCATCACCGGCGACGTGGAGCGCTATCCGGCGCTGGCCGCGCTCGAGACCGCGGCAGCCTGAACGCCGCGGATAGAGCGGCGCATCGCGCCCGGCGGCCGAGCGCCCGACCGGCACCCTGGCTGCACGGCATCCCCGGCATCCTAAGCCCGAAGGCCGATTCGGTGCAGCCCGCCCTTGGCGCTCGCCGACCGGCCTCGGAGCATCTCGGAGGCCGAGCGCTGCCGCATGGTCAACCGAACTGCTGCGCGAGCCATGGGTACAGCAGCAACACACCGGTAACGGCCGCGGTAGCGAGGAACATCACGCGCAGAAAGCGGTTGCCGCGCTTGATACCGAAGCTGGCGCCGAAATAGCTGCCGAGCAGAGCACCGAGGATCAGGCCCGGCGCCAACGGCCAGATCACATGCCCCATGAAGACATGGGCCAAGGCACCGACGCCGTTCCAGAAAATGCCGTTGGCCGCGAGTGTCATGGCCGTCGCATGGAGCTGATCGTAGCGCATCAGCCACAGGTAAATGAACGTCGTGAACACGCCGCTGCCGGCGGAAATCCAGCCGGAATAAAACGCCGCCGGCACCAGCAGCAGCGAGCCGATCAGCAGAATCCGGGGCGACAGACGCCGCGGCTCCAAGACATCGGGCGCCGCCTTCTTCAGTAGCGTCAACAGCACCATGGCGATGATCACGCCGCCGACCAGCGGCTCCATCACCTCGCCCGGAACCGAGGCCGCGAAGCGCGTGCCGAGAATCACGAAGGGCAATCCCACGATCGCCGTCCACCAGAACACCCGCCAATCGACCAACCGCTCGCGCACATAGCGATAGGTCGAGCCGATGCCGATGAAGCCCACGGCCAGTTTGTGGCTGGCCAAGGCGTTGATGAACGGCAGCCCCGTGAACAGCAATACCGGCAGCAGGATCAGGCCGGCACCGCCGCCCGAGAGACTGGAAAAGAAACAGGCCGCAAAACTGGCGACGAAGGTCAGCAGTATCAGCGTCAGCGTGATGTCTTGGAGTTGTTCCATAAAGCGCGCGCGGTCCCGATGTCCGAGCTCGGCGAAGCCGACGACGCACAGGGCAGTGGCGCGCGTCGGCTTGGCGCGGCAACCGCCGGGCTCAGGATTTCGCCGGCGCCGCGCGGGAGCGGCTGACGCTCTCGGCCGTGATCTCCCCGGCAGCCATGCGCTCGACCTTATCGAGCACCTGGGCTTCCAGGTCATGCTTGAACGCCGCGACGCGCTCGAGGATTTCGGGATCCGCGGTGCCGAGAATCTGCGCCGCGAGCAGGCCGGCGTTCTTCGCGCCGTTGATGGCCACGGTCGCCACCGGCACCCCGGCCGGCATCTGCACGATGGACAGCAGCGAGTCTTGTCCCGACAGCGAGGAGGTCTTGACGGGTACGCCGATGACCGGCAGCGGGGTGATGGCCGCCGCCATGCCGGGCAGGTGTGCCGCGCCGCCCGCGCCGGCGACAATCACCCGCAGGCCGCGCTCCACCGCGGTGCGTGCATAGTCATAGAGGCGTGCCGGCGTTCGGTGCGCCGAAACGATGGTCATTTCGTAGGCAATCCCGAGCTCGGCGAGAACATCGGCGGCGGGCTGCATAACCGGCAGATCGGAATCGCTGCCCATGATGATGCCCACGCGGGGCGCGGCATCGCTGCCGGTGCGTTTCGGGGTCATTCTTTTTCCTCGCCGATAATTCGAATCAGGGCGCGCACGCGCTCGGCCTTCTCGCGCGCCCGCTCCACGTCCTGGTCGAGCACGGTCACATGGCCCATTTTGCGGTGCGCCCGCGTCGTCGCCTTGCCGTAGAGATGGACGGACACGCCGGGAATGGCCAAGGCCGCGCGCAACCCCCGGATCACGGGCCGGCCGTTATAGCCAGGCTCGCCGAGCAGATTGATCATGGCCGCCGGTGTCAGCAGATCCGGCGCGCCGAGCGGCAGGCCGGTGATGGCGCGCAAATGCTGCTCGAACTGGTCGGTGACACAGGCCTCGATGGTGTAGTGCCCGGAGTTGTGGGTGCGCGGCGCCACCTCGTTGACCAACAGACTGCCGTCCGCGGTCAGGAACATCTCGATACCGAAAATGCCCACGCCGGCCAGCGCCTCGACCGTCTCGATCGCAAGCCGGCGCGCGGCGGCGGCGGTCTGCTCGGGTACCCGTGCAGGTACCAGCAACATGTCGAGGATGTTCTCGCCTTTGCGGAAGCACATCTCCACCGGCGGGTAACAACGGGTCTGCCCGTCTTGTCCGCGCGCGACCATCACCGCAAGCTCTTTCTCCGCCGGGATGAAGCGCTCGATCAGCGACGGCACCGGAAGATGGCGGGCGAAATCCGCCGGCGTGTGCATGATCTGCACGCCGCGCCCATCGTAGCCGCCGCGCCGCGCCTTCTGTACCAGGGGATACCCGAAAGCGGCGAAGGCCTCGGCCGTCGGTGCGTCGGCGGCGACGTATTCCGCGCTCGGAATGCCCGCCTCGGCCAGCACGTCCTTCTGACGCAGCTTGTCCTGTATGTCGGCCAACAGCCCGGGGCAGGGAAAGATCGCGTGACCGGCGCGCGAGAGCTCGATCAGCGTCGCGGTGTCGATATCTTCGATATCGAAGGTCACCACGTCGGAGGCGGCAGCCAGCTCTCGCAGCGCGCCGGGATCGTGGTAGTCGCCGACGATCTGGTGGCCGGACACCTGTCCGGCCGGCGAGTTACGCAGCGGATCGAGGACCACGCAGGTGCAGCCGATGCGCTTCGCCGCCTTCACCATCATGCGACCGAGCTGGCCGCCGCCGATGATGCCGATGCGCGCGACGGGATAGGGATAGGAATCGTTGCCGGAGATGCTGCTCATGGGCATGGGCGTGATCGCATGGGCCTCAGCCCGGGGTTTGAAGGCTGTCTCTGTAGCGGTCGAAAGCGGCTTGGGCCTCGGCCAGCCGGGCGTGGATTTCCGGCTCGTATTCGATGGCGAACTCCAGGAAGGTGCGGGCAATCAAAGACAGCTCGCGCCCGCGCCAATGCACCAGATGCCAGCGGCGCACGATCGGAAAACCTTCCACATCGAGCAGAGCGAGCCGCCCGCCGGCGCTCTCCAGGGTCAAAGAGTGCAGCGACAGCGCCGAGATGCCGAGCCCGCCGACGATGGCGTGCTTGATGGCCTCGTTGCTGCCCAATTGCATCCGCACGCGCGGCTGCAAGCCGGCCGCGGCGAAGTGCCGCAGCACGGCATCGCGGATGCCGGAGCCGGGCTCGCGCAGGATCAGATTTTCATCGGCCAGGGCCTTGATCGGAATGTTGCGCTCCTTCGCCAGAGGATGATCGCTGCGCGCGACCATCACCAGCGGATTCGGGGCGAACGGAATCGACTCGATCTGGTCGGTCGGCTCCTTCGGCTGGCCCATGACGTAGAGGTCGTCGTCGTGGCCGGTCAGGCGCTCGATGATGCTCTCGCGGTTGGTGACCTTCAGAGACACGTCGATCCCGGGATAGCGCTGACAGAAGGCACCCAGAATTTCCGGCGCGACGTACTTCGCGGTGGTCAGCACGCCAAGCCGCAGCCGGCCGCGCCGAAGGCCCTTCAAGTCGGCCAGCTTGATCTCGAGGTTCGAGAGCGTGGAGAGAATTTCGCGGCAGGCGGCGTGCACCTCGCGTCCCGCATCGGTGGGCTCGACCGCGCGCCCGACCTGGCGGAACAGCGGCGCGCCGATCGCTTCGGACAACTTCTTGATCTGCATCGACACCGTCGGCTGCGTGAGGAACAGCTCTTCGGCGGCGCGGGTGAAGCTGCCGAGCC
Organism: Thiohalocapsa sp.; assembly: GCA_021736785.1. Taxonomy (GTDB): domain Bacteria; phylum Pseudomonadota; class Gammaproteobacteria; order Chromatiales; family Chromatiaceae; genus Thiohalocapsa. The sequence continues at coordinate 4,937 of JAIPFF010000051.1, read as the reverse complement.
GAACGATGGCCTCCAGCAATTGCAGCTGGCGCAGCGTGGTGTGCCTGATGAGATAGTCGGCGCCGCCGCCAGGTGAGGCGGCGCGCCCTTCGCTTGTGTCGGCCATGTCGTCGTGGCGGCGACTGCCGGCGGGGCGTCCCTTCGGCGTTCGGCCCGGGGGACGCCGGCCAGGTTGTCCGGACTCCGGCGGACGGGAATTACCCATCGGCCCGGCCCGACCGCCCTAAACCACCGTGTGCAAACAGGAAACGGCTCAGAATAGCGCGTTTTCCCGCCATGCTCCAGCGATCTGCATGGACCACGCGGCGGCGCGGACGCAGCGACCCTAGTCCGGCCAGACGCGGCGCCCGCCCTGCAAGCTATCTTCCCGCGAGGGATCGAGCGCCACACTGCTCTCTGCCCCGCCTTTGGCGGGCTTGCGTGCCGTGGAGGCGCGGGTGGCGGTTTTCTTGCGCGCCGGCGTGCGGGGCGTGGCGGTGGTGCTTGCGGCGCTGGCGCCGGAGGCGTTGTCTTCGCTCATGATGCGTCGTCCTCGGGTGGATTCACTAGGCCGTCGACGTCGTGCGCAAAGCGCTCGGCCTCGGTCGTCAGCTCGCCGGTGTCTTCATCGGCGAACAGCGTCATGTTGACGTAGGTTCGGCCGAAGCTCAGGTTGGGGAAGATTCCCGTTTGCTCCGAGCGTTCGGCGACCCGGTCGAGAAACGTGCGCAGCGCCTCGTAGTCCGGAAACTCGTGGCGGCATTCGAGGCGCGGCGGGCGCTCGCGGCGTTTCCAGCCGTGTGGCGGCGTGCTGGTCGGGTCGGTACTCATGGCGTCGCTGGCAACGGCATCAGAAATAGGCCCGGTCGTGGGCAGCGTCGTATCGCGGCACGCCGAGAGCGGTCAGCCATTGGTCGATCTCCGCCGCGTGGTGCAGCTCATCCTGCAACAGCCCGTTGAAGAACTCCGCATTCTCGTGATCGGCGACGCGGCGGCAGAACTCTGTGGCCTCTGCGTAGAGCGCGACGATCTCGCGTTCCAGCGCCACATCCTGCAGCAGCAGATCCACCAGATTGCGGGCCACGCCCGCCGGGCGCAACTGCGAGGCATTGGGCGCGACACCCAGGCCGAGCATCCGCTTGACGATGCGCTCGGCGTGCTGCATCTCCTCCACCGTTTCTCGCCGGAAACGGTTGGCGGCATCCTGCAGGCCCCAGGCCTCGGCGAGTGCCGCTTGGGTCATATATTGCTGCACGGCCGAATATTCCAGGCTCAGGGCTCGGCCCAAGTAGCCCAGGGTGCGCGGATGGACGCTGGCATGACGCATGTCTTATCCGAAAGTTCGTTCAGTCGCGGCGGGAATGCAGTGCGCGCCGCGCGGTGCAGACCGCGCGGACGGGGGGCTTTATCAGTCGCCGGAGCCGCCGCCGGTGGGCAGCACGGGCTCAACCTCGCGGTGCGGGCGGGCGATGATATGCGCGGCGACCAGGCCGTCACCGACACGCTCGCAGGCATCGGCGCCGGCGCGCACGGCGGCGTTGACGGCGCCCGTCTCCCCGCGCACCAGCACGGTGACGTAACCGCCGCCGACAAATTCGCGGCCGATCAGGCGCACTTCGGCTGCCTTGGTCATCGCGTCTGCCGCCTCGATGGCCGGCACCAGGCCGCGGGTTTCGATCATACCGAGGGCAATGCCCATGGTCTCATTGGCCATTTCTGATCTCCGGTCGTATCCGAATAGTTGGTTAAGAAACTCGCAGCCCGGCGCGTCGGGCTCGGCCCGCGTCACCGCGGGCGGGTGTGCCGTAGCGCGCCCGCAAGGCGATTATCGCGGCCGACGGGCAGCCGCGTCGCGGCCTGCTCAGTCTGCGGAGCCGCCGCCGGTGGGCAGTACCGGCTCAACCTCGCGGTGCGGGCGGGCAATGATGTGGGCGGCAACCAGACCGTCACCGACACGCTCGCAGGCATCGGCGCCGGCACGCACGGCGGCGTTGACCGCACCCGTCTCGCCGCGCACCAGCACGGTGACGTAACCGCCGCCGACGAACTCGCGGCCGATCAGGCGCACTTCCGCCGCCTTGGTCATCGCGTCTGCCGCCTCGATGGCCGGCACCAGACCGCGCGTCTCGATCATGCCCAGTGCAATACCCATGGTCTCGTTAGCCATTTCTCGCTCTCCGTCTGTCTTTAGGTTCGTTCAGTTCTCAATCGATCGGGCCGCGACGGTGTCGACGAAGCCCGGGCGCCGACTGTCCTGCCTTCGTCCGGCTCAGCGCCCCGGACGTCCCGGCGCAAAGGCGTTGCCGGTGTTCTGCACGACCGGCTCGACCTCGGGGTGGGGACGCGCGATGATGTGCGCCGCCACCAAGCCGTCGCCGACCCGCTCGCAGGCGTCGGCCCCCGCGCGCACCGCGGCGTTGACCGCGCCGGTCTCGCCGCGCACCAGCACCGTCACATAGCCGCCGCCGACGAATTCGCGGCCGATGAGCCGCACTTCCGCGGCTTTGGTCATCGCATCCGCTGCCTCGATCGCGGGCACCAGGCCGCGCGTCTCGATCATGCCCAACGCGACTCCGTAGGTATCGCCTGCCATCTTTGCTGTCTCCTGCTGTTGTCTCGATCCGCAGTCCCGCGAGGGCCGGCGGTGCAATTCGTTGCCGTGTACGCCGGATTAAGCCGCGCGCTCGGCCGGGTCATCCCGCGGCGGCGGCGTTTCGGCTTCGGCGTCGGCCGGTTGTGCCGGCGGCTCCGGCTTCGCCACGACCTCCGGCGCCCAGTTGTCGATGATCCCGCCGATGGTCAGGTCGGTCAGGATCTTCGGGTCGCCCATCGCGTAGCGCCCCGCCGAGCCGCTGACCGTAAACACCCAGTTACCGGGCCGGACGCCGACCGGATCGGTCGCCACCAGCAGCTTGCCCTTGCGATCTTTCAGGATGCGCAGGCTGCAATGCTCGAGGCCCGGAACGCGCTCGGTGCAGATCAGCGTGCCGACGACTTGGTTGATGTCCACGGCTCAGCGCTCGGTGCCCTCGGCGCTCACAGCACCGCGTCCGGGTCCCAGTTATCGATAATCCCGACGATGGTCAGATCGCTCGGATATTCCTTGCTGCCCGCGGCTTCGCGCGCCGCCGAGCTGCCGACGCAGATGACCCAGTCATCCGGCTTGGCGCCGATGGCATCGACCGCGACCAAATGCGCACTGCCGTCGAGCACCACTTGCAAATGCTTATGCTCGAAGCCCGGGATGCGATACGTCGAGACCAGCGGCTTGACGACCTTGCAGATCTTCATCAGTGCCCGGCCTCGGCAGCGGGCTCGAGTGACGAGCCGACGATTTCGATCGGCGCCTGCGCGTCGCAGTCGCGTACCGCGCGCAGGCAGTGCAGCAGCCCGTCGGCACAGAGCTTCGGGTAACGCGCCTTCAACGCCCCGGCAATGCGCTCGCAGTGTCCGATCGCGCGCTCGCGCGCGCCGGGCACGCCGCCGTGATAGTCGTAACGGACCACTACCGGCACCGGCAAGCCGCGGCCGACATTCAGTCCGGTGAAGATTTTGATGCCGACATCCATGTCCGCGGCGCCTTCCTCGATGGTCGCGAGATAGGCAAAGTACGTCAGGTTGCGCAGCTGGATCTCTTCGAAGCCGATGCCGGCCCCGATGAACCGCTCGGCATGGCCGATATCCGCATAGCTGCCGTCGTGATAGGCGCGCACGTAGTCGATCTGGGACAGGTTCTGCTCGATCAGACGGGCGATCAGCGCCACCATGCCGTCCGGCGGACCTTGGGCAGGCGTGCGCGCGGCCTTGCCGGGGGCATGGGAGCGAACCAGCTCGGCGATGCGCTCGCGGGCGGGGCCCGGCGACAGATCGCGCGTGATCTCGTAGACCTTTCCGGCGTCGAGCCAGTGATCGAGCTCGCAGTAGCCGTCGGAGTCGGGCACGTGCACGCGAATGGCGTCCGTGTCGGTATCCATGCCGATCAGCAGCAAATCCACCGACGCACCGCAGCAGAAGCTGTTTTCGATGGCTTGGCGGAACGCCTTCAGGCGCTCCCAGCCCTCGCTCGCGGCGAGATCGTCGTCGGAGCCGTGTGCGGCGCAGCCTTGGTGGGCCGGATCGACCGAGCTGTAGTGATAGACGACGGCCTTCAGGTAACGCGTCGGCTCGTCGGCGGTGTTCGGCCGGCCCTCGCGGAAACGCAGCAGTTCGGTCTCCACCCATTTCTCGACGGTGTTTTCGATGTCGAACAGCGACCCGGCGTAGGACTTCCGCCGCACGGCGCCGTAGGGCAGACGCAGCACGTAGCTGATCGCATGGGCGAGCCGGCCATCGGCGCAGGGCGTGACGTCCATGGAGTGGAAGCCGCAGTCCTGAAGAAAACGGGCGAACTCGCTGCCGTCGCGCCCGCCGAGCGGGTCGGCGGTAAAAAATTCATCGCTCACGCGCCGGTAGGTCTCGAAGGTGCACCAGGCGAACAGCCGGCGCATGTCGAGCCCGTTGATCCAGGCCGTATCGATGATGTGTGCCGGCAGCGCGAAGCCGAGCTCGGACTGCGCAATGCGCTGAGCGCGGTCGGCAAAGTCGGGCTCGCAGCGCTCGCTGGCAACACGCCGAAGTACGGGCACGATATCGTCGAAGGCACGCTTCACCGAAGACTCGTAGTCGTGCAGGCGGGCATTGGCCTGCTGATCCGTCAGCGGATGGCAGCGCTGCCGCAGGCCCGCCCGGGCCGGCGCCGCCTGACGAGCGACCGGGGCGGGCGCCTGAGGCCGATCTTGACTATCGGCTCGCGCCGGGCGCACCGGCTTCACCGCCGGGCGCGGGCGCGGCGGACGTGTCGGGCGCGTCGGGCGTTGCTTCGCACCCACCGCCGGCGCGGGCCGGCGCACCGGGCGCGTCGGTGCCGGCGGCTCGGCGCTCGGCGCCGGGCCCGGTGCCGGGCTCTGCGCCGGTTCGGC
>JAIPFF010000050.1 GCA_021736785.1 Thiohalocapsa sp. | reverse complement strand
CCACCTCCTGACCCTGAAAGAGCACCAAGGTATTGCGATCGTGCGACCGCGGGACTTTCTGCGGATAGTGGCGGGAACTGCTTCCTGAACACCAAACAGCCCCGAGCGGCGAAGACGGATAGGGCACATGACGATAGACGCTGCGACACAAGAAGAGATCGACCGGCTGAACCGGGCGGTCGACGATTTCGCCGTGGAGATGAAGGCGCGGCTGCGCGAGCAGGCCATCACGGGCTACCGCGGCGGGCCATCTTCTCCTTCTGCTTCGTGACCAGCGCGCAGTCTGACCAATCCGGCCTCGGCCGCCAAATCCTCGGCGCGCTCGACTCGCGGGGACGCGTCAACCGCCGTAGCGCAATCCGCCGATCTGTCGACGAATCCGCAGCGCCGCAGTCCGGGATGAATCGCTCCGCGAATTACGGATCAGTGAGCGAGGCAACAGCCGCCCCGCATACTCGGCCGGCACCCGTACCATGTTTGCGATCGATGGTCATGATCGGGACCTTCGGGTATCGCGCCTTGCAGGTGTGCGCACGCTCCAGACTGCAGGTGTCCTAGGCCATTCTAAGGCGCTTGATGATGGGGCGATCCCGTGCCGAGCGCAGCACCCGACGCCCGGCGCGCGAGTCCATCGGGCTTGCGAGCGTTCAGCGCATCCGGATACTTCGATAGAAGCCATCCGACGACCGATCGACCACCCATGAAGCTTACCCTTTCGCGCCACCCTGTCCGGCTGGCGCCCCCTGGGCTCGTCCTCGGCCTGCTCACGGCCACCGCCACGGCCGATGTGGTCATCCTGCACAACGGAGACCGGCTCACGGGAACCGTGCTCCGGCAGGAGGATGGTCAGCTGCAGCTCGAGACCCACTACGCCGGGACCCTGTCCATCGACTGGGAGGAGGTTCGGGAGTGTCGTCTGGACGAGCCCGCCACCGTGCTGCTGGAAGACAACAAGGTGGTCGAAGTCGCGGCCATCAGGCGCGATCAGGGCCGGTTACGCCTCCAGGCACCGGACGCCGACGCACCGATGACGGTGGCGGCGGAGCGGGTGGAGGTGGTCAACCCGGAGCCCTGGGAGCTCGGTCGGGGGCATCGGCTCTCGGGTGCCGTCAATGCCGGCTTGCAGGATTCCCGGGGCAACTCCACGAGCACCGAGCTCGATCTGGACTTCAATCTTTCGTACCGACGGCGCTGGGACGAGTTCGAGAGCTTCGGCCAACTCGACTACGACACCACACGCGGGACCAAGACCACCGAGCAGTGGAGCCTGCGCAACAAGTACATCCGCCGCTTCCCGCACACCGCCTGGTACGGCGCCGTCTGGCTGCGCTTCCGGCACGACCGCTTCGCCGACCTGCGCCTGCGCACCATCATCGGACCCGGTCTCGGGTACCAGCTCCAGGAGAGCGAGGACACGCGGCTGAGCGTCGAGCTAGGTCCCGTACACATCCGTGAGGACTACTACGACCAAAACGACCTCGACCACTGGGGGCCTGGCCTGTTCATGGACTATGAGCAGGACCTCCTCGGCGATCGCGTCCAGCTGTACCTCAACGGCATGGGCTTCACCACGATCAGCGGAGACAGCCTCGATATCTCGAATTCATGGGCTGGTCTGCGGATTCCGCTGGTCGGTGGCTTCGTCAGCAGCATCGAGTACGAGGTCGACTACGACAGCAGCCCCGCCGAGGGGGCCAAGACCACCGACGAGACCCTGCGCCTGAAGATGGGCTACCAGTGGTGACCCCCGCGACCGCGGTGGCGGATCGCCCTAGCGGGCATCTGCCCAGGCTTGGATTGGATGCGGGCCGCCGTGGACGATGACCGCCTGGGTCGGGTAGGCGAACGCGATGCCGGACTCCTGGAAACGGCGATGCAGCTCGCGGTTCACGGCCTGCTGGATATCCATGTAGACGCCATAGTCCGGGGTCAGCACGAAGTAGACGACATCGAACTCCAGGCAGGACTCGCCGAGCCGCGCGAAGTGGGCACGGTCGAAGCGGGTTTGCGGTTGGCGCTCGATGGCCTCGCGGATCATCTGCGGGATGTGCTCGATCTGTTCCGGCGACGTCCAGTAGACGACGCGGATGCCGAAGGTGATTCGGCGCTCCGAGAAGTGCTTGAAGTTGTGGACACGACTGTTGAGCAGGTCGCTGTTGGAGATCACCACCTGCTCACCGGACAGGCTGCGGATGCGGGTGGTCTTGACCCCGATCAGCTCGATCGTGCCGAGGGTGTCGCCGGCCTTGATGAAATCCCCGACCCGGAACGGCTTGTCGAGGATGATGGCCATGGAGCTGAAGACGTCGCCGAGGATGTTCTGCACCGCAAAGGCCACGGCCAAGCTGCCGACGCCGAGGGCGCCGATGAGCCCGGCGACCGGGTACTCGAAGTAGGTCAGCAAAGAGACCAGCACGCTGATCCAGATGCCGATGCGGATGAAGAACATCAGCACGCCATAGCCGGTCACCGTCGAGGGGTCGCGCATCTCCTGGCGGGTGCGCCGACGGTTGAAGTAGTCGACCATGGCGGCGTTGGCCCAGAGCCCGAGTTGGGCATAGAAGGCGATGACCAGCGCCGTCCAGAGCCAACTGCGCACTGTCGGGCTCGCCAGCCCGGAGAAGACCATGGCCACGTAGAAGGCCGCGATCAGCACGAAGAGCTGGCTGGTGTTGCCGGCGATGGCCGACAGCACCAGGCGCAGATCGCCCGCCTGCGTGTTGCGGTTCTTCACCCTGCGTCGCCGCAAGGCGCGGCCCGCGCCGAGCCGGATCAACGGCACCACGATGAGCACGAGGGCGAACATGGCCAGCGCGGTCACCAGCTCGCCGGCGGTGATGCTCTGGTCGTTGATGACGATCAGCTCGGCGTCCCACCAATCGACCAGGGCCTCCTGGGCCTCGAGCAGCTGCAGGCTGAGCGGCTCGTTGTCCACGTGCTGCTGGAGTTGATGCCGCATGCCGACCAGCAGGGCGATCAGCGCGTCCCGGGTCTCCAGCAGCTCACGCCCATGGCGTTCCGCGAGCTCCTGGGCCGCGGTGCGTGTCTCCAGGGCCTCGCGCAGGTCTTGGCCGAGGTCGGGTTCGCGCAGTCTTCGCGCCTGGGTCAGCTGCATGGTGCGCAGTGCGTTGAGGCGGCCCTCGATCTCGTCCTTGCCGGCACGCGCCGTCGTCGCCGCGTTGATGATCTCGCGTAGCTGCTCGGCCGCATGCTCGGTGTCGGGCGACTGCATCAGTTCGAAGCGCTGCTGCCAGCGCCGTCGCATCTGGTCGATGTCCGCGATGGCCACGGTCAGTGAGTCCACCGCGGAGTTGATGGCGTCGAGTTCGCTCTGGCGAGCGGCCACCCATTCCGTCAGCGCGGCCCTATCGGTCTCTGGGCCGGCTTCGGGGCCGCTGTCTGGGCCGGCTTCGGGGCCGGTCTCGGGACCGGCGTTCTCCCTCGCGTCGGCCAGACGGCGCTGGGCCTGAAAGAGGGCGGATTCGGCCTCGTCGGCCTGGCCCAGCAGGGTGTCGATCTGATCGCGCAGGCGCCGCTCGGTGTCGTCGAGCTCCTCCAGGCGCTGCTCGAGCATCTCCGGCGACAGCTGGGCACGCGATTCCAGGAACTCCACACGGGCTTGCAACAGCTCCTGCCGGGCCTCTGAGAGCCGGTCCTCCTGGCGCGCCAGGGTCAGCGCGTCCTCGGCGGCGGCCGCTTGTTGACGTGCGAGCAACTCTTGCAGTCTGGCGAGTTCCAGGGACTGTGCCAGCGCCTCGCGCTCGGCCTCGGGGCGCCCCTCATCGCTGGCGGCGGTGAGGCGATCACGGGCCGCGCGCCTTGCGCGGACGGCCGCCGCAAGTGCCTTCTCGCTCGCGCTCAGACGCCGTGTGGCCGTCTCCAGCCGGGTCTCGGCCACCGCCTCGGCGGCCTCCGTCAGGCCCAGTTCGGCCTGTTGCCGGTCGAGCTGGGACACGGTATAGGGTGGCTCGATGCCGAGGCCCTTCGCGGAGTCCGCGTCGTCGTCGTTCTGCTCGATGGCGGTGAGCTGTTCGCGGTGTTCGGCCAGGTCGTCCTCAAGCCTGCCCAGGCGCTGCTTCAGCAGTGCGCGACGCTGCACGGTGGCCCGCAGCGAGCGCAGGAGTTCGATGCGCCCGGTGCGCGTGGCCTCGTCCGCCGGGGCCTTTCCCGCATCCGCGTCGGCCCGTTCCGCATCCGGGTCTTCATCCAGGCCGTCGGCCAGTCCCTCCCCTGGGCCGTCGTCCGCGGCGTCGGTACGCTCCGCCTCGGCCTCCAGCTCGGCCAGTCGGCTGTCGATCAATGTCACCGTCTGGCTGAAGTCCTCGGCCGACACCATCGGGCGGGGCAGGGCGGGCAGCCCGATGTCCGCCGGGTCGAACGTCAAGCGGTCCGCGTCCTGCTCCGGCCGCGTCGCCTTCCGTGTCGCCTGCGGTTCTTCGGTGCTCGATTCGCCTTCGACGGGGTCGGCGTCGGACGCGGCCGTGTCGGTGTTCGATTGCGCGGAAGCCGACAGGGAAAGGGAGAAAGACAGAAACAGGAACAGAAGCAACGACGAGAGGCGAACGGGAATGACAGTAAATGGCATAAAGGTCGATCCTTTCATTGCAGTTTTGGCTCGACGAGTGCTTCGGCGCAGGCGTCCCAAGGCCAGTTGCGCTCGTTGTCGTTGTCGTCATCGTGTTCGTCATTGAGAATCCACGGACACCGGTTGCGACAACGAACAGGAAAGGTCTCAGGACATCTAAACCGGTGACCGAAGCCGCTGGTTTCAGAGGTAGGGTTCAGGGGTTGGGTTCAGAGGTAGAGCGTCGTAGCGACCAGGAAATAGACCGGGACGCCGATCACAGCGCGTATCGAAGCCCGGCCTTGGCCTGAATCGGGGGGGTGCGGGTCAGTCCCCCGCCAGCAGGTTCTTGTAGACCTCGCCGTCTTTCATGATCATCAGGAAGTGTGTCGCCGGGTCGGCGACCAACGACAGGTCCTTGAGCGGGTTGCCATCGACCAGCAGCAGGTCCGCAAGCGCCCCCTCCTCGACGACGCCGAGCTTGCCCTCGTAGGGGCTGCGGGGGCCGGAGAGGGCGAGCAACTCCGCGTTGCCGGAGGTGGCCATGCGCAGCACCTCGGCGGGCGTATACCAGCGCTCCATGACCGCGAGCTTCGCGCCCTGCCGGGTCGCGTTGGCGGCGTTGAACAGGATGTCGGTGCCCCAGGCGGTCTTGATGTCGAACTGCCTGGCGAGGCCGTAGGCGCGATCGGTGCCCGCGTACATGGCGAGCTGCTTGCGCCGATTCGCCGAGCCCTCGGCGTAGGGCGAGGGCTGGTCGTCGATGAACGGCTGCAGGCTCCACCACAGATCGTGCTCCGCGATCAGGCGGACCGTCTCCTCGTTCAGCAATTGGCCATGCTCGATGCATTGGACGCCGGCCTCGATGGCCTGGCGCACCGCGCGGGGTGTGTAGGCGTGTACCGTGACATAGGTGCCCCAGTTCTCGGCGGCCCCCACGGCGGCGCGCAGCTCCGGCACGGTGTACTGGGTCACATCCAGGGGGTCGTAGATGGACGCCACGCCGCCGCCGGCCATGAGCTTGATCTGCGAGGCCCCGAGCGCGAGCTGCTCCCGGGTGCGCTTCTGCACCTCATCGGGGCCGTCGGCGATCAGCGCGGCACCGATGCGCTCGCTGTAGGAGAAGGCATCGGGCGCGGCCGGTAGCTCATAGGGCAGACGAAAGTCTCCATGCCCCCCGGACTGGGAGATGAAGGCCCCCGCCGGCCAGATCCGCGGCCCCGGCACTAGCCCCCGGTCGATGCCGCGCTTGAGCCCGAACACGGGTCCACCGAGGTCGCGGATGCTGGTGAACCCGCGCAGCAGCATGTCCCGCGCGGCCTTGGTGGCGGCGACGTTCAGGAAGCCGATGTCGCTGGTGAGCAGGGTCTGACGCGATAGGGTGGCGTACATGACGTGCGTATGGGCGTCGATCAGCCCCGGCATCAGGGTCCGGCCGCCGCCGTCGATGCGGGTCAGGTCGAGCCCGTCCGGCGGTTCGATGGGGTCGGATGAGATCCGCTCGATGCGGTTGCCGACCACCAGCACCTGCACGGGCTCGGTCAGGGCATCGGAGCGGCCGTCGAACACGGCCACGTCCTCGAACAAGACCGCGGGTGTGGGGGCGGTCGGCGCGTCGGCGCCCGCCGTGAACGTGGATAGGCACATGAGCATGAACAGTGCGGCGGTGCGTGTTTGGGCCAGCCTTGGGCCGACGCGGCTTGCCGCTCCGGGCCTGCCCATCTCGATTCCAGGGCCAGCTCCGGTGGCCTTGCCGAGCGCCGTCTTCGACGACTTCCGGGATGCGAGGCAAAAACGTTCTTTCATGGTGACAGCTTTGGTTGATCCTTTACGGGTTTGGTCGGTCCGATTCCGATTCGGCTAACCGCGCTCCGCCCCGGGCGAGCCCTCGGGCGGGTAGTCGAGGGTGCCGGTGATGCGCTTGCGCTGCGCCTCGTCGAGGTCCGGAAACGGCAGTTCATGGGCGGCGGCCCATTCGCGGACCTGCCGTTCGGCGGCCGCCCGCTGGTCCGGATCGAGGCCTGGGTCTCGTATCATGTACAAGGTCTGGGCCGGCAGCGCGAAGCCGGTGCCGGCCCGCTGGATGGCCTGCATCACGCGCAGCATGATGTCCTCCTGGATGGCCAGGAACTCCGTGTAGGACTTGGTGCGGATGTAGGTGCGCAGCTCGATGGTCAGCGCCTGATCGCGAAAGCCGAGGAAGCGCGCGCGAATCGGATAGTCCTCGGTGTGGATGGTCATCGGATGGGCGTGCAGCAGCTCGCGCAGGTTGGCCAGCACATAACGCAGCTGATCGGCGCTGGTCTCGTAGCGCAGCGGTATCCGTTGCTGTAACAGAAAGGTCTCGCAGACGCTGAGATTGACGATGTTGCGCTCGGCCAGGTCGGCGTTCGGGATGGTGATCAGGGAGCCGTCGAACTGACGAACGCGGGTCGAGCGCAAGCCGATGGCCTCGACGGTGCCGACCGGATTCCATCCCTGGCCGTGGCGCTCGTCGAAGCGGCAGAGGTCACCGACCCGGATCGGCCGGTCGGCGAACAGGTTCAGCGCGCCGATGAAGTTCTCCAGCGTCGGCCTCGCAGCGAGGGCGATGGCGAGGCCGCCGACGCCGGCGCCCGCGACCAAACCGAAGACCGGGATCCCGAGATCCTGGGCGGCGGCGAACAGCAGGCCGAGGATGACCATCAGGGAGAAGACGCGCGCGACCCAACGCAGCAGGCTGGCGTCCAGGCTGTCGGCGGTTCGCCTCGGCGAGGCGATCATCGCCTCGGGAATCCAGCGTGAGATCAGCAACACCATCCAGACCAGGGCGACCACGCGGGTCAGCTCGGCGAGGTAGTCCGGCCAGGCGATGACCAGTCCGGTGATACGGACCTGGTCGTCGAGAAAGGTGCGCAGCAGCGGCATCCAGAGCAGCAGTGCCAGAGGTGCGCTCAGGCGTTGCATCAGGGTAATGGGGCGGGCATCCCAGGGTCGGCGACGGCTCCAGCGCAGGAGCAGCACCAGCAGGACCAGGGTCAGGCCCAGGCTCGCGAACGTCAGGCCCCACTTCCACGCGACCTGGCCGGCGATGGGCTGCCGCGCCCACCCCGGCAGGCGCTCGATCAAATGCGAAGGCAGCATCCACCCGGAGAAACCGAGCGCCGTTGCGGTCAGGTCTTTGACGTTCTCGACGCGCGACGAACGCCGATAGGGCAGTTCGCGCGCAATCTCGGCATAGGCACGCGCCGAGGCGATCGTTTCGGGACTGAACAGGAACTCGCCCGCGCGTGGCCCCTCGCCGGCGCGCGCGATGACGATGTTGGTGTCCGGCAGGCGCCAGCGCGCCGGGTGATCGGCCAGGTCGCCGTCACCGGCGTAGGCCGCTGCATCGGGGATCTGCTCGGCGTCCGGCAGATCGACGCGCGCGATCACCTCCCAGAGCCAGATGATGCTGGCGACGCCGATCTCACGCTGGGCGGCCGGCGGCACGGCGCTGAGGTCCATCAGCTGCTTGCCCTGCTCGACGGCGTGCTGGAAGGCCTGCTGGGTGTGGGCGCTGGGCGCCTCGCGATAGTCGACGTAGCGCTTGGCGATCTCGTTGGTGAGCTCGCGAAAGCTCGTGAAGGTCGCGCGAGGCGACGAAGTGTCGGGCGGGCTGAGAAGGCCGATGGTGGCGCCGAGCACGGAGCTCGGCGTCCATAGGAGTATCGCGCACAACAGGGCCCACCACGGCGCCCGGATCGAGCATCGCCGGTGAAGCAATTGCTCGAGCTCCCTTCTGGCCGCTGCTTTGTTGACCATCAGCGGCACCTTATGAACGGCCTCGTCGCCTGATCAGGACGATCAGGGCAAAGAGCAGCAGGACCATGAGGCCAACCATTATCAGCCCCGGCGACCCAGGGGTTGAGCACCGCGCGGCCATCGGTGCGGCCGATCACATAGACGATGGCCTGTCCCAGCGATGTCGCCAGGACGGCTGCCGTGAATCTGCTTGCGAGGATACTCGGGAAGCGTCGGCCTGTATTCATCAGCGAAGACTCGTTGAAAGCGTGTTCTATCGTGTCGTTTTGCGTACCCCGTCGAATCTCCTCCTCGCCGCGGCTGCACGGAACCCGAGTCTATCAACCATGGGGCCAGGCATTGGTTTGCAGCGGGGTTCGCACGGGTCGATCGCTCGGGTCCATCGCCTAGGGCAGGGCCTCGTGCGAGGTCAACGCACCGACCGCGAAGGCGAGGTCGACCGCGCTGACCAGCGCGGCTGTGTGCGCATCCGCCTGTGCCTGGCGGGCGTCGAGCAGCGCGGTGTCCGCCGCCGTCGCCGCATCGACGGTGCCGACGCCATTGCGGTAGGCAGCAAGGGCGGCGTCGAAGGTGGTGGAGGCGGCGTCGACCAGCGCGGTGGCCGCTCGATGTGATTCGAGCGCGGTCAGCAGCGCATTGCGCGCCCCGACGATCTCGGTCACCGCGGCGGTCTGTATCCTTTGGAATTCATCTGCGGCCGTCGCGGCCCGGGACTTGGCATCACTGATTCGAGCATCCCGTAGGCCACCGTCATAGAGCGGCACGGTCACTCCCAACAGCAGGCCGTCGCCGGAGCCTAGTTGCCCGATGGCGGGCAGGCCGGAGATATCGAAGTCGCCCGAGCCGGAACTGAGATTGCCGCCGGCGTAGACCTTGGGCAAATAGTCCGCCCGGGCGGCTTGGATGTCGGCCTTGCTCGCCTGCAGCGCCGCGTAGCTCGCCGCGACGTCGGGGCGTCGGGACAGCGCTTGTCGGATGGTTTGCTCCAAGGGCGCGGCGGCCGGTGCCGGCAGGGGGCGCCGTGCCGCGCCCGCCATGTCGATGTTCAGGGGGACGTTCACGCCCACGGCGGCGAGGAGGTTCTGGTAGGCGTCGCGTTCCTCGCCCGCTGTTCGGACGCGACGGAGCTCGGCCTGGGCCACGGCCTGGTGCGCCTGGGCCGCCTCCATGCTGGTGGCGAGGCCCTGGGCCGCACGCGCGTCCACGGCGGCCCGCACCGACTTGGCATTGCCGAGGGCTGCCTCGGCGAAACCGCGTCGCTGGATCGCGGCACCATAGGCGTAGTAGGCCTGCGACACCTCGAAGATCAGCCTCTGATGGGTGCCGTTGAACAGGATGTTGGCCGCGACGGCGGCGTGTTTCGCGGCCGTCGCGAGCGCCTCGCGCTGGCCGAAGTCGAACAGCAGCCATTGCAGCGCAAGAATCTGGGCCGAGCCCTGCTGCCGGTTCTCCACGCTGATGTTCTCGCCGAGCACCTCCGGTAGGGGCAGGGTCAGCTCCTGGGCGCCGCCGATCACGCTCGCGGTGATCACGGGCAGGTAGGTCGCCTCCACCATGCCGACGGCGAGCGCCGCCTGCCGTGCCTGTTGCCAGGCGGTGCGGGTCGCGGGATTCGTGCGCTGCGCCAGATCGATCAGCTCGGGCAGGGCATAGCTGCGCGCGGGGTCGACCCTTGGGTTCACCGCAAGCTGCGCGCGCTCGGAATCCATGGGGATGGCGAAGTCGGCGACGCCATCCGATGGGGTTCGCGGCCCGGGGCGCGCGAGGCTCCAAGTGCCGGTCTCCTCGTCGCCGCGAGGCGTCCACGGCTGGGCGGGCGATGCAGGCGCCATGTTGGTTGCGTCGGAGGCGCAACCCGCCAATGCCAGGCCCAGCACGAAGGCGCCCAGCGAGCGACGGGCGCCGTGCCGCCCAGGGTGGTGATTCCTCATCCCGCGGCCCCCTGGAGTCGATCGAGTGGGGGCCCGAAGGGACCGGTGATCAGGGCATGACCAGCGGACCTGGTCCCCTCTTTGGATGCGGCGGGGTCGGGCAGCAGCGCCGGCGCCCCAGTCGGTCCTTGAATTGGCCCCTGAACCGGTCCCCGAAAGCGTTGCGCGAGCCGGTCGAGTGCGTCGGCCGTCGGTCCGAGGTCCGCGTCACGGCTCAACCAGATGGCGCGATTGAGCGCCTCGACCTCGTCGACCGCGCCATGCAGTGCCGCCTCGCGCTCCGGTGTCGGCCGCAACCCGCCGGGCTCGAATGGCAGCAGGCGCAGCGCCTCCTCGCACCGACCGGCCAGGGAGGCCACCGCGGCGGCGCCTCCGACGGCATTGGCTCGACTCGCGGGCGCGAGCCTTGCCATCCGAGCCAGGCCCGCGAGGGCGCGGGCGAACGCCGCGCGCACCTCGCCCTCTACCGGGGCTGGCCAGACGCGCGTGAAGATCAGGTAAACGACGAGGTTGCCGAGCAGGATGCCGAAGATCCGCCCCTGCGCCGTGTCCAGGCTGATGCTGGGGCCGAAGCCCTGCAATACGGTCAGCAGGAATGCTAGGGCGATCTGCATCCCGGCATAGGAGATGCGCTCGGGGCCGGTCGAGACCCAGGCGCCGAGGAGGCAGCCGAAGAAGACCAGGACCATCAGCGAGCCGATGTCGTCGATATGGGGGATCACGAAGAAGATGGCGGCGACGCCGAGCGCGGCGCCGATCAGGCATCCGACGATGCGCAGGGCGAGCTTGTGCACGGTCTCGCCGGTGGTCGCGAGCGCGGCGACATAGCAGGTAATCATCGCCGTATGGATGCCCTGCCAGTCGATCGCGGTGTAGATGAGAAAGCAGATCACCGCCGCCGCCGTGGTTTTGAGGGCAAAGCGCGTGTAGGCGGGGTTGCTCAGCGCATCCGGCGCGATGAACGGCGTCTTGGGCTCGGCGACTACCTCGGGTTCCGGGGCTCCGGCTAGCCGCTCGAGTGCCGCCCAGGCCGCGCGCTCGGCAGGGTCCGCGTCCGCGGGGAGGTCTCGGGTGCCCGTGTTCGGGGGCGGCGGGGCCAGGCCCTTGCCGAGTGACCCGTGGGCGGCGCGGATGGCGGCCGCGAGCGCGCCACGGCGGTCCGGGTGCAACTCGGCGGGCAGCGCCGACACCGCGAGCATCAGCGCGAAGCCGGCCCGGATATCGGTCGCTATCTGCCGTGCCTGGGCGCGCGGCACCAGCCGCAACAGTCTGGCTGCCAGGGCCTGCGGCTCGAAGGTCGCGTTGCCCTCGCGCAGACACTCGCGCAGGGCGGTTGCATCGCCCGACTCCAGCGCCTCGGCGGCGGCGGCAAGCCGTGCCCGCAGCTTGTCGCGCAGCAGGGCCACGGGCGAAAAGCCCAGCAGAAGGTTGAACCCGATCATCAGGATCATCGGCATCGCGGCCATGGCCCAGGCCTCGCGCAGGGCGAAGGTCGCGGCCTCGCCGAAGGGGGCCTTCACGATCAGCGTGAGCAGGAAGGCGATGATCAGCGCCGCCACGCTGCCCTGCTCCCCCAGTTGCGTCGCCGCGCCGAGGTATAGGAACAGGATGGAGCTGATGACGATCGCCGCCATGATGTGCGCCGTCGAGCCACTGGACAGATTGATGACCCAGACCAGGAGCGCGATGAGCCCGGGCAGCAGGATCAGGAAGCCGATGCCGGTGCCGATGTTCACCACGGCGTCGGGCTTCATCAGGAAGATTACCAGGTAGCAGCTGATTGCGGCCTCCGGGATGTGGAACATCATGCCGGCACCGGTCACCAGCGCACAGAGCAGCGCAATCCGCCAGGTCAGCGCGGCCCGGCCGGGGACCGGGCGCAGGTCCTCCAGCGCCTGGTGCCATGGCGATGGCGACACCGCGCGCGCTTCACTCGGCCCCGTTGCTGCCACAGTCCTCGCCATGCCGTACCAGGGCCACCGCCGAAGCGCCCAATCGCATCAGCGATGCGGGTGGGTCATCGAGCCTGATCCGCACCGGGAAGCGCTGGACGATGCGCACCCAGTTGAGCGACTTCGGCACGTAGGGGACGTTGCGGGGTAGATTGACCAAATCCTCCGACAGCACGCCCCAGCCGATGCTGTCGACCCGGCCGGCGACCGGGCGTGAACGGTCCGCCAGCACGTAGACCCGCGCGCAGTCACCGATCGCGATATGGCTCAATTCCGTCTCGGGGAAGGTGGCCGAGGCATACCAGTTGCGGGTGTCGATCAGCGTGAACAGGGACTGGCCCGGTGCGACGATCTCGCCCGTCGACACGGTGAGGCCGACCACGAGCCCGTCATGGGGCGCGAGCACCCGGGTCGCCGCGAGTTCGCGTTCGGCAATAGCCAGTGCGGCCTGGCGGGCGGCGACCAGCGCCTCCGATTCGTCGAGGGTGGTGATCAGCGCATTCGCGGCCTCCGCCTGGCGCAGGGCCTGATCCAGGCTCGTGCGCGCGTCGTCGCGGGCCGTGCGCGCGTCATCGACCTGCTGGGCCGTGACATAGCCTTTGGGTGTCAGGGGCAGGAGCCGGGCGAGCGTCGCCTCGGCGAGTGCGAGATTGGTGCGCGCCCGACGGATCTGCTCGGTGGCGACGGCGGCGTTGGACTGCTCCGCCGCGATGGTCCGCCGCTGCGCGTCGCCTAGTGCCTCGGCGAGCCGCAGGTCGGCCTCGACCTGCTCGACGGCGAGGGCGTAGGGCTCGGGATCGAGCGCGAAGAGCAGGTCGCCCGCGGCGACACGCTGGTTGTCGGCCACGGCGATGGTCGCGACACGTCCGGTGACGGTGGCGGCGACGTTGACGACATTCGCCGTCAGCACGGCGTCCTCTGACAGGGGGTTGTTCGCGGCACGCTGGGCATAGAGCCAGCCGGACACCGCGGCACCGGCCAGAATGGCCACCGCGAGGGCGCTCCCGACGACGGTGTAGGAGCGCGCATAGGCGGAACGGGCCATGCGCTAGGGTCCGAAAACGGTCAGGGCGAGTGTCGAGGCGATCAGGCTGGCGAGCGCGAGGTAGACGAGGGTCCGCAGCGGGATGCCGGCGTCGACGCCCAGGCGGATCAACAAGGTCCTCACCAGCACCGTACCCAGAATGCCGACCACGGCGCAGATGAGCCACGATGGGAAGTAGGCGCCATAGAAGGGCAGTGCCGGGCTCATCGGTTCGCGCGGGCTGCCCGGTTCAGTCGATAGCCGACAGTGCCCGGGTGCCGTCCGCGGTCTCTTCGGCGAACCGGCTCAGCGGGACCGCCATCTGGCTCGATTGGTCTTTCAACGCGTTCAAGTCGAAGGTCACGTAGTTCAAACTGTCGTAAAGCCGAACGCTCAACCGCAGCCGCTCGAGGTCGGACAGGGCGGTCCAGGTGGTGTACTCAGAGGTGTACATGGGGTGACCGGTGACGCCCGGGTCCAGCTTGTCCTGAATCTCATCTTTCGCGCGACTGTCCATAGTGATGCCGCGCGGCCGGTCGAAGTTGTTCATGACGTGCGCCAGGGTCGTGAGCGCTGCGTCGGGGGTCTTGGCCTTCTCGGCGAACTGCGAGTAATAGACCGCGCGCACGAATCGACCGACCGAGGTATTCGACGCCGGCAGTCCTGCCGTTGCGATGCCGGAGTCGGGCTGTTTGAGGTGCAGGCCGCCGAGCTTCAATTCCGATCGATCGATGTTGCTCAGGAAGGTGTAGTTGTTGAGGTTGGTGAGGTGCCAGGTGAATTCGGGTCCGTTGGTCATGACACCGAGCGGGTTGTCGTAGACCCGCTGCTTGCCAACGGCGAACTCGATGACGATGGAATCGCCCTTGGCGTCGTGCAGGGTGTAGTGAAACGGCGACTTCAGCAGGTCCAGCGGGAGGAGCGCAGTGACCAGCATCGGCTGCTCTTCGAGCGCGGCCTTGACCTCGTCGACGGTTGCGAACTGCGACAACGCCCAGCTGCCCAGGTCGATGGCGGACAAGACCTTCAGCGTCTTCTCCGACATGTCCTTGGGGCCTTGTGTGCTCGCGAAGGCCAGCAGACTGAAGCTCAGTCCCTGGTCGTTCAGTCCCTCGACCACTTTGTGATCCTTGGTGACGGGGTCGGGCACCGTGATCGCCACCAAGGCGTGCTTCGCCGCGTAGTCGAGCGCCTCATGTTGGTCCGCTCTGGAGGAGAAGCTCGATCCCTTGGGGTAGAATGCAACTTGGTAGGCCAGTTCTGCGGGCAACTCCATGGTCCTGCCCGCGTAGGCCGCGCCATTGGCATCGCGATACACGAGCGAGGTGCAGGCCTGGCCGACGGCCGGGATCACCAAGCTCGCCGCGAGGAACGTCGATAGGATGGTGCGTTTGGCGTCCATCGGCTTCTTCATAACGACTCTTGGAAATGCGTGAGAGTAGGCCAGGTGGGCGAAGCCGTTGGCAATGGTCAAGGCCGTGATGACCGCTGTCTGTGCCGCCGCTGCATCGGCCGGCGGCGGTCCGACCGCTAAGGTTTGCCTGAAATCTATCTGAATGAAAGGGTTGTCGCCGTGCGAGGTGCGCCGGTGCGCTTGCGCGACATCCTGCGATTCGGGCGGGCTCGCGTCAATGTCCCATATGGGACAGAGAAGCGCCGTCTCGCCCATTGGATGGTCCTTGCCTCCGGCCCTCACCAATCGATTTGCCCACTTGACGCAATGACCGTGCAAATGCAGGCCTTTAGCCAAACCCTCGAGGCGATCTACGAGGCGGGTCCGAACCCCGAGCGATGGCCGCACGCGCTGGAGTGCATCGGAGACTATTTCGGTGCGGAAGGCAGCGTCATTCTTTTCTATGAGTCGCGGGAGACGCCCCACTTCATCTATCCGGAGAGTCTGGCGGGGGCGGTGGGCGTCTATCTGGAGGAGCGCTGGTGGGAACGGGATTTGCACGCCCAACGCGCGATTTCATTGAACCTCGGAGGCTTCGAGGTCATGAGTGATCACACCGTCGCGAGTGACTCGGAGATACGGACACACCCGATCTACACGGACTTTTTCCGGCGTGTCGGCTTTGGCTGGCTGATGTCATGCCTCATCCTTCCGGATCGCCATGATCTGGTCGTCCTGTCCGTGCCGAGGGCCAAGGCCAAGGGCCCGTTCACACCCGAAGAAATGCAGACCTTGGGCCTGCTCGGCCGGCACGTCGAACAGGCCCTGCGGATCTCGTTGCGGCTATCGAGCCTGGTGAGCATGGAGGCGGCGCTCAAGCAGGCACTTGATGCCGTGGATGCAGGCATGCATGCGCTGGGCGCGGACGGCCGTCTCCTGTTCAGCAATCGCGCGGGTCGGTTGCAGTTGGATGCCTACTTCGAGGGGCGCGATGGACGCCTGATCGCGAAGGTTGCCGACGAACGACGGAAGCTCGATGACTACCTCGCCGCCGCGCGGCAACTGAACGCGGAGTGCGGGGCGCCGAGGTCCTGCGTGCTCATTGGTCGCGACGGGACGCGGCTCGTCCTCTGGGCGATGCCGGTTGGCTATGCCTCGCACGGCGGGTCCGAGCACCGCTCCACCGCGGCCATGTTGCTGCTGGCAACGCCCATGGAGCGCGAGATGCAAGTCGATCCGGCGGTGCTCCGGGACTGCATGCATCTGACCATCAGCGAGGCCCGGCTCGCTTCGCTCGTTGCGGCGGGCGTACCCATCGAACAGGTGGCCGATCAGTTGGGCATCACGGTCGGGACGGCCCGCAATGTCCTCAAGGCCGTCTTTCGCAAGACGGGCGTCAATCGACAGGCGCAACTCGCCGTCAAGATCGCGAACCTGGGGCGCATTGCGTTTGGGGAATAGCGCGTAACCGACTCGATGTCCGTACACTCACCGAGCGCGCAATGAAGGGCACCTTGAAGAATTGCCCGCCCCGAAGGCGACGTGAGTAAAATCGCAGGAGTCGGACACTGACGAAACCAGAGCCATGCCGCAACCCGGTTTCTGCGACATCGACCGCCGCCTGGAGAGCATCAGCCGCATGGGTGCTCCGTTGGAACGGCTGGCCGCGGAGATTCCTTTGGATCTGTTCCGCCGGCTGCTGGAGCAGGTGCACCAGAAGGAGCGCGGCTGATCGAGCGTGACGACGTCCGCGAAATGCTCGCCTGGGAGAACAGCGGGTTCTCGCTCGATGCTGCGGTGCGCGTCGCCGCGCACGATCGCGGCGGCTGCGCCACTGAGTGAAGGGGGCGCGTATCGCCAGGGCATAGGCGGCGCGGAGGTAGCTGCGGAGGACGCCGGCGGTCCTCTCCTTGCCGGCTTCGCGGACAGTACGGACCATTGCAGCGACCTGCTGCGGCGTGATGTCTTTCGCAGGAGTGTGCGCGAGTACCGCATGCCGCGACATGATATGGACATTGAAGGAGGAGCGGACATCACGCGCACTCTTTGTCTTCCCTTGAGTGTCGAGAGCGGCAACGTAGACGTCACAGAGTGCGCTCAGCGTGTATCGCTGCCCGGCCTCTTTTCGGGCCGCGGCTTCAGCTTGCGCTGCCGCTTCGGCTACGAGGACCGCCTGCCGTTCCGTTTCCATCGCATTGAGGTAGGCTCGCAAATCCTTTTCGCCCGACACGTATAGCCTCGATAGTTCTCCGGCCTTGGCGCGAGCCTGGGCCAGCGTCAGACCATTGGTACCCTCCTCATCGTAATGTCCAAGCGGAAGGGCATGCCGGGAGCCGTCAGGCTGGGTGTACCGGAAGTACGCTCGGGTGACACCACCAGTGCGACGAAACACGAGGGTCCCTGCGCCCCGAGCGCCTCCATCGGATAGCCAAACCTTTGGGGCGAGTGCCCGCAGCGCCTTTACGGTAACCATGACTCACCTCTCTCCCCGCAGCTATCTGGTAGCCGTTTGGTAGCCGTTTGACGGTGGCTGCATCCGGACGACATCGTTCGGCTTTGGAAGGTCTAAGATTATATATTATTGTTTATGAAGGGAAATAATACCTTTAATAAAACGTTGTGGGGCTTCCTGGGATTCTGGCCAGGAGGCGTAAATCTGACTTTTAATCAGGTGGTCGTTGGTTCGAGTCCAACAGGGCGCACCATATCAAGGTCAGTTGCCGGCTTCCAAGCCGCTGACCAGAAAGCAAAAGCGGGCTACCGGTGGTCTCATCGGTGCCCGCTTTCTTTTTGTCCGCTCGCCGATCGTCGCGGTGCCACGTCTCCGCCGCAGATACTCGGTCGCGACATCCCCGCAGAAATAGCCGCCGCGCTGAGCCGGCGCCGTGCTGGTCATGCGCTCACCGGCATTTCGGATGGTCGTCTCATCGGCCCGGCCTGCCTGCGGCATCTACCTTCTCCACTAGCATTTTGCTTAACTCTATCAGGTATTTAGAGTAAAATAAGACCTTGTGACGCCGCCCTGGAAGCGCCGATGAAATCAGCCTTGACCGAGTGGGACGAGGACGAACAAGAATGGATCGATATCGGGGAGTACGACCACGATACCGGGGAGTGCGATACCGACAGCGGGGATGAGCCCGATATCCCGGCAGCTGTCGGCGCCGGCCGCAGCGATCACCGGCCTCCCGGAGACCGCCGACAACAGCACCGGCTGCACCGAGCATCAGGTCGGGCGGGGGCCTCGAGGGCCGGCCGGCGGCGGCGTTAGTTGCGCATGCTGCGCGCAAGCCCACCTGTGATCCGGGCAACGTGGCGTCCCTGGAAACGCGCGATGGCGAGCTCGTTCGCAGACGGCAGGCGGCTACCGTCGGCATCGGCCATGGTACTCGCGCCATAGGGCGTGCCGCCGGTAATTTCGCCCATGTTCAATAGCTCCCGACAGGAGTAGGGCACGCCGACGATGACCATGCCCTGGTGTAACAGCGTCGTATGGAAGGAAGTCAGCGTGGTCTCTTGGCCGCCGTGCTGCGACGCCGTGGATGTGAAGACGCTGCCGACTTTGCCGATCAGCGTACCCTGCATCCAATGGTTACCGGTCTGGTCCAGGAAGGTTCGCATCTGGCCGCACATATTGCCGAAGCGGGTGGGCGTGCCGAAGATGATGCCGTCGTAATCGCCGAGCTCTGCCGGATCGGCGACCGCGGCATCCTGATCCAACTTTGCACCGGCTGCACGGGCCTGGTCTTCCGGCATCGTCTCGGGCACGCGCTTGATCTGAAGCTCGACGTCCTCGACGGTTCCGGCGCCCTCGGCCACCGCGCGGGCCATGCTCTCCACGTGGCCGTACATGCTGTAGTACAAGATCAACAACTTGGCTGGCATGGGGAATCTCCGTCCTCCCGCTTGGGGGTAGGGTGAGGGTGCAGGCTTGCGGTCGCGGAGCAAACACCATGCCGCCAGTACATATGGTCCTCATCGCAGCTGCTGCTTCAATGCCTCTCCGATGCCGCTCGGCGCAAAGCCGCGGCGGCGGGCGCCATCGGCGGCTCGGCCGAGTGTTCGGTGCCTGCGCGGTCACTGTAGAGCGTTGCCCTGGTTCTGGATGCCGCCGAAGCTCGATTATCGGCAGCCGGCGTTGCCGGAGCGCCGGCAGGACCTCTGTCCGGCCGGCATCGGTGCGGCAAGGGTCAGAGGACGAGCCGGCACGCGCGGTGTCGGGGCATTCGCACCAATGGCGGGGGCATTTGGTCCGACGCGTTTTCAGAGCCAGACAAGGCTCAGCGCCATGATCGCCATGCCGGCGATCAGCGCATAGACGGTCGCGTGGTGCTCGCCGTAGGTCTCGGCGGAAGGAAGCAGTACATCGAAGGCAATGAAGACCATGATGCCGGCGACGACAGCCAGGGAGATGCCGAGCACCGCCGAGGACCAGACGCCGGCCAGCAGTAGCAGGCCTATCAGTGCGCCGAGCGGCTCGGACATGCCCGATAGCGCCGAGAGGCCGAACGCGAGGCCGCGGCGTCCGGTCGCGAAGTAGATCGGTATCGAGACCGCGATGCCTTCGGGAATGTTGTGGATGCCGACGGCGATGGCGACCGGCAGTCCAAGTCCTATGTCGTGTATCGCGGTCAGGAAGGTCGCGAACCCCTCCGGTAAGTTGTGCAGCGCGATGGCGGCGGCTGTCAGCAGACCGGCGCGCAGCAAGTGTTGCCGGTGTGCGGGCGCGGGCACCTCGGTGTCGTCCGGCACCCGCATCTCGTGGGGGTTGTAGCCCAGCGGTATCTGCCGGTCGAGGACGGCGACCAGCAGGATTGCGACGAAGAAGGCGGCGACGGCGATGGTCTCGGGCCAAGGCAGCGTGCCCGTCAACGCGTCGCGCCCCGCCGGCAGCAACTCCACGAAGGAGACATAGATCATGACGCCCGCCGAAAAGCCCAGCGAGACGGCGAGAAAGCGGGTGTCGGTGCGACGGGCAAAGAAAGCGATCGCGCTGCCGATGGTTGTCGCCAGGCCGGCCAACAGCGTCAGCAGCAGGGCCGGGCCGATATTGTCCGGATTCATCGGTGTCGGTCTCCGCGGGGAGGCTTCGGGAAGATGCCCGGCGTCGAGCACGCGTTATCGGCGCCCGGTGAGCCCGATCCTGCAGGCGACATGATCGGGGGGCGCGGCTTTCGAGCCTTTCGCTTCACGCCATGCCGGGCACGCTGCGCGTTGCTCTGCCTACCGCGGATTGTCGTCTGATCTCACCAGGGTCGTTACGCCGTCCGTGTCGTCGATGCGCAGGCCGAGCAACGCGCCGTCAGCGGCCTTCTCGAGGGCCACGTTCTCCGGCCGCTCCACCCGTTGTACGGTGCTGTGAACCTCACCCTCGCGGATACGGATGTCGATATTCGGCAGTGGCATGGCGGCGACGGCGGCTATGTCGTCGAGCATTACGCCGGCTGCGATCTGCCGGGCGTCGGTGATGTCGCCGCGCGCGGCTGCCGGGGTGGGCAGCGTCAGCACCCGCACTGATCGGCCATGGTAGGCGCGAGCGAACTCGGTGCAGGCCGCGGGCCAGTTGGCGGGCATTACGGGTTCGGTATGCGCCACGCGCTCGGGTCGGGAAGAACCTGGATTCTGGATGTCGATATGCGGCATGGTGATTGGCTCCAACGGTTTTTGTCCGTATGAAGCAGTCTCCATGCCGAGGGGGCGCCCCGTGCGTTCTGAAGTCGAACCGTGATTGCCGCGCCGGGCGTTGCCGTTGCGGCCCCCTGCACGCCGCGCTTTCTCGGGAGTCTGGGCTTCAGCCCGGACGTAATCCCGCGCCGACACCGAAGATCCGTCCGCGGCGTGCCGCAGACTCCCGGCGCTCTTGGGAGTCTGGACTTCAGCCCGGACGTAATCCCGCGCCGGCAGCGGCGATCCGTCCGCGGCGTGCCGCAGACTCCCGGCGCTCTTGGGAGTCTGGGCTTCAGCCCGGACGTAATCCCGCGCCGACACCGAAGATCCGTCCGCGGCGAGCCGCAGACTCCCGGCGCTCTCAGGGAGTCTGGGCTTCAGCCCGGACGTAATCCCGCGCCGGCAGCGGCGATCCGTCCGCGGCGTGCCGCAGACTCTCGGCGCTCTTGGGAGTCTGGGCTTCAGCCCGGACGTAATCCCGCGCCGACACCGAAGATCCGTCCGCGGCGTGCCGCAGACTCCCGGCGTCTGGCTTCGGCGCGGGGCGCCCGCCGGGATCCGGGAGATGCCGGGGCTGGGGCGCCGGTCACTGCCTGCTGTGGAGCCCGATCCGGTTGCCTTCGGTGTCCTGCACCAGCGCGTAGTAGCCGTACTCGCCGATGCCGGTGCGTCCCTGCAAGACGGTGCCGCCGTTTGCGCCCACGCGCTTGATGGCCGCATCCAGGTCCGGCGCGGAGAAGTAGACAATGACGCCGTGGGCGGAAGGCGTATAGCCTTCACAGGCAACGAGACTGCCGGCGGCACCCATCGCCGTCTCGCTCATCGGAAACCAGGCCATCTTCGCGGAGCCCATTTCGTGCTCGTCGAGCCGCGTGTCCAGCACCGCTTCGTAAAAGGCCCTCGCGCGCGTCAGGTCGGTCACCGGGATCTCGAACCAGCCAACCGGATTCTCGATGTTGCTCATGTCGGTTCTCCATCGTCGCATGGTGGGAAAGCGCTATGGTGGCGACCAAGCTTAGCGCAGCAAGATGACCGATATGCTAAGCGCAACCGCCGCCGACCGATCGGCGCCGTTTACGGAAATGCCGAGTTTCGAGCCCGATGGGCGCATGGGATCAGCGGCATTCTCCGTCTTTGAATCGGTGGCCGTTGCGGCGTCTGCGCCGGGCGAGGAGCGGTCGGGCGATCTGGTGGACGTCGCGGTAGTCTCGTCCGGCTTCACGTGGCTTGCCATTGCCGGCTGCCGCCTGCTCCGCAAACCCGGAGGCGGCCGCGTTGGGTTACCCTTAACCGGATTCGTTTTTTTCGATGGTCGGGCGCCGGCAAAACAGATGTCGGCGGGTCTAGCTTGTCCCAAACTCCACAGCCTATTGCATGAGGTCAATGCTCCCCCGTCACGGACCCCTCCCACCGGCTATCCGCTCCCCCGGCCTGACCGACGGCGCTGATCGTACCGACGGCGCTGCGCCGACGCGCCCCCTCCTCGGCCGCGCGGCGCTGCCGGCGGGCATTTGGCTCACTCCCACATTTCGTTCGCTCCCGGAGGCATTTCGATGCAGGACCTGATGGACAGGCACTGGCACCACCTTCCCGAGGCGGAGGTGGCCGATTTTCTCGACGCGGATGCCGAGCGCGGTCTCGATCGGCTCGAGGCCGAAGAGCGGCAGCGGCGCTTCGGCCCGAACGCGCTCACGCCGCGCAAGGGCCGCGGACCCCTGCTGCGCTTCCTGGATCAGTTCAACCAAGCCCTGGTCTACGTGCTGCTGGCGGCGATCCTGGTGAAGCTCGCCCTCGGGGGCTACGTGGACGCCGGGGTGATCTTCGGGGTGGTGCTGCTCAACGCCATCATCGGCTTCGTACAGGAGAGCAAGGCCGCCAGCGCCTTGGACGCCCTGTCGCGCTCCCTGACCACCGAGGCCACAGTGGTGCGTGCCGGCGAGCGCCGCCGTGTCGACGCCCGGGAACTGGTGCCCGGTGACCTTGTGCAGCTCGCTTCCGGGGACAAGGTGCCGGCGGATCTGCGTCTGCTCCGGGTGCGGAATCTCAGGGTGGACGAGTCGGCGCTGACCGGGGAGTCGGTGGCGGTGGAAAAACGGGCGGCCGTGTTGGACCACGACACCACGCTGGCGGACCGGGCCAACATGGCCTATTCCTCCACGTTCGTCACCTTCGGCACCGCCTCCGGACTCGTCACCGCCACCGGCGACAACACCGAAGTCGGACGCATCTCCGAGCTGATCGCCGGGGCGTCTCCGCTGGAGACCCCGCTCACGCGGCAGATCGGCCAGTTCAGCCGCCTGCTGCTCTACGGCATCCTGGCGCTGGCCGCGCTCACCTTCATGATCGGCCTGCTGCACGGCGAGTCCTGGGTCGACATGTTCATGGCGGCGGTGGCGCTCGCGGTGGCCATGATCCCGGAGGGACTGCCGGCAGTGCTGACCGTCACGCTCGCCATCGGGGTGGCGCGCATGGCCCGTCGCCACGCCATCATCCGGCGGCTGCCGGCGGTGGAGACCTTGGGCAGCACCACCGTGATCTGCTCCGACAAGACGGGCACTCTGACCCGCAACGAGATGACGGTCCAGCGCCTTTGGGTGCCGGACGACGAATATGCCCTGAGTGGCGTGGGCTATGCGCCGGAGGGGGAGCTGACGGCGGATGGCGCCCGGGTGGAGCTCGATGCGCGGCCGGCGCTGGCGGAGCTGCTCCGGGCCGGTCTCCTCTGTAACGACTCGGGGCTGCGCGAGGACGGCGGTCTCTGGCGCATCGACGGCGACCCGACCGAGGGGGCCCTGCTGACCGCGGCGGCCAAGGCCGGGCTCGACGCCGCTGCCGAGCACGGCCGGGCCCCGCGCCTGGACGCCATTCCCTTCGAATCCGAGCACCAGTACATGGCCTCGCTCCACGACGGAACGAGCCCCATGGTGTACCTGAAAGGCTCCGTGGAGGCGCTGTTGTCGCGCTGCGACTCGGCCCTGGCTCAAGACGGCACGGTGGTCTCTTTGGATCCGGAAGAGGTCCGCGTTCGGGTCGAGGCACTGGCCGCCCAAGGCCTGCGGGTGCTGGCCTTTGCCCGCGTGGACGGTGGGGGGCGCAGCGCCATCGACCATCCCGATCTGGCGAGCGGACTCACCTTTCTCGGCCTGCAGGGCATGATCGACCCGCCGCGGGTCGAGGCGGTGCGGGCGGTCGCGGCCTGTCGCCGGGCAGGCATCTCGGTGAAGATGATCACCGGCGATCATGCGCTGACCGCCGCCGCCATCGCAGCACAGATCGGCCTGGGGGAGCGGACGGGGCAGCGGGCTCTGCCGGCGGCGCTCACCGGCCGCGAGCTGGCCGAGCTGCACGACGACGACCTGATCGACGCCGCGGCGGAGACTGCCGTTTTCGCCCGCGTTACCCCGGAGCAAAAGCTGCGACTGGTCGAGGCGATTCAGGCCCGGGGTGCCGTCGTCGCCATGACCGGTGACGGGGTCAACGACGCCCCGGCCCTGCGCCGGGCCGACATCGGGCTGGCCATGGGCCTGGCCGGGACCGAGGTGGCCAAGGAAGCGTCCGATATGGTGCTGACCGACGACAACTTCGCCACCATCGAAGCCGCGGTGGAAGAGGGCCGCGGCGTGTTCGATAATCTCACCAAGTTCATTACCTGGATCCTCCCCACCAACGCCGGGCAGGGGCTGGTCATCCTGGTGGCGGTGCTGCTCGCCCAGCCGCTCCCGGTGCTACCGGTGCAGGCCCTTTGGATCAACATGACCACCGCGGTCCTGCTCGGGCTCACCCTGGCCTTCGAGCCCAAGGAGCCGGGCCTGATGGATCGTCCCCCGCGGCCCCCCGGATCGCCTATCTTGGACGCGGTGCTGCTGCAACGCATCCTGCTGGTGGGGCTGATGCTGCTCGCGGGCGCCTTCGGTCTGTTCGAATGGGCCCTGAGCCAGGGTGCCAGCGTCGAGCAGGCGCGCACCGTGGCGGTGAACGTGTTCGCCGTCGGGCAGTCCTTCTACCTGCTCAACTGCCGCTCCTTGCGCTGGTCCATGTTCCGCATCGGGGTCTTCAGCAACCCCTGGGTGTGGGCCGGTATCGCTGCCATGGCCGCGGTGCAGCTGGCCTTCACCTACCTCCCCATCATGAACCGCCTGTTCCACACGGCGCCGATCTCCGCCGGCTATTGGGTCGCGGTCCTCGCGGTGGGGCTGGCCATCTACGCGGTGATGGGGCTGGAAAAGCGGTTGCGGCCCAGGGGCGCCGGTTAACCGGTCGGCGCCCGCGTTGCGGGCGCCCGATGCGGGGCGTTTTACCGATG
Source organism: Thiohalocapsa sp. (assembly GCA_021736785.1). Classification (GTDB taxonomy): domain Bacteria; phylum Pseudomonadota; class Gammaproteobacteria; order Chromatiales; family Chromatiaceae; genus Thiohalocapsa. The sequence goes on along the minus strand of JAIPFF010000050.1, from coordinate 16,814 downwards.
TTCAGGAGGCGCGCCTCTGCGGAGCGACCCGCAGCCGCGAGGCGCCGAATGCCCGAACCCGGCGCCGCCTAGAAATCGTCTCCGATCGTGACCTGCGAGATGCTGTAGCCAACCGGTATTCTGCAATAGACGGCCATCGCCCAAAAATCCGGGTCACCCAGGTAGCCGGCAACGTCGACACTGCTGATCCCCCGTCCGGCTGCCCAAAGCGTTGGGTCTACCATGTTGAACTCCAGCGGCCAGGTGAGCACGCCGTCGTTTCCGGAGCGGAAAGGGGGTTGCGTGGTATTGACCGCGGTATGCACAGTGAAGAAGCAATTCGGTCGCTCCGACGAAGCGCCATCCATTAAGCTTCCGATTACGCCAACGACAAACCCCGACGGCAATGTGTCGTTATCGAAATTGATGGGGCAAACCAGCCATGTATTCACTCCCCAAGAGGGATTCATGACATAGTTCTCGTGCCAGCGCATTCCTTGGGCTTGAGACAGAAACGGCGCCTGACAGGAGGACGGCGAAACGTTGACGTCGCCGGCGATGCCGATACCGGGTTTCGCGAGCATCAGCATGCATAATGCCGCGGTGCTCAAGACGCTCCCGGCGAGGAGTGATTTCTTGGAGCTCGACAAGATTTTCCTCAAGGGTGACTCTCCTTCCGTTTTTTGAAGAAATGGTACGACCGAAACGGCGCTCTTTCGGCGGCTCGGTAAGCCGCTTTTAGCTTCCATCGGCCTTTGCGACAACGAGCCGGATACCTGGGGCAGCGCTGTCGGCAACCGGAAATATCTGCATCACTCCTGCATTGTCTACTCCTCTTGCTACCAAGGCTGTCAGCTCATAATGCGCAATTCCGAGCAGCTCATCTGCTTCCGCGCGCGTTAGACCCGTCAGATCGGGCGCGGCCCAGTCAATTTGGCATGTATCCCGCCGGCAATCGATGGACAGGTCTCCGCCGTGCTCGGCGAAGAAGCCGGTATCCGCGTAACCTTGATGGAGCTGCCCGATTGCTGATTCTCCCCAGGCTCCGCGAGGTCCATCGTTCATGAAGCGGCGCACGAGGGGTGATTCTGCCGAGCTCGCGGCAATCGCCGCCGAAATGGCATCGTTTCTGTGGGTGAGCAATTCCGATGCTGCCGCGGGCTCGACGGGAGGGGCGATATCCGCTGCTGCCAGCAAGTCTCCTATTTGGGCCTGTAAAGTGGAAAGGCGGATCGAGATCGATTCAATCTGCTCGGCGGTCATCGTAGACAATTCGCAAGTCTCGGCGTCCCGCGGGTCGGCCTCGTTGCCCGCGCCAGGGCGTGAGGCCTTATTCGTCTCGGCTGATGTAAGAACTTCCGTCGAAAGGGCGACATGCGATCGATTGTCGCGCACACCAAAGGAGCTTATGTGCGCATACAGCGCAACACTGGTCGAGATATTAATCATCGAGAGTACAACGACGACAAATAGCAGTTGATTGATGCGAGGCGAGGGCAGATGGTTCGGGGACACTCCGAAACTCCTTATCGGTTGCGCGGCGCTTGGGCGAGCTCATCAAGCGTGGGGACTTGGCGTGGGTCAGGCAACGGTGCCCGCGCCTGCGCATGGAGGCATAGGATAGCCTTGTGTATGAAGAAATCTCGACGGATTCGTTTCGTGTTGACGTCGATCAACCGAATGCTCGAGTTACCCCATGGATTTGTAAAGAACCGGTCGTCGGCGGCTTCGGTCGCGGCGAAGCGGCGGATTTTTTTTTGCCCCGGCTTCCGACCCTGCCGATCCCGACCCTTTCCCTCGGGTGCCTCTGTCGCCTGACGGCCATTCGGTCAGCGATACCGGCCTGTCACGGAATGACCAGGTACAGCGCGTACCCTGGCGCGGACCACAGGCTGTTGGAGGCGAAGCACATGGCATATCGCGAGCTCGGCGATGCGATTTCCGGTCTCGACTGGTTCGAGGCCGGGGATGCAGTCTTCAGGACCGATAGTATCGACTCGAGGCTGTTGCCGCCCCTCGACGATGCGCACGCCCAGCGCATCTGGCTCGGCGGGTTTGCCGCCGGTTGGGCCGACTGGGCTGCGAAATGTCCGGGCGGCAAGTCCACCGAAACCTTATGGTCCGCGCTGCACAGGCGCCTTGCCGAACGCACCGATCTGATCGAGTGTCTGCAGCGGTTCAACTGCCGCGGCTGGTGCGAGGCGCGATGACCCGTTCGGTGACGGCTGCCCGCTGTCGCCCGACAGACGCTCTGCGCACGGCTTGCGCGGAGACCGACAAGGAGGAAATCCGTGAGCCCGCGCATCCGACATCTGACCGTCGTTCTGTTCATGCTCGCAGCGAGCGCCGATGCCGCCGGCGGCATCCTCAAGTGCGTCGACAAAGACGGCAAGGTGTACTTCTCCGACGTGGCTTGCCCGCAAGAAACGAGGCGCCAGTACATTCCAGGCTACAAGGCATCGGGATACCGCAACTTTTCCTCCGGCGACCCGCGCGGCAGCCGCAACTCGGTGATCGAGCAGACACGCCGGATGGGCGCGCTGCGTCAGGTCAGGCAACCTGCTTCGGCGGGGCACGCATCGATGCCGGCGGGACGGCCTGCGGCTGTCCGCGGGGACGCCGACAAGATCGACAGGCGCCTCAAGCAACTCGATAGCCGCGAGGAGTCGATGCGCGAAATCCTCGGCAAGAACGTGACCAAGAGCCGCCGCGACTGGACCTATCGGCAACTCGACCAGATCCGCCAAGAACGTCGCCAGCTCTACCGCGACCGCTAAGACGCAGACTTCGCCGTGCTATCGACCATCAAATAGCCCTTGCTATTCCGTGCAGACGGCGTAGTTTGGTCATAACCGACTATGCCGGGTGGTTTTCGGAAATCCGCCTGCGCCGGACCGACGGACGTGGCAATAGCCCACGGCGGGCGAATCGCCACACGCCTTCTTTTGCGATCTGCGCGGGCGCCGCTCGGCACCCGCAACGATCGGCCGCCGGATCCCCGAAAAACCGACGCGTCCGGCCCCGGCCCCGGCATCGATGTCGATGTCGAGCCTTGTCCCTCCGTTTACCCGAGAGATGATCCGTATGTCCAAGCGCGAAAAGTCGAATAAAGAGTCCAAGAAACACGCGGTGCTGACGCCCAAGGAGAAGAAGGCAGTCAAGCTCGCGAAAAAGCACGCCGGCGACCATGTGCCGTTGGTCGTCAAGAGTAACTGAATACATTCAGCAGACGGCCGCTCCCATCGGGCATCGGTTTTGCGGAATCGGCCGTGTTTCCTACACTATCGGGAGTTCCGTGATGTATCGCCTCATGCAGTCCGTGAAACACACTTTGGAGCACCCGACGCTGGGTGCCATGTCCTCTTACCGACAGAGCCTGGTCGGCCGCTATGGACAAGCCCGAACAGCGCTCGAGGCCTGCGATAAGGAGAACGCCGCGGGCCGCAATCGCTGTTACGTGCTCAATGAGCGCGGTCAAGAGAACTATCGGGGTGCCTGGATCGACTGACGATCCCGGTCGTAGTCATCCCCGGTAGTCGTCATCCGTCGTCATCCCGAGTCGGACGCTTATTTCGCTCTGCCTCGATTACCCGTTCCCGTAGACTTTGCCTTCCGCTTACTTCAGCCAAGAGCTTCCTTTCGCGGAATGCTCCCCTTTCTTTGTCGGAACAACCGGCGTCGGCCTTCAAAGGACGGGGCGGGTGGACGCCATCGCATTCCCCGGTCGAGTGCGGCTTCCGTTGCCTCGGGACCGAGGTACGCCTCGCGGCATTCGCCTCGATCACATCGCTCTCGACACTGACGCGTCTCTGGATCGCCTTTGGCGTTCGCCGGGTGCGCAGCCAGGGCAGACCCAACGGTAGGCGCGGCTCCTTGCGCTAATCCCCTCGGTCGACCATAGAACGACGCCGGCGATCGGCTACCCGATGACTCGGAAGCGCGATCGGGGGTCGTGTCATGAGCGGTTCCTCTTGCCCCTCGGTGCTCTCGAGAAGGCTCACGGTGACAGGTTGCATTTGTCCCGACAGTAGGGGATCCCGGCATGGTGGGAGCCGGCTATCGTGGGGTGGCCGGATTGACAGGTGTTGTGGACGCGCGAGGTATCGGCGCCCAAGATTGGCGTCCATTGCCGGCCTGTGTCGCCGCGCGCGCCCGAGTACGGCTCCTTTCAACACCCCAAAGGAATGATCATGCGCATGTTTTCACTGTCTCGGCCGGTCGCGGTTGCGCTTGCGTTGCTTGCCGCCGCGACAGCGGCTCGCGCCGAGTCGCCATGGACGCTGATCTCGTTTTTCGATGATATCAACGCGGCGACGGTCGGGATCGCGGCGGTGCAAAACGATGAGGCCTTTGGGCTCAACGTCCATGGTGCCAGCCACGAGACCCGAATCTGGGCCACCTTTTTGTTGCCCACCGATGCCTCGGTCGCGATCGACGGCAGCCGTGACTTGACTTGGCAGATCGCCGGCGGGCCGCGCTTTTCGCTCGATGCCGTGACCCGGGAGATCGCCGGCCGATCCGGCAATCGTCCGCAGGAACTGCATCATGCCGGGCCCAACTATGTCTCTTTTGTCATCCGCGATGCCGGCGCGCCTCTTGCGGCAGCGTCCGCGCTGCGGGGGCTGATCGAGGGCGGGCGACTTCGAATGCGCTATCCGCTCGCAGGCGGCGGCGAGGCGCAGACGGACTTCTCTTTGGACGGTGCGGGTGCTGCGATCACGCGGCTCATGGTGCTCCTCGGGGACATCCCGGCGGCTCGGGCCGGGTCGGCAGCGACTCGGGCGGCGACTCGGGCGGCGACCGGAGTGGCGACCGGGGCGGCTGGCCAGGCAGCGAATTAGGCAGGCCCCCAACCGAGTGCGTCGGCGATGTGCCGGAAATCCGCCGCCGGGGGCGCGCCGATCGCCAGCGGCTCGCCGCTGCAAGGATGCACGAGCCGCAGTTCGGTGGCGGCCAGCAGCAGGCGCCGGTTGCCGAAGCGATCGCGGAAAAACCGATTGTGGCGGCCGTCGCCATGCGTGGTGTCGCCGACGACGGGATGGAAAATGTGCTTCATGTGCCGGCGGATCTGGTGCCTGCGGCCGGTTTTGGGTTGCAGTTCGACAAGGGAGTAACGCGCGCTTTCATAACGGCCGACGGGATACGGTATCTCGACGGTACCCAGGCGCCGGTAGTGGGTGATCGCGGGTTGCGGGGGCTTGTCGGCCTCGGCGAGTGCGTCGGTGAGCTTGTCGGGCTCCTCGCGCAGGGCGTAGTCGATCACCCCGGCCTGTTCCGTGTAGCCCCGCACGATGGCACGGTAGGTCTTCGCGACCCGGCCGCCGGCAAACTGCACGCCGAGCTCGCGGGCGATCGCGGGGTCGAGGGCGAGCAGCAGGATGCCCGAGGTGGGCTTGTCGAGTCGATGCACGGGATAGACGCGCCGGCCGATGTGCTCGCGCACCAGTTGCAGTGCGAAGCGCGTCTCGTGCTTGTCGATGAGGCTTCGGTGCACCAGCAGGCCAGAGGGCTTATGCACGGCCACCAGCCAGTCGTCCAGGTAGAGGATGTCCATGGGCAACAAGCATACCCCGCCGGACTCCCGCATCGGGCGCTCGGCCGGGGCACGATGGCCGGCCGGGAGACGTCGGCGACGGGGTTCCGAGAAGCGCTCCCGTCGACCCGCGCCAGCGGTCCGATCATCCGCCGAGACAATGCGGACGGAACCCGGGCCGTGGCGCAAACCGGCAATGCCGTGCCCTTGGGACCGACCCAACGCAATGCCCCGACGAGAAAACCGGCCTACGCTAATGGCAACCCCCCGGCACTCCCCCCCGGCACTCCCCTCGGCATTCCACCGGCAATCAAGGAACCGTTATGGGACACCTTCTAAGCAGCAAATCCTCGCTCGTCCCGTTGATCGACCGGCTCAACCGCTATCCGGTCGGCCTCGTCGACAGCCCGAAGCTGCGCCGGATTCTCGGCTTGCTGTTCGATGACCGCGAGGCGGAGGTCGCCGCGCGCTTTCCGTTGACCGAGGCGACCCTCGACGAGCTCGTGCAGGCGACCGGCGTGCCTGCGGCCGAGCTGGACGGCATCCTGGAGTCCATGGCCAACAAGGGCCTGGTGATGGACTTACCCTATGGCGGGGACACTTACTACTTGCTGGTGCCCGGCCTGATCGGCTTCATGGAGTTCAGCTTCATGCGCGACCGCGGCGATTTGCCGCAGGCGGAGCTGGCGCATTTGATGTCCGAGTATCTGCGCGAGCAGGGCAAGCAGGGGCAGGCCGGGGAGTTTTTCGGCAGCCGCTGGCCCCTGACCCGGGCCCTGGTCTATGAAGACCGTATTCCCGTGCAGTCGCGCATCACGCCTTGGGAGGATGCGCGGCAGATTATCCGCGAGGCCGACTTCCATGCCGTCACCATGTGCTTCTGCCGGCACAAGAAGGCGCACGAGGGAAAGGCTTGCCGGCAGGGGGCACCGGTGGAGGACATCTGCATGGTGCTCGGCGAGGGCGCGCGGTTTCTGGTGCGACGCGGCATGGCGGAGCAGCGCAGCGCGGACGAGATGCTCGCCATCCTCGACCGCGCCCGCGAGCTGGGGCTGACCCATATTACGGACAATATCCGCGAGCGCCCGTCGTTCTTGTGTAACTGCTGCCGTTGCTGCTGCGAGCTGTTGGCCGGCGTGCAGATGGGCTTCGGCGACGGCATCGCCAAGACGCCCTTTCTCGCCGAGGTCGACCCCGAGCGCTGCGACTACTGCGGCGCCTGCCTGAGTGCCTGCAACGCCAAGTGTATCGGCCTCGCCGAACTGGCGCGGCCGCTGCCGAAACAGCAGCGCTGGGCGCAAGTGGACAGCAGCGTCTGTCTCGGCTGCGGCGCCTGCCTGCCGGCCTGCGAGCAAGGTGCGCTTCGATTGGTGCCGAGAGCCAAACGACCGCACCCGCCGCGCGACCGCAACGCCCTATTCGCGAGGATTCTCTGGGACAAGGGCCGCCTGATGCCGTTCATCGCCGAGGGCATGCGCCGCGGGTTGGATCGATTGCGGCGGGCGATGCGTTAAAGGGGACAGATGCCGGAAGGCGGCCGGATACCGGGCGTGGACGCAGGAAACTCCGGCGCCGCGGCAATCGGCGCGCCGGAACACGTGCGGGGGCTCGGCGCCCGCTAGCGGTAGGTCCTGCTCGGATAGCCGGAATCCGGGATGCCGAGCCACTCGGTCGACGTCAGTCGTGCTGCCACCAGTGCGCACCAGTGCAGGCAAGCTTCGGGGCCGGCCGGCAGTGATTCGGCCGCAAAGGCGAACCATTTTCGGTCGATGGACAGCGCATAGGCGGCGCGCGCATCGCGGACTGCGTGCTTGTCCACGCCGGAGCGCGACTGCACGAAGTCGGTGACGATCACCTCCGCTGCTTCGGGCGACAGCGTGCTCATGACCCGCTGCATTGTCTCTCGCCACCGCGTCGGATAGTCGCACTCGGGAGTGGTTCTCGGGTGCCCGTGCTGATGGCTGCGCTCTCTGGGTGCGTCGATCATTGTTCTTCTCCTATCCGCGTCGGGGCCGCATCGGGTCGGCATCGATCATTCAGCGCGTACCTTGGCGGTTGGATGTTGCTCCGGCGCCACCGCCGCCTCTAGGTCTAGTTGTCGCATAAGTGACGCCGTCGGATCTGCGGCTTATTGCACAACTCGCACAAAACCTTGGCGAGATGCACGCTTCACTGTGGCTCCGCTCTCCGGGTTGCGCACATTTGCGGGCCGTCACGGGCAAGGCGCCTGTCGCGGGATCGAAGTCCGAGCGTTCGGCCGATGCATCGACAGGGCACCGCGGACTCGGCGTGCTGCTCGGCGCCGGGGCGTGATGGCGCATACGCAACAGGCATGGCCGCAGCGGAATGGCGCGGCAAGCATCAGAGGCTGTGCTCGGGCTAAATCGTGGGACAATCTCGCCGGCAGCGCGGCGCGCTTCGTCTCCGGCGCGGCCGCGCCGGGCCGCGGCGCCGTTGCCGATACAGCACGGCAGGACTTTTTCGATACGAGAAAACGCACCGAATATCCCATAATAGGTCGAGTTGGCTTGCGGGGCGCGCGGGATCAGGCGAAAGAACGCCCGGCCTCCCACGTCTCCGATAACGATAGAACCGCCAACGTGCCGACGCGTCGCCGGAATCGCTCCGATCGCGCGCGTTTCTCGGGGCCCGGTAACCGCGCGTTTCCGTGCTTGTGCGTCGGCAGCTCATTCTGTCCACCATGGGAGAAAGAAAAAGTGTCCGAAGCTACCTCCAGCACCTCGCCTGCGACGTCTCAGACCCAGCAAAGTCCAATGATTCTGTCGGTTCTGCCGGTGCTGATCCTGTTCGTCGGGACGGCAATTCTGTTCTCGCTCAGCACGCGGAATTTGGCCGGAACTGTTCAGTATTGGGAGATTTTCCTGCCGGTGGTCGCAGTGTTGTCGGTGTTCTCGGGTTGGAATCAGGCGCAGATGATGCGCCACAGCCGGATCTGGTATCTGATCAGGCAGTTGGTTCATTAGGGCGCGATCATCGCCGTGCTGTACCTGTTCAACGCGGTCGGTTTCCGAGCGCTGCTGAGCGATCAGCAGTACACGGTGGTACTGCTCGGCTTGTTGTCGCTGGGTACGCTGCTCGCGGCCGTGCAGATGGATTACAAGCTGTTGGTGTTTGGTTTGTTCGTGGCGTTCTGCGCGCATGTGATGTTCATGCCGACCGATAACGCCGCCCTGGCTTGGGCCGGTGAAGTGTTCCACATCGCCGATCCGCAGGCCCACCCCGCCACCGCCGTTGCGGCGATGGCCGTGGCCGGTTTCATCGCCAGCTTGATCGTCCATTTCTTCATTCCTCGGCGTGCGTTCTACACGGAGGACCGCACGCCCGCATCGAGCCAAACTGCCTCGCAGTGAGCGCGAGCGCGCGGGGCCGTAGGCCCCGCGCCGACCTGTCGGCGCGGCAAGCGCCTTGCCCGCTGCCGGTCACCCGACCGGCAGCGGGCTCTCTTCTTTTACCGCCGGCAACGACTACGCAGCCCGCCTTTTCGCGCCGCTTCGCCGATGGTCGTCGTCGATGGAAAAACGTCGCAAAAGCATTGGACCTTCGCCGGGAGTTTTCGATAACCGGTTGCTATTGCTGAAGTTACATGCGCACCAAGCGCATTGATCGAGACGAAAACGCAATGCAATCGGAGACCAACCATGAAGGCCATCACTATCACTCCCGTCGCCGCGGCCATCCTGCTGGGGGTCTTTTTCGCCGACGGCGCACTGGCCGCCGCGGAGGATTCCCCGCTGGTCAGTGCCGACGAGCTCGAGGCCATTGCCTGCAGTCCGGACGTTGTCGTGCTGGACATTCGCAGCATGAAGATCGACGGGCAGTCCCGTGAAGACTATGCCCGGGGCCATGTGCCTTGCGCCGTGCACAGCGATTACATCAAAGCCGGCTGGCGGGCAAAGATGGATGGGGTGCCGGGCATGCTGCCGGCGGTGGACAAGCTGCAATCGCTGATCGGCGGGCTCGGCATCGGCAACGATACCCATGTCGTGATCGCGCCGCTGGGGGCGGACGCCAAGAGTATGGCCGCCGCGGCACGGGTGTATTGGACGCTGCAACTGCTCGGCCACGATCGGGTGTCGATTCTCGACGGCGGCACGCTGGGTTATCCCGAAAAGGACGGGCGGGCCCTCGAACCGGGCGAACGAGCGGCTGAACCGACACGCTTCCAGGCGCGGCTGCGCGAGGACATGCTGGTCTCGCCGCAAGACGTGGCGGATGCGGCGCAGCGTGGCGCGGCGCTGGTGGACTATCGGCAACGTGCCGAGTTCACCGGGCTCAACCGTAATCCGAGAACGGTGCGCGCGGGGACGATTGCCGGCGCCTACAACCTGCCGCTGGACTGGCTGACCCGAGATAACGGCGGCTATGTCCGCTCTGCGGAGACCCTCGGCGAAATCTACGCCTTCCTCGGAATCCCGCGGGACGCGGACCAGATCGCTTTCTGCAACACCGGGCACAACTCCAGTCTTGGCTGGTTCGTGGCCCATGAGCTCCTCGGTAACGAGCGTGTGCGCGTCTACGACGGTTCGATGGCGCAATGGAGCCGCGAGGAGTCCAGGCCCATAGTCCGGGTCATCGGCGTGACGGACTAACGCGCCGAGCCGGGCAGGGACGCCCCTCTACTCGAGCCCCGCCGTGCGCAGGTCGTGCAGCAAGCGTTCCAGATAGTCCGGGTCGCTGATCGGGTAGACGTCGCGAATGTGCGCGAGCGTGAAATCGGGGTTCAGCGCCATCGCTTCCGCCGCCTGCCAGCTCGCGTCCTCAAGCCGCCCGGTACCGGCATAGGCCGCCGCCAGCCACAGACGCAGCATCTGAAAGGTCGGGTTCATGGAGACCGCCTGCTCGAGGTCGTCGATGGCGCGGGCGTTCATGCCGTGTGCGTAGTAGAGCGCACCGCGCACCAGCCGATAGATCGACGGCACGCGGGGGTTGAGTCGAACCGCGCGCTCCATGACTTGCAGACCGCGGGCGGGGCGCCCGCCGAAGTGCAGCACCCATGCCTGCATGGCGTAGGCGTCTGCATAGCCCGGCGCCAACGACACGGCGCGCTCGGCATGGCGGATCGCTTCGGCGTGGCGGCCGCGGTAAAGGGCAACCTGAGCGAGGATGAAGTAGATCTGCGGGACTTCCGGGTCGAGCTGCACCGCTTGCAGAATCAGGGATTCGGCCTGCTCCATGGCGCCCCGGTTCGCGGGTGCCCAGCCCTCGACGGCATCGCGCGAATAGGCGAGCGCCAAGGCCGCGTAGGCCCGCGCGTAGCCGGGATCCAGGGCGATGGCGCGCTCGTAATGGGCTTTGGCAAGCTCGTTGTCCTCGAAGGAACGCCGTCCGTAGTGATCGTTGCCGCGCAGCAGCTCGTCGTAGGCCTCGACACTGGCCGCCTCGCCGCGGCTCAAGCGTCGCCTCGCATCGGGCGCCAGTTCGATTTGCAGCGCGGCGACGATGCGCGCGGTCAGCTCATCCTGCAGGCGGAAAATATCGGTCAGCTCGCGGTCGTAGCGCTCGGCCCAGACCGTATGTGCATTGCGAACATCGACCAATCCGACATTCAACCGCAGTTGCCCGGCTTCCCGGCGCACGCTGCCGCGGAGCAGGAAGCCCACTCCGAGCTCGCGCCCGATGCGCTCGTCCGGTGCGTCGCTGTCCTTGTAGGCGAAGGCGGAGTTGCGGGCGACCACCAGCAGTCCCGGTACCTTGGACAGGTCGGTGATGAGGTCCTCGGTGAGCCCGTTGGCGAAGTAGGCGCGCGACGCAGCGGCGTCGGGATCATCGAAGGGCAGCACCGCGAGCGACGGCAGCGGAGCCGACGGCGGCGCCGGCTTTGTTCCCTGTCGCATGCCGTCGAAGATGATGGCCGTGCCGGCCGCGACCGCCAGCATCAGGGCCAGCAAGGCGGCCGCGGTCCGGCGTCGGCGTTTAACGGACTCGACGGAAGGTTGCCGTCGCGTAGCAGGCGTAGATGGCGCAGCAGGCGTCGACGGGGACTCGGGGAGCGTCGAGGGCGGCAGGTCGGCGGGTCCCACGTCCGCGATCAGCCTGTAGCCGTGCTTCGAAATGGTTTCGATGATATGCGGCGCGCGTGAATTATCGCCCAGCGCCCGGCGCAGCTTGATGACGGCATTGGTGATCGCGTCGTAGCCCACCACCATGCCGGTCCAGACCGCGCGCTCGAGCTCATCCCGCGAGACGACGCGGCCCGGATGCTGCGCCAGATAGACGAGCAAGCCCATGACCTTCGGCTCGAGTCTCACCACCCGGTCGCCCTGCAGCAGCCGATTGCCGGCGGCGTCGACGATCCAGTCGGCGACGCGAAAGTTGTCTTCCGGGACCGCGCCGGACGGTTCCGGGTAATTTTCGCTATTCATCTGGTGATGCGGAGCGTTCATTGGCTGGCCATGCGCGGGTGGTCTCATCGCGATCGGCCGATGCATTCCTCTAAGACAATACTAGCCTCGGCGGCTTTGGCTGCGGCGAAAAAACGACGATCGTGATTCGGGCGTTTTTCCGTCCGGACTTCGGGAGCGCGAAAGGCTAGAGCTAAAGGTAAGCCGCGGCAGGTCCCGTCATCACCGGATCGGGCCGGACCCGCCATCGCGGCATGACCGATCCGGTCAACCCGAGGTTCATACCATGCGCACTCTCAAGTACAGCGTTACCCTGGTCTTTGTGTCCGCCGTGCTTCCTTTCCCCCCCGCGGCGCTGGCGGCCTGCGCCACCGACCCGCCCGAATTCGGGGACATCGGGCCATCCTCGGAGCTGGTCTGCGCGGACCTGCAGCAGCGCTTCGACGGCGTGCATCTGGCGGTCGAGGACCGATCCATTCACTCGCCGACGTCGGTGTCGGTACAGACGTCCGTAGATGGCGACCCCGTACTGATGCGCTACGAGCTTGTGGGTCATCGGTGGCGTCTCGACGCCGGAGGCGACGCGACGACCGCCGAAGCGCAGACACTGTGGCCGCGTCGTTAGCGCCCGGTACTCGCCAAAAGCCGTGCCGGAGACAAGGTGTGCCGGAGACAACCGGCGCCGGAGAAAGCGGCGGAACGCTCGCCGAGAGGATGCCAGGAGGGCGATTGCGGGCATTGCAAGGGCCGGCGCGGGGCGGATCGCCCCCAGTGCCGGGCGCCGGCCTCACCGGTCGTGGTCGATTCGATCGCTCGACGCCGGAACCAGATGCAGGCGGTAGCGGGCCGGGCCCGGGCTCCAGGAGGACATGCGGCCCTGCACCCAATCCTCGTGACCGGCCGCGAAGAACGGGGATAACGGGTGGGCGCTTTGTCCCGTGGCCATATGCAGATAGGCCCGGTCCTCGCGCCCGGGCGAGACGGCGAAGCGCTCGGAGGCGGCGAAGGTCGGGCGCTGGACGCGCGGCATGTAGGAGTCGCCGCTCATGGGCTCGGCGGGCATGGACAGCCACCAGTCCAGCGGCGGCAGGGCGCCCGCCAGCGGGTGGCGCACCCGCAGCCGGTTGATCGCGCCCCAGGTATCGTCGGCCAGGCTGCCGTCCGCGTACAGCGGCTCCACCACCGCCGAGGCGGCCGCTTGCTCGAGCGCGGGCCAGGACGCGAAGTCCGGGTTGAGCAGGTGTGCCGGGCGCTGTTCCAGCAGATCCCAGACCGGGTATTCGATCTGGCGGCTCATATGGCGCAGCTCGAACCGCGGGTCCATCGACTTGAGGTAGGTCTCCAGCGGCGCCGTGACCAGTTCGATGACCTTCAGGCGGAAGGCCCGCGTCAGTCGGTAGCCCACGTCCTCGCGGTCGGCGGCCCCGCTCCAGCCAAGTAGGTGCTCGGCCGCTTCCCGCAGCGCCTCGTCCGCGGGCTGCCGGCCGATGACCGCCAGCATACGATCGCGCCAGCGCGCCAGGAAGCGCGCCTCGTCGTCGAGTTGGATCGCCAGCATGGCCGCCTCGTCGAATTGCTCACCGGCCAACAGGCGATCGCGTATCTGTTGCTGCCGCGCTCCCAGCGCCGCGCCCTGGCTGCCCATGACGCGATAGGCGTCGCCGGAGAGCACACGCGCGTTGGCACTCCAGAGGCGCCCTGACTCCGGGTCGACAAGCCGCGGATGGGACGCCTCGCCAAGGTAGCCGCGCCAGCCCACGCCCGGTCGGTCCCAGCGGCCCGGCAGCACGCCGTCCAGCCCCTGTCGGTCCGGCACCGGCCCGGCGATGGTCCAGCCGATGACGCCGCGGTCGTCGCCGAGCACCAGATTCTGGTGAGGAATGCCGAGGCGCGGGGCGCGGGTGATGGCCGCCTCCACCGTATCCGCCTGCTCCAGATAGAGTAGCTCGGCGTTGACGGCTTGCGGGTCGTGGGCAGTCCAGCGCAGCGCCAGCAAACGCCCCCGGTGATCCTTGCCGATGACGGGTCCCCAGCGGGTCTCGCGGACCAGGAGGCGGTCCGGCTCGGCACCCTTGACGAGGATGATCTCTTCGAGCTCGGTAAAGGGCTCGAAGCCTTCCGCCGTGGCGTAGCGTGCGCCGGAGCGCTCCGTTTCCAGCAATACGACGTCAGACCAGTCGCCTTGCGTGTTGGTGAAGCCCCAAGCGACCTTCCCGTTGCTGCCCGCCACCATGACCGGCGCGCCCGGCAGGGTCACGCCGCCGACCGGCCGACCCGTTTGCGGATGGGTCCAGCCAGCCCGGAACCAGATATTCGGCACGCGGATGGGCAAATGCATGTCGTTGGCGACGATGGCCCCGCCATGCGCGGTCAGCCGCCCGGAGACCGCCCAATTGTTGCTGCCCGGCAGCGCGTCGTCCGCGTGATGGGGCGTATAGGCGATGCGCGGCGCCGAGCCCGGAAACAGTTGCGCAAGTCCGCTTCGGGGCAGGGGTGCCGGGGGCAGGGGGTCGCCCAGCAGGGGCGCATCCCAGTCACCCCCTTGGCGGGCGAAGAAGCGAAACAAGTCTGCGGGCAGCGTATCGGCCATGAGACCAAGGGCGCGCTCGAAGCGAGCCTCGCGGTCCTGCAGCACCAGGTACATCGAGAAGATCGTCAGCAGGCTGTCCTCGGCGGTCCAGGCGCGCGGGGCGCGGCCGAGCAGCGCATACTCGAAGGGCGGGCGCGCCAGCGCATCGAGCCCGGCGTTGACGCCGTCGCGGTAGCGCTCCAACAGGCGGCGGTGCGCCGGCGGCAGCGCTTGGAGAATGGCTAGGCCGCGGGCCCGAAAGCGATGCAGGCGGGCGCCGCGGTCCGCCTCCAGTGCGGCCGGGCCGAACAACTCCGCGAGCTCGCCGGCGGCAGCGCGCCGCTGCAGGTCCATCTGGAAGAAGCGCTCCTGGGCATGGACGAACCCCAGTGCCTGAGCGATATCCGCGCGCGTCGCGCCGGCCAGGAAAACCAGGCCCCGGGCATCGCGTTCCACGCTCACGGGCTGCTCCAACCCGCTCAGGGCGAGGCTGCCGTCGAGCAGCGGCATGCTCCCGCGCAGCCACCACCAGCCGCCCGCCGCCGCCACGGTCATCAGCACCAGCAGGGCAAGCAAGGTTCGTCGAATCCATCGAAGCAGCTTGTGCAAGGAGAAAGTCCGGAAGCTCGGCGAAGCGCGCGCAATGCCCGGCATGCGCCTCCGCTTGCCTCGGCCGCATGGCGGCGATGCATCGCCCGCCCGCCGAGGACCAATGGTCCTCGGCTCGGCGGACGGCAAGATGGAGCGGGCGAAGCGGGCATCTCGTCGCGGGATAGGCCGGAGCTTATCCGGCGCATGGACGTTGATCAAACGCGCGGCGTGCGGCGGCGGCTCTGGGGCGACGGCTCTGGGGCGGCGGCTCTGGGGCGACGGCTCTGGGGCGGCGCTCTGGGGCGGGTCTGTCGGGCGCCTCTCCGGCGCAGCCCTCTGGAGCAGATCCGGGGCAGCGCGCCCGAGGTGCTCGTGGAGGCGCCGGCGCGAACGGTTACACTGGACGGGTCAGATCAACCCCCGGAGCCCGGCATGCAGCCCGACCCAGGTCCTCGCCAGATCGTCACCCCGTTCCGCCCGATTCCGCTCGATGTGCCCGAGGGCATGGAGCCCAACGAGTTCTTCAACAGTACCGAGAACCTCTCGGACCTGGCCGGCAACAACGGCCTGTTGGTCAACCCCGAGGATCTGTTGCTGTACCGCAAGGCCCTGGGTCATTCCACGACCTTCGATTGCTCCATTATCTACAACACCTCCAAGTCCATCCTGAATCCGCTCGGCAGGCCCGTGCGCCGGACCCAGGTGCCGCCCGCGGTTCGGCGCATCTGGAACCGCATGAACGCGGTGATCATCGGCTACATGCTGGAGCACTGGCCGGATCCGGAACAGGCGCTGGTGCTGGCCGGGGAGGCGAGCCTGGACGCAACTTGGCCGCTGACCGCTCCCGGCGTGCCCAGCATCCGCATGCTGCACAATCACTTCATGGTCTTCCCGATGCCCGCGCTGCGCGCGGCGGCGCTCGCCGACCCCGCCAACCCGAACCTGACGGACGGCGGCCAGCACAGCCTGTTCCACGCCTACATGCGCGACGTCTACCGGGAGTTCTTCGAGCAGGCGCTGAAGCTGACGCTGCTGCGGCCGGTTTCCGGCGACGCCTCGCGGCTGGCGCTGACCGGCTATCCGCAGGGGCTGCCGTGCTGGGAAGTGGTCGGCGGCGCCGACGCCTTGAGCGACAGCCGCTTTTGGGATGAATACGACGCCATTCTGAAGGGGTTCCTGGACTTCTACCGCAGCTTCTTCAGCCAGGTCTCCACGCGCAACGCGGACCCGCTGCCGGACCTCCATTTTCCGGATGCGGTACAGCGCGTCCTGTTGCCGAACAACGCCTTCATGGGCACGGCACGCACGCTACGCGAGCGCTGTATGCGCGATGCGGCCTATGCCCATGCAATTCGCTGGGAGCCCGCGTTCAAGCAGCTGATCTACCGCAACGGACCGGGACCGCACGGCGGCCGGCTGTTGGTGACCATCAGCCAGAATTCCATCGGCAACGCCATTACGGAATTGCTCGGCGTGGTGGTCAAGCGCGTACCGGACGCGGACGCCTATGCCCGCTTCGAGCCGGCGCTGATCGACCACTTGCTGGCCGTGCGCGAGCGTCTGATCGCCGCGGACTTGGGTGAGCCCGTGACCACGGCACCCTGGGCCGAACAGCGGCCGGCGACGTAAACGGGCGCCGACGCGATTGTCGAGTCGGTCGAAGCCGCCGGCGCGCATGGAAAGCCCGGCAGGCCAGCCCCCGGCGGGGCCGGCCGGCGCCGCCGCGGGGCGGTGGCAACGAGGATCACAGCACCGGGCCGAGCACCCCGGCGGGGTTGTG
>JAIPFF010000089.1 GCA_021736785.1 Thiohalocapsa sp. | reverse complement strand
CCGCCGAGCTCGATCGCCTGGACGAGCTCGGCGACGAAGAGCGCCGCAAGCTGCTGGAGCATCGGGTCTTCGCCCGGATCAGTCCGGAGCAGAAGCTGCAGCTGATCGGGCTGTACCAGGATGCGGGCTGGGTGGTCGGCATGACCGGCGACGGTGTCAACGATGCGCCGGCCCTGAAGAAGGCCGATATCGGCATCGCCATGGGCAAGCGCGGCACCGAGGTGGCCCGCGAGGCCGCCGACATCGTGCTCAAGGACGACGCCTTCGCCACGCTGGTCCATGCCATCGAGCACGGCCGGACCATCTTCCGCAACATCCGCCGCTTCATCATCTACCTGCTCTCGGGCAACCTCGGCGAGATCATGGCCGTCTCCGCGGCCGCGCTGGTGGCAGCGCCGCTGCCGCTGCTGCCGCTGCAGATCCTCTATATCAACTTCGTCTCGGACGTGATGCCGGCGCTGGCGCTGGGCCTGAGCCCGAGCCGGCGCGCGGTGATGCGCGAGCCGCCCCGCGATCCGAACGAGCCGATCCTGCTGCGCCGCCACTGGATCGTCATCACCGTCTACGGCGCGCTGCTCGCGGCCGCCGTGCTCACGGCCTTCGCACTCGCGCTGCTGCTGTTCGAGCTGAGCACCGCGCAAGCGGTGACCGTCGGCTTCCTGACCTTCGGCTTCGCCCGGCTCTGGCACGTCTTGAACATGCGCAGCGCCGATTCCGGCATATTCGTCAACGAGATCACGCTCAACCCGATGGTCTGGCTGTCTATCGGCATCGGCGTGCTGTTGATGTTCGCCGCCGTCTATCTGCCGGTCTTGGCCGATCTGTTGTCGACACAAGCACCGGGCCTGGACGGCTGGCTGCTGATCGGCGGATTCTCGCTGGTCCCGTTGATCGTGGTGCAAGCAGCGAAGACTGCTTCTAATCGATGGGGAACGAACAAAAGCTGATCTTCGACCCTCGGCCCTCGACTCGGCCCTCGAGTCGGCCCTCGACCCTCGGCCCTCGGCCCTCGGCCTCGGACTTGGCGTCAAGCCCGAGCCCGAGCCCGAGCCCGAGCCCGAGCCCGATCCCGATCCCGATTCCGATCTCGATCCCGATCCCGAGCCCGACACTCGATACTCCCGGATTTCGCCGAGCCGCGAAGCTGCGCTAATCTGCCGGCAAGCGTTGCGGGGGATTTCAACGGAAGCGGGGCAAATCCCCGATTGATCAGGGAATTCCCCAATGGCAAGGTTGTCTTAGCAATCTGCGCAAATCGTGGCGATCACCAGGAGGACAAACATTCGTGCCCTCACCCACCAAGGCCTTTCTGTCCTCCGGCATCCCCGGGCTAGACGCCATCCTGGGCGGCGGCTTGCGTCCCGGGCATGTCTATTTCGTCGAAGGTGAGTCCGGCTCGGGCAAGACGACGCTCGGTCTGCAGTTTCTGATCGAAGGCGCTCGGCACCAGGAGCGTTGTCTGCTGGTCTCCCTGGCGGAGAGCCCGGAAGAAATTCAACTGGTCGCGAGCTCCCATGGCTGGCAGCTCGACGGTATCGCGCTGCGTGATCTCGCCTCCGCCGACTCGGTGCGCTCCAGCGCCCTGTTCCACCTGTCCGAGATCGACCTCGACGACCGGGTGCAGGCGCTGATGCAGGAAATGGACAAGTTGCAGCCGCAGCGCTTGATGCTGGACACCTTGTCGGCGCTGCGGGCGCTATGTGACCAGCCGCGCACCTTTCGCCGGATCGTCGAGCAGTTTCGTTCCAAGACGCAGTCCCTGGGCTGCACGCTGCTGATCGCCGACGACGCCTACGGGGAAGCGGCGCTGCATCCGCGCAGTCTTGCCTGGGGCATCATTCGCTTGGAGCAATGGCTGGGCGATTACGGCCCCGCCCACCGCAGACTCAGCGTGCCCAAGCTGCGCGGGCAGACGTTCGCCGGCGGCTATCACGATTTCCGCATCGGCGTCGGCGGCCTAGAGGTGTTCCCGCGCCTGACCAAACCGGACGCGCCCGCATCCCAAGAGCACCCCAAGGCCTCGAGTGGCCTGCCCGAGCTCGACGCCTTGCTCGGCGGCGGCCTGGAGCGCGGCACCAGCGTCGGGCTGATCGGGCCGCCGGGCTGCGGCAAGTCCACGCTGGCGAGCATTTTCGCGCTGGCCGCCGCGGCGCGCGGCGAGCGCGTCGCGCTGTATTTGTTCGACGAATCCATCGAGACCTTCCGCCGCCGCGCCGAAAGCCAGGGCCTGGATGTCTTGCAGCCGGAGCAGCAAGGCCTGCTGAGCCTGCGCAAGATCGATCCCGCCGAGCTCTCGCCCGGCGAGCTGAGCCGCGCCATGGCCGACGAAGCCGAAACCAAACAGAGCCGCCTGATCATCATCGACAGCCTGAACGGCTATATACAGGCCATGCCCGACGAGCGCTTCATGAGCGTGCACATCCACGCGCTGCTCGGCTACCTCGGCTCCCTCGGGGCCATTACATTGGTCACGCTCGCGCAGCAAGCGCCTTTCGTCTGCCGCGAGGGGCAAGCGGTGGATCTCAGCTACCTGACCGACACCGTCGTGGCGCAACGCTACTTCGAGGCCTTCGGCGTCATCCGCTACGCATTGTCGGTGCTCAAGAAGCGCTACGGCGATCACGAGCGCAGCATTCGCGAGTACCGCTTCGGTCCCGGCGGTATCAGCGTCGGCGAGCCCCTGACGGAGTTCCGCGGTGTCCTCGGCGGGCAGCCGGACTATGTCGGCGATAAAAAGCCCCTTTTGTGAGCAGTCAGCCGCCGGACACAAACCATAGCCAGCGCAGCGAGCGCGTGCTCGTGCTGGCACCGACGCCGGGCGACGCGGAGCTCTGCCGCCGCTTCCTGTCCGACGCCGCCATCGACGCCGAGATCCACGACGACGGCGACGCCTTCTGCGCGGCCGTCGCCCGGCCCGCGGGCGCACTGGTGATTGCAGAGGAGGTGCTGCACGGCGAGACGGGCCGGCGCATTCGCGATGCGCTCGGCGAGCAAGAGGCCTGGTCCACACTGCCCGTCCTGGTGCTGGCCGGGTCGCCGCGCCGGGCATCCAGCGAATTGATGGCCGATTACGAATCCTACGGCAGGGTCATTTTTCTGGAGCGCCCGGTCAGGATCGCGAGCTTCCTCACCAGCGTGAAAATGGCGCTGGTCGAGCGCCGCCAGCAGTACCGTATTCGCGACCTGCTCGAAGAGCGCAATACGCGCATCGAGCAGCGCGACGAATTTCTGGCCACCCTGGGCCACGAGCTGCGCAATCCCCTGGCCGCAATCATGACCTGTGCCGAGTTGCTGAAGATGGGACCGTCGGACGCATCGCAGGCCCGGCGTGCCCGGGAAATCATCGCCACCCAGGCCAATCAGCTCAAACGCCTGCTCGACGATGTGGTCGACGTGTCCCGCATTACCCGCCGAAAGCTGCTGCTGCAGCCGGAGCCGGTCGATCTGCGCCGGGTGATCGAAGATGTGGGGACACAGGTCGAGACCGAGATTCGCAGCAAGCGCCAGACACTGAGTATGGACTTCGAGCAGGCCGAGATTCCGCTGATCGCCGATCCGATGCGGCTGCGCCAGGTCTTCGCCAACCTGCTGCGCAATGCCTCCCGTTATTCCGACGACGGCGAGCACATTGCCGTCTCCGCCCGACGCCGCGGAACCCAGGCCGTCGTGTGCATCCGCGATGAAGGCATCGGCATGACGCGGCAGAGCATCGCGCGCATATTCGATCCGTTCTTCCAATGCCAGGACAACGGCAACGGCTCGCGCGAAGGCTTGGGGGTTGGACTGGCGCTGGCGCGCAGCCTGGTGGAGCGCCATGCCGGCAGTATTTCGGCCTACAGCGAGGGGCTCGGCGCGGGCAGTCAATTCGAGATCGTATTGCCGATGGCCCCGGCACTTCCGACGCCCGCCGCCGCCGATGACACCGACAGCCACCCGGCGTGCGCGGAAACGCCGCACCGGCGCATCCTGCTCATCGACGACAACGTGGATTTTGCGCTCGGGCTGCAGTCTCTGCTCGGCAACATGGGGCATGACGTCCACCTCGCCCACGACGGTACCGAGGGACTGCGCGCGGCGCAGCGGCTCGCGCCGGACCTGGTGCTGCTCGACATCGGCCTGCCCGGACTCGATGGCTACGAGGTGGCGCGCCGCCTGCGCCGCCTCAAGACCGCAACGCGCCCGCGTATGATCGCCGTCACCGGCTACCGCCGCGACAACGACAAACGCCGCTGCCGGCTGGCCGGCATCGACGGCTACCTGATCAAGCCCATCGACCTGTCCGAGCTGCAGGCCGAGATCGCCCGTCATTAGCCCCGAAAAGCCGGCATCGGAAAGCCGGCATCGGAAAGCTGGCCCCCGAAAGCCGGCGTCGGATAGTCGCCATTGGACAGTCGCCATTGGACAACTGGCCATGCGCAACGCGGGCCGCAATCGGGTCCGGTGCGCCGCGCGCCTCTTCGCCCCCGCCGGCCCGACAAGAATCAAGCCGGACGACGGCAACCGGCGAAGCGCAGCCTGACTTCGGTGCCCGGCCCGGCATCGCCGATCGCCACGGTGCCTGCCATGGTCTCCGTCAGCGCGCGCACCAGCGCGAGACCGATACCGGTGCCGGCGCGCGCGGCGCCGTCGTCAAGCCGCCGAAATAGCTCGAAGACCCGCTCGCGCTCGGCGCGCGGTATCCCGGGACCGTAGTCGCGCACGCGGATCTCGACGCCGCCGTCGTCGAGGTCCGCGCACAGCAGGTCGACATTGCGTAGCGGCGCATCGGCGGAAAACTTCACCGCATTGTCCACAAGGTTGAGCAGGATTTGCGTCAGCGCATCGGGATCGATCCGGACCCATCGATCGCTCCCGCAGCGGTGCCGCAGCGTGAAGCCCGACTGACGCACACGACTCTCCAGCGTCGGCGCCGCCTGTTGCAGGGCGTCGACCACCGCCATCGGCCGCGGCGCCACCCGCAGCGCGTTGCGGCTCATTCTTGCCAGCTGCAGGACATTCTCCACCAGCCGAGACAGGCGCTCGCTTTCGTCGTGAATAAAGCGGTAGTAACCGGCGCGCTTGTGCTCGCCGACCCAGCCCTCGCGCAGCATCTCGCTGTACATGCGGATCGAGGTCAGCGGCGTCTTCAGCTCATGGCTCACCGCGGCGACGAAATCCTGCTGCTGGCGCACCAGCGCGAGTTGGCGCAGACCGAGCCGGTACAACAGCCACGTGCCGACGCAGAGCACGACGGCGAGCACCGCGCCCAACCAATAGACGACGGGCGCACCGGGCGGTCGCGGCAGGCGCTGTCCGGCGAACACGAGCTGCAGTGCGCCGAAGGGCTCGCGCAGCCGCTCGCGGTGGATCACCGTGCCGGCGGGCAGATCGCCGCCGGCGCTGTAGCGCAGCCGTGCCGGCGCGGCGCGGTAGGCCGTCATCGGCTCGCCGCCCCAGTACACCGACAGCTCCGCCGCATCGGAGACGGCCGCCACGCGGAAGGCGTTGCCGACAGTCCCGCCGAGGAACGCGTCTGCATCGATGAGCGCACCTTGCACGAAGCGTGCGCCATCGCTCCAGGCCCAACGAAACAAGACGAAATGCTCGTCATCGAGACGGCTGAAGCGAAACGGCGCGAGCTCGCTCTGGAAGGTGCGTACGATGGCGCGCGGCGAGTCGCCGGCGCCGGCGTCTCCGGGCGCCGGTACAGAGCCTGCCGTGACCCCGCGCCCGAGCGCCGCTGCCGCCTCTGCTCGGGTTGCTTGCCGGACTTCCGACCGGACTTCTTGACGGACCTCTTGACGGATCTCTTGACGAATCTCTTGACGGATCTGTTCCGGGGGCGCTGTCGGGACCATATCCGAGGCCGCATCCGCCACCGCGCCCGCCGCCTGCTTGGACGACCGTCGCTTGGCGTACGCCGGCTCGCCCTCGCTGAGCAGGTCGAAGGCGCGCTGACCGGGAACCGGCGTCGACGCGGGCGCGTTTTCGCTTGGCGGCGGCACCCCGGCCGGAGGCTCCGCCATCGGCGGCACCGGCGCGGACGGCGCTCCCCGATCGAGAATCCCGGCGATGCGCTGCTCCAACACCTGACGCCCGGCGAGCTCCTCGGCGGTGATGCCGTAGGCGGCCACGTCCGCCCCGGCCGGCGGCAGCAGCGGCGTGCTGAAACGGCCCGAGGCGTCGATCTGAAACCACCCGATCAGCCCGGCCGGAATCTCCTCGACGGGAAAGGCCGATAGGGCCGAGCGCTGCACGAACCCGGCGGCCGGGTCGCCGGCCAGCACCAGGAAGGAAAAGTCATCGAAGGGGCGCGCATTCTGGCGGCGGATCAGGTCGGTCAATTCGGTGTTGATGCGCTCCGACAACGCCTCGGCCGCGAGCTGTGACTGCCGCAGCGCTTCCCATTTGAGTTGATCCAGTGCCTTCAGCAGCAGTCCGGCCGAGGGCAGCGCCAACGCGCAGAAGAACAGCAACAGCCGCAGCCGCAGGCGCCGCCGCTCCCGGCGATCCACCGGGGCCGCCATTCCGCCGCCATGGACGGCGGCGTCGGCGCCCCGGGTGGCCCCGCCGCGGGCGCCGCCGATGCGCTCAGCCTTACCGGTCATGGGAGATCATCGCTTTCGGCGGGCGTGCCCCACCGGGTGGCCCGCACCGCCGTCCGCCGCGCCGGGGCGCCGAGCCGTGGCAATCGCGCCCGTTCCCATGCGCGCCGAAAAGGCGATGCTGCGCGCCTATGGGCCGGTTGCGGCCCGCGGGCGCCGGACCGGGAAGGCTCATTCGTCCACGTCCCGGCAGACCAGCCGATAGCCCGCGCCGCGCACGGTCAGCAGCAGGCGCGGGTCGGCGCGGTCGCGCTCGAGCTTCGCGCGCAGCTTGCCGATGTGGATCGCCACGGTCCGCGTCTCGATCTCGGCATGCTTCGGATAGCCCCAAACGGCGTGCAAGAGCTCATCCGCTCCCACGGGCCGACCGGGATGGGCAGCCAGATATTGCAGGACCGCGGTCTCGCGGCGGGTCAGCGCGATCTCGACGGCGCCGCAGCGGGCACGGAGATTGTCCGCATCGATTTCGGTGCCGTCGCCGAGCATAAAACGGCTCGGCAATGTCGGCGACGGACAGGCCCGGCGCAAAACCGCCTGCACGCGCAGAACCAGCTGTGCCACGGAGAAGGGCTTGGTCACGTAGTCGTCGGCGCCGAGCCGCAGGCCGCGGATGATGTCCTCATCGGTGCCGCGGGCGGTCAGCATGATGATCGCCTGCTCGGGCAGCCGAGCGCGCACCCGCTCGCAGAGGTCGTAGCCGTCCATGCCGGGCAGCATCAGATCCAGCAGCAGCAAGTCGAAGCCGCCGGTGAGCGCCTTGTGCAGCCCGTCCGGCCCGTCGGCGGCGGAGGTCACGTCGAAGCCGTGATAGACGAGCACATCCTCCAGCCCGAGGCGGATCGGCGCTTCGTCCTCGATGATGAGCAGGCGTCGCTTGTCGCGCATGACGCTAAGTCCGGTGAAGGTTCCCGCGGGGGCCACCGCGCCGCGTGCTCGCACCGTCACCGCCGCAAGCGGGGACGGTCCCGTCGATCGCTGTGGTCCCGTCGCCCCCCCCGCG
>JAIPFF010000049.1 GCA_021736785.1 Thiohalocapsa sp. | reverse complement strand
TCGCCGTCGGTCAAGGCTTCGCGGTGTCGGCGTATACGCGGACCGGTTCCCGCGAGCAGCGTCGATCCGCTCGGCGCTGCTCGCGCGAAACCGCGCGAAACCGCGCGACAGATGGGCCTCGCGCCCGAGCGCCATTTTCATGCCGTGCGGTCCGCGTGGGCTTGCGGCCGGCTGCTGACCGGGCAACGTCGCCCTAGGCTTTCCGCCTGCGGCCGTGTAGAGTACGTGCGCCGGAAGCGCCCTCCGTCCATCCCGGCCACCCGACAGAATCCCAGAACGCACCGACATCGAGGCTTTCCGATGTTCCTGGACTATTTTGCCCTCGGTCTGATGCTCTTCGTTGCCGTCTTCCTGTTCTACGGCATGATCGTGCTGCACGACATCCCGTACGAAATCGCCAAGGAGCGCAATCACCCGCAGCAGGACGCCATTCACGTGGCAGGCTGGGTCAGCCTGTTTACGCTGCATGCGATTTGGCCGTTCCTCTGGATATGGGCAATGCTCTATCGCGAGGATCGCGGTTGGGGATTTCAGAAGCAATTGCAGGAAGCGGACGACAGCCTGGCCGGCATCCGCGCGGAGCTGCACACCTTGAATGCACGACTGAAAACGCTGGAGAGCCAAGCCGGCAAGGGCGCCGCGGCCGACGCGTCGCCGCCAGCGGACGCTTAAGGAGACAACAATGGATCTGCTGCTGATCCTGACCTATACCGGGCTGTGCGTCGCTGCCTTCAAGATCTTCAAGATCCCGTTGAACAAGTGGACAGTGCCCACCGCGGTCCTCGGCGGCGTGGTTCTGATCGGGACATTGCTGCTGACGATGAACTACAACCACCCGTTCTCCGAAAGCTTCCGACAGTATTACGTGACGACGCCGATCATCCCGCAGGTGCGCGGGCGGGTGACGGAGGTACCGGTGGCAGCGAACACGGCGCTTTCCAAAGGCGACGTGCTGTTCAAGATCGATCCGACACCGTTCGAGCAGGAAATCGCATCGCTGCAAGCCCGCTTGGATGCGGCGCAGAAAGATCTGGAGCGTGCCGAGGAGCTCGTTGCCAAGCAGGCCGTCTCCCAGCGCGCGCTGGATCAGGCGCGAGCGGA
The DNA here is from genome assembly GCA_021736785.1 of Thiohalocapsa sp. GTDB lineage: Bacteria > Pseudomonadota > Gammaproteobacteria > Chromatiales > Chromatiaceae > Thiohalocapsa. The sequence continues at coordinate 40,861 of JAIPFF010000049.1, read as the reverse complement.
TGTGGACGATCTGCGCGCCAAAATCTCCGATGCCCGCTTCGACTTGGAGCAGACCGTGGTGACGTCGCCGGATAGCGGCTACGTAACCCAGCTCTTGTTGCGCCCCGGCATGATGGCGCTGCCCTTCACGCCGAATCCGGTCATGAGCTTCATCCATGCCGCGGACGACACCTTCATCGGCTGGTTTCGGCAGGAATATTTGCTGCGGCTCGAGCCCGGCTCGGAGGCCGAGGTCATTTTCGACGGCATTCCGGGGGTGATCTTCGCCGCCGAGCTACGCAGCGTCTTCCCCGCGATCTCCGAAGGGCAGGTCAAGGCGAGCGCCGACTACATCGCCTACCCGCAAGGTCAGCAACCGGGGCGCATCGCCGTCATCATCGACATCGTCGACGAGAAGTTCGAGCAATACCGGCGCATTCTGCCCGACGGCGCCTACGGCCAGGCGGCCATCTACAGCGAGCACTTTCATCACGTCGGCGTGATGCGCAAGGTCCTGCTGCGCATGGCCAGTTGGATGAACTACATCCTGCCCCTGCATTGAACGGCATCGGCCGCCGCATCAAGCGCTCGGATGCGGCGTGCGCTCGTAGAGCCCGCTCAAGTCTCCGAGGCGCCCGGCAATCTCGGGCGTAAGCTGCCCGGCAGCCAGGCGCCAGCGCCAGTTGCCGCCGGCACTGCCGGGCCGGTTCATGCGCGCCTCGCTGCCGAGTCCGAGCGCATCCTGTATCGGAAAGACGGCCAGGTCGGCAACCGATGCCAGCGCCGCAGCGATGAAGTCCCATTGGATCTCGCGGCCATCGCTGCGCAGATAGGCGAGCGCCCTATCCCGCAGCTCGGGCTTCAGTTTCGCCCACCAGCCGACCAGCGTGTCGTTGTCGTGGGTGCCGGTATAGACCGCCATACGGCCGCGGTGGTTATGGGGGAGGAAACGGGGCTCCCCGAAGGCCGTATCCTCGAACGCCATCTGCAGGATCGCCATGCCCGGCAGCCCCAGCGCATCGCGCAATGCGATCACATCCTCGGTAATCACGCCCAAGTCCTCCGCGATCAGCGGCAGCCCGCCGTCGACGCGCTCACCCAACGCGGCGAACAGGACATCGAACAGGTCCATGCCGGGGCCGGGCACCCAGCGTCCGTCGAGGGCCGTCTGCTCGCCGGCGGGCACCTCCCAGTAGCCGGCGAAGCCCCGGAAGTGATCGATACGCACGAGGTCCACCAGTTCCAGCGCTTGGCGCAGCCGCTCGACCCAGAACCGGTAGCCGTCCGCGGCGAGCACATCCCAACGGTAGAGCGGATTGCCCCAGCGTTGCCCGGTGGCGCTGAAATAGTCCGGCGGCACACCGGCAACCACCGTCGGCTGGCCGGAGGCGTCCAGATTGAACCAGTCGCGGTGAGTCCAGACCTCGGCGGAATCATGGGCGACGAAGATCGGGATGTCGCCGATCAGCCAGACGCCCCGCGCATTCGCATACGCCCGCAGGGCACGCCATTGGCGCAGAAACGCAAACTGGCAAAAGCGCTGCAGCTCGATGTCCGGGGCGTGGTCATCGGCCCAGCGCGCAAGTGCGGCCGGGTCGCGCAGCGCGAGCGGCTCGGGCCACTCTGTCCAAGGCCGGAAAGCCTGCGTTTCCTTGATCGCCGCATACAGCGCGAAGTCCTCCAGCCAGCCGGCATGGGCGTCGCAGAACTCGGCGTACTCGGCACGTGCGACGGCATCGGCATTGGCGTGAAACGTCGCCGAGGCGCGTTTCAGCAGCGCCCGCTTGTGACGATGCACGGCGCCGAAATCGACCCGGTCCGCTGCAGCCGGCGCGGCGCCGAAATCCGGCGGCGCCGCATCGTCGGCATCGATCCAGGCGGCGTCGCGCAGCAGTTCCGGGCTGATCAGCAGCGGATTGCCGGCGAACGCGGAGGTGCACTGATAGGGGCTATCGTGATAACCGGTGGGACCGAGCGGCAGCATCTGCCAAAGGCCCTGGCCGGCCTCGGCAAGGAAGTCGACGAAGGCGTAGGCGCCTGGTCCCAGATCGCCGATCCCGTAGGGTCCCGGCAGCGAGGTCGGATGCAGAAGGATGCCGCTGGTGCGGTGCATATCGGACTCCCGATTGGCGCGCCGCCGCTGCGGCCGGCGCAGGCGTAGATAGAGATAGTGCAGAGGCCGGCGCAGCTTTCAACCCGTCCGCGCCCGATCGCGTCGCCGGCGCGCCCCGGACCGGTGCTCGCGATCCCGTTTACCGGCGCCGTTGTCGGCACCCGCGCCGCCCGTGCCCTTTATGCTTAGCACGCTTCGCGCCCCGGCGTGCGCCGCCGCTGCGCTGGCCGGCTTTGCGCCAACAGTTGCGGCCGAAGCCGACGTCGTGCACCCTTCTGCGATTGACGCCGCGCCCGGCGAACCGCCGTCCGCGATCGGCGCGGCCACGCTTGCGACCAACAGGTAACCGACCAAATGCAGTGGGAAACCGTGATCGGGCTGGAGATCCACACCCAGCTCGCGACCGAATCGAAGATCTTCTCCGGCGCGCCGACGGCCTTCGGCGCCGAGCCCAACACCCAGGCCTGCGCCGTCGACCTGGGCCTGCCCGGCGTATTGCCGGTGCTGAACCTGGGCGCCGTGCAGCGGGCCGTGCGCTTCGGCAAGGCCATCGGCGCCGAGATCGCGCACCGCTCCATCTTCGCCCGCAAGAACTACTTCTATCCGGACCTGCCGAAGGGCTATCAGATCAGCCAGTACGAGCTGCCCATCGTCGGCAAGGGCAGCGTCGAGATCGTGCTCGACGATGGCGCCGTGAAGACCGTCGGCGTGACCCGGGCGCACCTGGAAGAGGACGCCGGCAAGTCCCTGCACGAAGACTTCCACGGCTACACGGGCATCGACCTCAACCGCGCCGGCACGCCGCTGCTGGAGATCGTCTCCGAGCCCGACATGCGCTCTCCGGAGGAGGCCGTCGCCTACGCCCGCAAGATCCACCAGCTGGTGCGCTGGATCGGCATCAGCGACGGCAACATGCAGGAGGGCTCGTTCCGCGTCGACGCCAACATCTCGCTGCGCCCCAAGGGCGAAGAGCAATTCGGCACCCGCGCCGAGATCAAGAACATCAACTCCTTCCGCTTCCTGCAGAAGGCGCTGGAATTCGAGATCGAGCGCCAGATGGACATCCTGGAGGACGGCGGCACCATCGTGCAGGAGACGCGCCTCTACGACGCCAATAAGGACGAAACGCGCTCGATGCGCACCAAGGAAGAGGCCAACGACTACCGCTACTTCCCGGACCCGGACCTGCTGCCGGTGGAGATCGACGACGCCTTCATCGGCGAGGTGACCGCCGACCTGCCCGAATTGCCGGACGCCATGCGCCACCGCTTCGGCGAGCAATACGGCCTGTCCGACTACGACGCGGCCCAGCTCACCGCAAGCCGCGACGTCGCCGCCTACTTCGAGACCGTCGCCGCCGCCACCGGCGCACCGAAGCTCGCCGCCAACTGGATCACCGGCGCGCTCGCCGCCGCGCTGAACAAAGACGGCCGCGACATCGCCGACAGCCCCGTCGGCGCAGAGCAGCTCGCCGGCCTGATCGCCCGCATCCAGGACAACAGCATCTCCGGCAAGATCGCCAAGCAGGTCTTCGAGGCCATGTGGGAAGGCGAAGGCGACGCAGACCGGGTCATCGAGCAAAAGGGCCTGAAGCAGATCACCGACACCGGCGCCATCGAGCCCGTCATCGACGCCATCATGGCCGCCAACCCCGAGCAGGTTGCCCAATACCGCGCCGGCAAGGAAAAGGTGTTCGGCTTCTTCGTCGGCCAGGTGATGAAGGAGACCCGAGGCAAGGCGAACCCGCAGCAAGTCAACGAGTTGCTGAAGGAGAAGTTGAAGGCCTGACGGGATCAGGCGGGGCGCCGCTGCCGGTGGTCGGTTCACGGCCGCGGAGCCGATCGCCTCGCTCGCGGCCTTCCTCTGGTGGACGCCGGCAGCGTTGCCGGGCAAAACCGCGGCTCGAGGGGTCGCTTTACCCGGTCAACAGCAAACGGCGGGCCGACGCGAAGGTATTCCTCCGTCGCCTGCTGCCGGTGCTCGGACAATGCCGCGAAACACGCGAGCGCGTCACGGGTGTCGAACAATGGGTCGCGCGCCCGATGACGATGCCCGGCTCGCAGGACGCGCCGGGCGATCGCCTATTCGGCTATCCCGGGGGATAGTTCGGGCTCCGACACCTTTTCGAGAACGCTACGGTCAGTCCGCCGCCGTCCAGATCAGGACGTCCTCGGTGACAGAGTCGCGCAACTGATTGCCAAGGGCGCACATCGCGTCCGGATCGGAGGCGCCGGCGGCAATATATCCACCCAGCACCATCGAATACGCCGACATAGCGATGGTGAAAGGAAGATTGATCGCCGCGCCGCCATCCTCGGGCACCTCGATCATGGCGATGATGGGATTCAACATACTGCTCATTGCGTCGTTGTAGCGCGATTCATCGACCTCGAACCCGTCGCAGGTATGCGCGATGGCCTTTTGCTGGGCGACGGCGGCGAGCTGCACCAAAAGCTGCGGTTCGAACGTGTCGCCGTATCCGCTGAGGTAGTCGGCGACATAGGCACCGACCGCCCCGCCCATCTTGTTGATGGCGGCCAGGTCCGCGCCCTCGACGGCGTCACCGGTTTGCGCCACGGCTGCATTCGCAAAGGACACAAGGCAAAGGGCGCAAACCAGATTTCTGATAGAAGTCATTCGATTCTCTCCGTTGGGTTAAAGGGAACTGGATCAGCGAAGCATTCGCTGCGACCGGCGCCACGGGATCGCTCCGCTATGGCGGCATTGTCTCGGTCTTGGCGGGCAAAAGGAACGGGCTTATGCCCTACACTGCACAAAGTGTTGCTGCGCAGTGGAATCTGCCCCTGATCGGCGGGTGCTCCCGCCGCACGATCCGCCGAAGTCGTCAAGCCCCTGCAAAGCACAGCGAAGGCGCTCGGGAAGCGGAACGTGCTCGTTGAGCAGCGAGCGCGGTCTCATGCGCTAGCCTTGTTGTCGACCGCCACAAACTCTGTCTCCCGCAACAGCGCGGTGACAAAGCGGACTGACGCCGATACATTTTTGCGCGACGGACCTGGGTAGGATTCGAGGCTCTGCTCCATGGTGCAGCCATCGCCAAGGCGATGCATCGGCAGCTTCACTGAGATTCGTAAACCGCGGATGATCGGCTGCCCGAGTAAGGATGTCGGAGTCCACCGTGATTAGATCCTTCCAGTCACTTATCGGCGTACTCGCTCGTTCTCGGATCCGAAGCAGAGGCCAAACGAACGGGTATGAATGCCCCACCCCGGCGTCCTGGGAAGGAGGGCCAAGCGGCAGGTTAGCCGGGGGCAGGCGGTGAGGTCAACGCTCGATAAAGCGCCTGAGCAACGGATAATCCATAGGAAATCCAAGCCACCGCCAGAATCCGGGGACGTCCGGGTACGAGAACTCGGCGGGATGCTCGGTCAATGCGCGACGGCGGGACCGAGGGCCGCCCCAACCGCGCCTTTCGCCGCGGGCTCGGCCGATAGGCCCCGCGGACCGCAACGGTAGCCGCAGGTTATGCGCCGGTTTCCGCCGGCCCCGGGTCGCCTCCGGCTTCGGTTGCGCGATCCACGGCGACGGACGCCGTGTACTCCTTCCGAAACGCCCGCATCGCCTGTCGCAGCGTCGGGAAGTGGCGGTTCATGTTGACCTGCTCCAGCATGCCACGCTCGCGCAGCCAGTCGGCGGATTCGGTGCGGCGGCCGGCGGCGACGAGCTCGACGCCGCGGGTGGCGAGGTCGGCCTCCAGGTCTTTGATCGCGTCGATGCCGGTGACGTCGAGCTGGGTCAACGGGATCATGTCGAGCACCATCCAGCGCAGGTCCGGGCCGGCGTCGGCGGCGGCCTTCAGTGCCTGGCGCTTGAAGTAGGCGGCGTTGAAGAAGACCAGCGGGCCGTTGAAGCGGAACAGCACCAGGCCGGGCAACGTCTCGGCATCCGCATGGCGGTCGATGGAGTGCAGCCCGGCGTGGCCCTTGACCTTGCCGAGCACCTCGGTGCGCGGGCGGGCGGCGAGCTTTACGAAGCGCACCAGCGCGAGCAGCACCGCGAACAGGATGGCGTCGATGGCGCCGACCCAGACGACGCCCAGCGTCGCAATGATGGACAGCGTGAATTCGCGCTTGTCGATGACCCAAAAGCGGCGCAGGGACGCAACGTCCATCAGCGAGACGGACGCCATGATCAGCACCGCGCCCAGCGCCGCGACGGGCACGTACTCAAGCGGCCCGGTCAGGAACAGCAGCACCAGCGCAACGGTGCCGGCCGCGAACAGGCCGGCGACCCGGGTGCGCCCACCCGAGGCATCGCTCATGGCGGTGCGCGAGTCGGCACCGGAGATCGCGAAGCCCTGGGACAGGGCCGAGGCGATATTGGCCGCGCCCAGCGCCGCGAATTCCCGGTCCACGTCGATGTCGTAGCGGTTCTTCGCGGCGAAGCTGCGTGCCGTCAGCATCGCGCTGGAGAAGCTGATCAGCGCGATGCCGGCAGCCGATGCCACGAGTTGCGGCAGCGCCTCCGTCAGCCGATCCAGCGGCAGCCCCGGCAGCCCCAGTGCCGGCAGGCCGGCGGGCACGGCACCGATGGTCGCGATGCCGTCCGCGGCGGCGCCGAGCGCGGCGATGGCGGCGCCGGCGACGACCATCGCGATGAGCGCGGCCGGTAGCCGGCGCGTGACCCGCGGCGCCAGCAGCAGCACCGCGAAGGCGAGCGCGGCGATGCCGAAGGTCGGCCAATGGGTCTCGCCGATCTCGGCAATGATTTCGAAAATCCGCGGCAGAATGCCGCGCGCATCGACCTCGAAGCCGAACAGCTTCCCGGCCTGCCCGAGCGCGATGCTGATGGACACACCGTTCAGAAAACCGACCAGGATCGGCTTCGACAGAAAGTCCGCGAGCGCACCGAGCTTCAGGAAACTCGCGGCGATACAGAACAGCCCCGCGAGCAGCGCCAGCATGGCGGAGAACGCGACGTAGAGACCCGCGTCACCGGCCGCCAACGGTGTCACCGCGGCGGCAATCAGCGCGCAGGTGGCCGCATCCGGCCCAACGATCAGCTGCCGCGACGTGCCGAACAGGGCATAGGCGAGCAGCGGCAGGATGCTGGAATAGAGCCCGACGACCGGATCGAAGCCGGCGAGCTGCGCATAGGCCACACCGACCGGCAGGGCCACGGCCGCGACCGCGAGCCCGGCGGTCAGGTCGTGGGGCAGGTCCGCGAAACGGTAGCGCATCAGGTCGGGGACGCCCGGCGCAAAACGGCCGAGGCGCTCGAGCGGGGTCGGCGATGCTGCGTCGCTCGGCATGGACGGATGCTCTCCGGTGTGGTCGCCGGTCAACGTTATCGCAAACGCGGACGGCGGAAGCTGGAGCGAGCCTCGGCGGGCTGCCGGTGGTTGGCCGCTGTCAGCGAACGTCATTCACTGACACTGACCAAGCCGTCCGATCATAGCGGATCGCAACGCGGCGGGTGAGACAAGCCCTCGACGCAACCGCTGCGAGCATGATCGCGGAGGCGTGGCCGGTGCTCGCCCTCAAATCGGAAGCGTCGGCTCGCGGAGCACAAGCGGGCCGTAGACCTGCAAAGACGCCCGCGGAGCCGCGGTTCGGGTCCGGGGCGGCAACGGGCCGCGCCCCGAGGACGCCGCGGTCGGGCGCCGCCGGCATTGACGGCTGCATATCGGATGCCGACCTCGATGCCGCAAGGTTTTCGTATCCTTTGCGTCCACGGACCACCAGCCACGGCGTCGCCTTTGCGTGAGCGCTTCTTGGCGGTCATGCACCTTGCCGATCAAGTACCGGGTTCCCGCGTGCGGCCGGATGGCGCAGACAGTGCGCTGGATTCTGCCGCCGTTTCTTGCAACAGACCGGTCGCTCCGCGCCGGTCATCGCCGGTCATCGGGAAAACCCTGATTCTCGCAATTGACCGTCGGCAGTTGACTTGTGACACGTAAAGTTCATCCAGGCACTCTACAATCGTCGCCGACAAGGCGAAACGTGTATAGCGCCGAGAGGATGCCGAGATGCCGAAGGGCCTTGAGCACCGCTTCGAGCAAATAGACATGCCACAACCGCACGGGCAGCGGACATCGAGCAGCCGCAGGCTCCTGCTGCGCCTCAGCGTCGGGATGCTGCTGCGCAGTAAATCCGCTCGAAGCCGACTTTTCGGCGTCGACGAGCGCTGCTTCTCAGCAACTGCCAGTCTCGCCGGACCGCCGCATTTCAGCCTCCCGACGCCGAAGGCGCCGGCCACCGACATCGGCCGCCGATCATGGCCGATTCGTTCTTGTCGCCGTCGCGGCCGGTCGCCGCTCTCGCCAATATCGACCCCGCTCTTGCCTTGCGTCGCTCCCTGTCTCCCGGTCAGGGCGGCGCCGCTCGGTCACGAAGGGGGGCGCGCCGGTCAGTCAGGTTTTCGGAGCAGTCTGGACAGGCGTACGGATTACGCCCGCAAAGGAACCCGATGCGACAGCGATTCGGCCTCGTATCGGCCATGCACTTGCAGCACCGGCGGCGGGAGCGCCGTATCGCGCCACATGCGACCACGACGACGGGGCCTCGTACCGGCGGCCCCGACGCACGGCCTGGCCGCCGGGTATCGACTCTCTTCCATTCATGAACGAAAACAGACGAGAGGCAACGACATGCTAAGCGCAAAGACGACAACGACCTTGGTAGCCGCGGCATTCGCCACTTCTGCACTCGCCCTGCCGGGATTGTCCGAAGCCGGGGGCATTGGCTCGGTCAAACACCAACGCTGGACCGCCTTGTGGTGGCAGTGGGCCCTATCGCTGCCGAATGTCCCGACGGAGGCCGGTGTCAGCTCCGTACACCCGCTGTCCGGCGACGACGCGTCTGTCGGCGATCCGCATGCCTTCGAATACTGCGGCGTGGGCCAGACGGGCAACCTGTGGTTCCTCGGCGGCGACTTCACGGGCGACGGTTCGCTGTTCGAGCGCACCTGCACCATTCCTCCCGGAAAGAACGTCGTGCTGGCCGTGATCAACGCCGAATGCTCGACAGCGGAAGGCGACGCGGATCCCGACGATCCGGCATGGCGCCAAGCGCGGGATTTGGCGTCTTGCGTCAAGGGCCTCGGCGATCTGCTGGGCGGGAGCGCGCAATTGATCAAGGACGACGGGTCTATCCGGGATCTGCCGGTGCAGCGTGTCGCGACGGCCAACGCATTCCCGGTCGTGTTTCCGCCGCAAACGATCAATGGCTTGACGAGCCCGGAGCCGAATCCGTCGCTGGTGCAGGCGGACGGACAATGGGTATTCGTCGCAGCCAAGGACCTGCGTCCCGGCAACTACCGGCTCGAATTCGAAGGCACCTTCGACGACCCATCGACGCCCGAGGTCGACTTCGTGCTGAACGGCGCCTACAACCTGAAAGTGGCTTGGCGCAGCGGTCGCGTGCCGCACTAGGCCGAGACTGGCTTGTCGGCCGCTTCGGCCGAGAATGAGACGGGAACCGCCCTGTTCCGACAGCGCGGGGCGGTTTCCGGATGCTTCGGTTTTTCAACGCTCGGGCGCTCGAAGCCGCCGGGCCATCACTGGCCCGGACAGCAAACAAGGTCAATCAGCGCGCCGTCGGCTCAAACGCCATCGCCGCTCGGCGTCCCCGCCGGCGCGTCCGCACCGCGCAAGCCGGACGACCGATTGTCGCTGCCGCCGTGGCCGAAGCGCGCCGGCACCAGCGCGTCGTAATCCGCCTCGAAGCCGGCGTCGAGCAGGGCCTCGCGCAACGGAGACTGCAGCGCGGCGACGCCGTCGATCAGTTGGATGGACAGCCGTCGGCGGCCGCTGCTCGGAATCCGGTGCAGGGCCGCGAGCGCGAGCGGCAACTCGCCGCCCTCGTCGGTGACGGACTCCGGGAAGGTCGAGATCTGGCGGGCCGCGGCGCCGACGTAGAGCACCGGCTTGCCGGCGACCAGGATCACCCAGGCGCCGGCGACGCGCTTCGGTGGCTGCTTCGCGGTGACGGCGGTCGCCGGCCAGGGCAGCAGCGCGCCGAACGGGTTGGCCGGATCGGCCGCGGCGAGGATGCGGACGTCGTCCCGGCCGAAGCCGTCGATGGGAATCTCGTCGATCCGGGCCCCGCGAAGCCGATCCACTGCGCCCGCCAGCGCGAACTGAGCCCCCGAGAGCCCCTCGACGAAGTAGCCGCGGCGGACCTTGCCGCTGTCCTCCATCTGCTTGAGTACGCGATAGAGCGGGCCGAAGCCGCCGGATAGGGCTTCGGCGGCGGCGCAGGCGCGGCTGACGATGCCGTAGCGCGTCAGCAGCATCCGCGCGCGGGCGAGCAGACGCTCGGTGCCGCTGACCGCGTCGTCGCCGGGGAGCAGGTCCGCCACCAGAGACCAGCGCCCGCCGGCGATGGCTGCGCCGCCCCCGAGCGTACCTCGCGGCCCGCCGGCACCTCTCCCGCGGCCACGCCCCGAAACCGCACGCGAAGCGCCGCCTCGGCCGCGCCCGCCACCGGCCAGTGCCCGCAGCGGCGCGAAGGTGTCGTTGGTGATCAGACCGTCTCGGACCAGATCCCAAAGCGCCGCGTCGAAGGTCTCCCGGCCGGCGGCCGTGCTCGCGGGGCAGCCGGCACGCTCCGCTGCCTGATGCAGGTCCATCAAGAAGCAGGCCCCGCGCCGGCGAAGCTGCGCCAGCAGCGCACGCCGAAGTGTCGACGCGTCATCCGGCGGGCCGCCGCCGGCCGACGCCTTCGCCGCGGCGCTGTTGTCGACCGATCGCCTGGCGGTCGCCGGGCGTTCGATGTCCGCGCCGGCCGACACCGTCGCCGCGGCGCTGTTGCCGACGCCCTCGGCCTGTGCCGCTTGATCCGGGGTGTCTGTCTCCCCGTCGCCATCCACCGAAGGCTCCGCCAGCGCAATCGCCTCTCGCCGATACAGCGCGATCTTGAAGTCCTTCGGTCCGGCGGCGCCGCGTCCGATCCAAACGATCTGCCCGGTCGCGGCCAGCATATCCAGATCCTCGGAGCGATAGCCCGGCACCCGCGCCGGCAGCAGCACGCGGTCGAGCTGGGTCCAGCTGACCGTCAGGCCTTCGAGCTGCAGCACCGCCTCGAGCAGACGCTCGGGGCCGCGAATGTCTTCGCCGATGCCGTGCCACGCCGGCAGAAAGCGCCCCAGCGCGGCGCCGTCCACCGGCGCCACGGCATCGCGGGCACGCGCCAGCGTCATCCGCCGCAGCCGGCGCATGACGTCGGCGTCGCACCATTCGGGCTCGGTTCCCAGCGGCCGCATCTCGCCGTGAATCAGCAGGCCCTGCGTCTCCAGCAACCGCAGCACCGGCTCCACCTGCGCCGCGCGCAGCCCGAAGCGCGCCGCGGCCTCGCGCGCGCTGAAGGGACCGTGCGTGCGGGAGTAGCGCCGCAGCAGGTGCTCCAGCGGCGCCTCGGCCGCCGCGATGAAGCTGTCCGGCAGGCCGGGCGGCGGCACACAGCCGAGAGCATCGCGGTACAGCCCGGCGTCCTCCGCGGCGATCCAACGCTCCTCGCCGGCGATGCGCACGGTCACGGCGCGGCGCTGCGACTCCAGCGCCTGCAGCCAGTCCCGTGCCGATGGCGACGGCATCCCAAGGGAGTCACTCAAAAAGGGGTCAGAGCCCTTTTCGGAAAAGTCCCTGAAAATGGGGTCTGACCCCGTTTTTCGTTCGCTCCAGAAAACGGGGTCAGACCCCTGTTTTCCAGACTCCTGTTTTCCAACCGGCTGGCTGTCGCATGAGCACTCGCCCCCCTCCCCCGAGTGAGCCGGAAAGGGCTCCGGGGCCTTTTTCCGGACTCCCGCCGGTTCTCGCGAAGCTGGAATAAAAAGGGGGTCTGACCCCGTTTTTATGCAGCGGGGGGCGATCTCGGCCGGGGTGAGGTCGCCCAAGCGGCGCAGCAGGTCGTGCAGCTCGTCCGGGTCGCGGGCGGCGCGTTCCGGGTCCAGGTGCTGCAGCTCGCGCTCCAGGTCGTCGAGGACTTGCGGGTCGATCAGCTCGCGCAGCTCGGCTTGGCCCAGCAGTTCGGCGAGCAGCGTGCGGTCGAGCGTCAGGGCCTGGGCGCGACGCTCGGCGATGGGCGCGTCCTGCTCGTAGATGTAGGCGGCGACGTAGGCGAACACCAGCGAGCGGGCGAAGGGCGAGGCGCTGCGGGTCTCGGCCTCGTGCACCCGCAGCGCGCGGGAGCGGATGGCACCGAGCACGTCCTTGAGGCCGGCCAGGTCGAAGTTGTCGCTGAGCGCCTGGCGGTAGGTCTCGAGCACGATCGGGAAGGACGGGTAGCGGCGCACGACGGCGAGCAGGTTCTGGGCCTTCAGGCGCTGCGCCCACAGGGGCTGGCGGCCCTTGGCGGAGCGCCGCGGCATCAGCAGCGCGCGGCCGGCGTTCTCGCGGAACAGGCTCGCGAACAGGGCGGTGTCGGCAAGCTGCTCTGTGATGCGCTCCTCGATGTCTTCCGGGGCCGGCAGCAACTGCTCCAGGTCCGGCAGGTCGTCGCCGTCGGCGAAGCGCAGCACGATGCCGTCGTCGGTGTACATGACCTGGATCTCGAAGCCCTCGCGGCGCTCCAGCTGCCATTGCAGCGCCATGGCCCAGGGGGCGTGGATGCGCGCGCCGAAGGGCGTCAGGATGCAGACGCGCCAGTCGCCGAGCTCGTCGCGGAAGCGCTCGATGACGACGGTGCGGTCGCTCGGCACCTGGCCGGTGGCCTCGCGCTGGTCTTGGATGTACGCGGCCAGGTTGCCGGCGGCGAGCGCGTCCAGATGCGTGCGCTGCATGATCCAGTCCGCGGCCCGGTCCGCGGTCTGCGCGGCCACCTGGCGGCAGAAGGCGCCGACCGCGCGCCCGAGCTCCACCGGGCGGCCCGGCCCGTCGCCGCGCCAGAACGGCAGCTTGCCGGGCTCGCCGGGCGCCGGCGAGACGATGACCCGGTCGCGGGTGATCTCCTCGACGCGCCAGGTGGAGGCGCCGAGCAGGATGCACTCGCCGGCGCGGGTCTCGAACACCATCTCCTCGTCCAGCTCGCCGACGCGCGGGCCATCCGCGCCCAGATGCACGGCGTAGTTGCCGCGATCCGGGATGGTGCCGGCGTTCAGGCGCGTGACCATCGGCGCCCCCTTGCGGGCCGAGAGCCGGTCGCTGGCGCGGTCCCACGCGATCAGGGGCCGAAGGTCGGCGAAGTCGCTGGAGGGGTAGCGCCCGGAGAGCATGTCGAGCACCGATTCCAGCGCGGCTTGGCCGAGCTCCCGGTAGGGCCCGGCGCGGGTCACCAGGCGCCGAATCTCGTCGACGCCGCGCTCGCCCGTCACGCAGTGGGCGGCGATCTGCTGCGCCAGCACGTCCAGCGCGTTGCGCGGCATCCGGAAGGGTTCGAGCTCGCCTTCGAGCATGCGCCCGGCGATGACGGCGCATTCGAGCAGATCGCCGCGAAACTTCGGGAAGATGCGCCCGCTGCTGACCTCGCCGACGCCGTGCCCGGCGCGCCCGACCCGCTGCAGCCCGCGCGCCACCGAGCCGGGCGACTCCACCAGCAGCACCTGGTCCACGCCGCCCATGTCGATGCCCATCTCCAGCGAGCTGGTGGCGACGATGGCGCGGATGCTGCCGCGCTTGAGGCCCTCTTCGATCTCCGTGCGCTGCTCGTGGCTGACGCTGCCGTGATGGGCGCGCACCAGCTCGGCGCCGTCGAGCGCCGCGTCCGCGTGCTCGGCGGCGGCCAGCTCGTTCAGCCGCTGGCAGAGCCGCTCGCAGAGCCCGCGGCTGTTGACGAAGATGATGGTGGAGCGGTGCGCCAGGATCGCGTCCAGCAACGCCGGATAGATGGCCGCCCACATACCCCGCTCGGCGCCCCGGTCAGCCCCCGCGTCGGCACTGGCACGGTCGATCTCGCGGGCCCAGAGCTCGCCGAGGATCGAGCCGCCTTCGGGCTCCGCCGCCGGTGTGTAGGGCGGACGCTCCATGTCCGGCACCGGCACGGAGACCGCAAGCGCGAGCCGCGGCGGCGCGGCCGCATCGACGATCTCCACGTCCCGGTCGCCGCCGAGCCACCGCGCGGCCTCCGCCAGCGGGCGCACCGTCGCCGACAGGCCGATGCGACGCGGGTCCGGCCGGCCCGCCTCCTCGCACAGCGCCGTCAGCCGCTCCAGCGACAGCGCCAGATGCGCACCGCGCTTGGTCGCGGCCAGCGAATGCACTTCGTCGACGATGACGGTCTCGACCGTGCGCAGCGTCTCCGCGGCCTTCGAGCCCAGCAGCAGGTACAGCGACTCCGGCGTCGTCACCAGGATCTCGGCCGGCTCCTTGAGCTGCTGCTGGCGCTCGCGGGCCGGTGTATCGCCGGTGCGGATCGCGACCCGCGGTATGCTCACCGACTCGCCAAGGGCCTCCGCCGCACGGGCAACGCCCGCCAGCGGGGCGCGCAGATTGCGCTCGATGTCGTAGACCAGCGCCTTCAGCGGGGAGACGTAGAGCACGCGGACGCCGTTCGGACCTCCCTCTGCGCATCGAGCCGCGCCTAAACCTGCATCCAAAGCCGAGCCTGCAGACCTGCCTGCAGAGGCAGACCTGCTTGCAGCGGCAGAGGCGCCGGGATCGCGCTGGGCGCCGCTCGCGGCGGTCATCAGGCGATCGATGGACCACAGGAACGCGGCCAGCGTCTTGCCGCTACCGGTGGGCGCGGTGATCAGCGCATGCCGGCCGGCAGCGATCACCGGCCACCCGCGGGCCTGCGCCTCGGTGGGGCCGTCGAAGTGCTGCTCGAACCAGCGCAGAGTTGCCGGATTGAAGTACTGCATGGTCATCAAGGTGAGGGCTTCGCCGCCGTCTGCCAGCGGTTAAGCATCCCGGGCGCCCGCGGTGCGCCGGCGGAATCTCCGATCGAAGCCCGGGCCACGGATGCCGCAGGCGGCCGCAATAACCCGAAGGCGCTGCCCCTACCCTTGACATTAATGCGAATCATTCTTATCTTTGACCCATACCGCAGATTCATCGAGACCGATGCCAGCCAGCGCCCCCTGCGTAACGCGAGACCCGCGGATGCGCCCAGCCGGCCAGACCCCGCTATCCATCAAGAGGGAACCGGCATGTGCCAGCAGACCGACCAGATCGACTTGCCCATGGTATCCGCGTCGCGCGGCCCGTCACCTGCCCCGCTCGGCGCCGCCCGCGCCGCCGACGCCGGCACATCGGAGCGCCCGGAGCGCATGCACGCCGTCACCCGCCGCAAGCTCTGGGATATCCCGCACAAATACCACTGCCCGGTGATCGGTACCTGCCTGCACGTCGAAGAGCTGCGCGAGATCGCCCGCAAGGCCGGCGCCAAGCCCCGCCAGTCGCTGACCGATTACGACGTGCATGTGAGCTTCGTTGCCGCCGCGGACGAGAAGAACCGTCTCACCGTCGCCGTACAGAAGACGCTTGATCGCAAATACGCCGGGGCCGTGCGCCGCTTCGCCCAAGCAAAGTCCGCCGACGCGGTGCGTGAGCTTTGGGCGCAGAGTCTGGCCAATGGCCAAGTACCGGAAGCCTTCTGGGCGCTGATGACGCACCCGAGAGCCGACGTCGAAGTGCAGTCGGAGGCCTACGAGGACGTGCACATGCTCTCGCATCAGATCGGCGCGGGGCTCAGTGCCGACATCCAGGCCTTGGCCGAAGCCCGCAAGGCACTCGCGGAACTGCGCCGCGAGAGCGCCGCCGAAAACGACCGAGCCGCCCGCCGCGCGGCGGCCAAGGACACGCGCTTGATGGAACTGGAGCAACGCCCGAGACGCCTCGAAGAAACCGACCGCGCGCTGGAGGAGGCCGTCGCCCGCATCCGCGAGCTCGAGTCCGGCGACGCACTTCGCGCCCTGTGGGCCCGGATCACATCGCTTGAAGGCGATCTCATCGAAGAGCAGCGCCAGCGCAAAGCCGCCGTCGCTCGCGCCGCCGGCCTGCGGCGACGGCTCGATGCCGCCCAAGCGCGCAATGACGCACTGGCCGCGCAGGTCGCGGAGCGCGACGCCACCTGCGCGGCGCTGGAGCAACTGCTCGGCGGTCCAGGTCTAGAAGGCGACATTTGCAGCGGCGACTGCAAGGACTGTCCCGGTGAGGGCGCCGGGACAGTCGATCTCGGCGGCCGGCGGATTCTTTGCGTCGGCGGGCGCGGCTCTCTGGCTGCCCACTACAGAGATTTGGTGCAGCGCTGCAACGGCGAGCTGATCCGTCACGACGGCGGGCAGGAAGAGAGCCGGCAGCGGCTGGAAGCGCTGCTGGCCAGTGCGGACGCGGTGGTGTGCCCGGCCGACTGTGTCAGCCATGACGCTTACCTGCGCGCCAAGCGCTTCTGCAAGCGTGTCGCCAAGCCCTGCCTGCTGATCGAGCGCTCGGGCATCAGCGCCTTCGCAAAGGCGCTGTCGGACTTGGCAGCGCAATGCGCGCCGGCCGGCGCCACCGCGACGAAACCGGCACTGAGCCCCAATTGCCATTAGCCGGGACCGCCCACCGGACAAGCGATATCAACAGCTCAACGGAGATCGATCATGCGCCTCGCTACAGCCTTGCAACGCACCGCCCGCCCGAAGACCACCGCAAACTCGTCGACGCCGCGCAAGCGACAGCACAACGACGGACCACAGGCACTGGTACCCGCCGTGCTCGTCACCGCCCTTGTACTGGGAACGCTGCTCTGGGGCGTTCCGAGCCAGGACGACATGCGATCCGCGGCGCTGCCGGCATTCCCCGCGGCCCTGGCCGGCGACCGCTGAGCGGCCGGAGGCGGCGGCGGGCCGAGGCATAGCGGCAAACGGCCCGCGCCGCCGCTCCGTGTCGGCGGGCAGCGACCCGGCGCACAGCCACTCGGTGCCCCTCCGGGCGCCGATGCCGCGACCGAAGCGGCTCGCCGGCGAAAGGCCTGCAGACCTGCATGCCGATCAAACGGAGCCGGCGAAGCGGCTTCCGTCTTCCCCTGCTGCGATTCCTCGCCACGCGCGTCATTGCGCCCGCCGGCGCATCGCACCGGCTATCACGCAATAACCAATCAAAACGCTAACGATTCGCACTCGCCTATACAACGAGAGCGATAACGATTATTCTTCGCACCCGTTGATCGCTTGCCGGACGGCAACCGTGCTTGACCGCGCGAGCGGTCGGCGGCGAGCGCGCCCGATGTGGGCGGACCGACCAGCCGCCAGTCGATTTCAGAGGCTAAAGAGGACAGAGTGAATGAGTGAGCAACACGGGCCGATGGCGCAGTCCGGCGGCGAATGCGGCGAGGCGGGCCAGCAGCCGACGGGCGCCGCTCAGGGCCAACATGGAGATGCCCGCACTGCCCCCGGTCTCTCCGCGGCAGGACCGGGCTTCGCCGCGGCCGAGGCGCAGGCCGTACCCGCGCCGGGGCAGCCCGGCATGCAGCAGTTCGGCCCCGCGCACCCCGGCGGCTCACCCTACGCCGGCGGGCAGCCCCAACAGGGCCCGGCGATGCCGTCGGGTGCCCCTTATCCGGGCACCGGCGGGCCGCAATGGGCCGCCGGCAATGCAGCCCCCGGCGCGGGCGGTTACGCCCCGATGCATGGCGTCTATCCCGGCCAGCAGGGGCCCCAGTTTGCCGCGCCGATGTACGGCGGCTACCCGCATGCCGGCATGGGCATGGGCGGCCCCGCACCGGCTCCGTGGCAGGCACAGCAGATGCCCCCCGGCGGCTATCCCGGCATGTACGCGGCGCACGCGGGCGGCGCCTATCCGCCCTATGCCGGCGTCGCCGGCAATGCGCCCGGTATGGCACCCGGTATGGCAGCGGGCATGGGCCAAGGCGCCGGCCGCCAGGGCCCCGGCATGGCCGAGGTCTTCGAAGAGATCGCGAACGGCGGCAACGGCTTATCCAGCATCGGCAAGCTGCTCAACTTCGACGACTCCGAATTCTGGAAGGGCGCGCTGATCGGCGCCGCGGCCGTGCTGCTGCTAACCAACGACTCGGTGCAGGATCTGGTCTTCAAGACCGGCGCCAAAGCGAAGGATGCGGTCAAGTCCGGTGCCGACAAAATCAAAGAAACGGCCGGCGAGGCCGCCGCGAAGGCGAAGCCGTGAGTGCAGGCAACACGCGGGATCTTCCGATCGCGGCAGAGCGGTCGAGCGAGCGAGTGCCGGTCCTCGGCGGCGACACCTGCTCGGGGCTGGTGCAGCTTGCGGCCGTCGGCGCCGTCGTCGGCGGTTCCGCGGCGGCCGGCGCAAACCTGCACCGCCTGCGAAACGACACGATGACCCTCGACGAGGCGTTGGCCGATGTCGGCCGCGCGGCCGCCATGGGCGGTGCCGCCACCGCGGTCGCAGGCGCTGCAGCCAGCGCGGTGGCGAGCCAGGGCGTGGTGCGCTTGGCGGTCTTGTTCGCCGTCGGCACCGCGGTGATGTATGGATTGCAGCGCAGATTCGAGCAGGACTGAGCCTATGTCCGACGGAAGACAGCGGCAACGTCACGGCGTCGCGAAAAATCTCGCCGAGGGCATCGGCGGCTTGGTGGTCGGCGCCGCGCTGGTCGTCATGATCCGCTCGGCATTGAAGCACCGCCGCGGGCGCGCGGCATCGGCCCCCGCGGAGCATCTTTCCCCCACGGCCCCCAGCGGCAACGAACAAGAGAGCCCATCATGAGCGATTACGGTTATCCGATGTATCCGGCCGGCCAAGCTCGCCAAGGCGGCGGCCAAATGAGCTATCCCGGCGGCGACGCCAGCCATTGGTACAACCCCGGCCCGCCTTTGGGAAATGCCGTGGAGCTCGGCAAGTTCGGCGCCGTGGTCGGCGTCTGCGGCGCCGGTGCAGCCAACCTGCATCGGCTGCAGGCGCAGCAGATCACGGGCAGCGAGGCTGTCGTCGACACCCTGCGCACCGGCGTCGCCGCCGGCCTCGCCACCGCGGCGGCATCCCTGGTGGCCGGGCAGTTGCGCTCCGGTACGCTGTCGCTGGCAGCGACGCTGGTGACCGGTGCCGCGGTCATGTATCTGCTTCAGGGCCCGCCCGAAAGCAGCGAGCCGGGCGACACCGGCGAGGCTTCCGACTAAATCATTCGATTCGCCGATGTCCTATTCCAGGAGTGCAGCAATGAGCAGCGATTACTACGGCTATCCCGGGCCGATGCAGCAGATGCCCGCCCAAGGCGGCGCAGGCGCGGGTCAGCAAGGCGCCTATGCCGGGGCCGCCCATCCGACCTACGGGAGCTATTATTACGGGGCTTATTACCCGGGAACGGCCGCGATGGGGCAGCAGATGCTGCCGGCTTATCCCCCGGCGCGTACCTCGCAGTCCTTCTTCAATCTCGGTAACGACCGCTTCGTCAAAGGACTGTTGATCGGCGCCGCGGCTGCCTATCTGCTGACCAACGAAGACGTGCAGCGCACCGCCATCAAAGGCGCCGTCAAGCTCTGGTCGACGCTGCAGGGCGGCATCGAGGAAGCAAAAGAACGCTTCCGCGACGCCGAAGCGGAACTACAGGCGTCCGAGTCCGGAAAATAGCGCGGCCGCGCCGCGGCGGCACGGGACATTACCCGCCGATGCCGTCGCTCACGGCGGAACCGCTCGGCGTGCGCCGCGCCTACCGGCGCGCACTTCCGGGCAAGCCTTGCTGTCAAGCTCCGGCTCGCCGCCCGAGCCGGCGCCACCCGATCGAGAATACCGAGTGACCTTTACCGACTACAGCGTCGTGCACGAGGTGCCCGGCCGCCTGCGCCTGCGCATCCCGCGCATGGGCGAGCCCGGCTGCGAGGCCGGCTATCTGGAGGCTTGGATGGAGGCCTCCGCCCGGGTCGAGGAAGTCCGCGCAAATCGCGGCGCCCGCGCTTTGGTGATCCACTACAGCGGCGGCGCGCAGGGGCGCGAAGCGGTCATGCGGCGCCTGCAGTCGTTCTCCGGCGAGGCGATTCCAGGTTTCGGCGAGGACGGCATCAGCGAGGCGGAGGTGACCCCGATGATCACCACGCTGTTTACGCTGGCGGCGCTGCCGTTTCTGACCCGCCCTATGCAAGTCGCGCTGACGTTTGCGAACGTGGGCTCGACGCTGGCGAAGGGCGCGGACACGCTGATCAACCGGGGCATCAAAGTGGAAGTGCTGGACGCGGTGGCGGTCGGACTCGCCGCCGCCAACGGTAAGCTCTACACGGCCAACATCACCGATCTGCTGCTCAATCTGGGCGAGTTCCTGGAGCACCGCACCGCACGTCAGTCCGACCGGCTGCTGCGCCGGCTGCTGCGCCCGGAGCCCGCCATGGCCTGGGTCGAGCGCGACGGCGAGCTGGTGCAGGTGGCCGGGGACGAGGTGCAGGCCGGCGAGCTCGTCAGCGTCGGCGTCGGGGAGACGGTGCCGGTGGACGGGCGCGTGGTCGACGGCGTGGCGCTGGTCAATCAGTCGACAGTCACCGGCGAAGATGTACCGGTGCGCAAGGAAGCCCCGGCGCGCGTCATCGCCGGCTCGGTGCTGGTGGAAGGCCGCGTCCGGCTGGAGGCGACCCAGGTCGGCCAGGATACGACGACGGCACGTATTGCGCGCTTCATCCAGGAGTCCCTGGGCCGGCGCGCCGAGACCCAGCGGCTGGCCAACGAGCTGGCGGACAAACGCGTGTATGTGACGCTCGGCACCGGCGCCGCGGTCTACGCCGCCACCCGCGACCTGACCCGGCTGCAGTCCGTCTTCCTGGTGGACTACTCCTGTGCACTGAAGCTCGGCACGCCGGTGGCGTTCAAATCCGGCATGTACAGCGCGGCCGCGCACGGCGTGCTGATGAAAGGCGGCGAGGCCATCGAGCATCTGGCCGACGTGGATACGGTCGTCTTCGACAAGACCGGCACGCTGACCCACAGCGATCTGATCGTCACCGATGTACGGGTCCTGTCCGCGTGCAGCACCTGCACCGAGCAGGAGCTGCTGGCGCTGGTGGCGTCGGTGGAAGAGCACGCGAGCCATCCCGTCGCCGAGGCCGTCGTCGAAGCGGCGAAGGAACGCGACCTCGAGCATATCTCCCACGGCGAAGTGGACTACATGGTCGCCCACGGTCTTTCCGCGGATGTATCGGGCGGCCGCATCATCGTCGGCAGCCGCCACTATCTCGAAGAGCACATGGCGGTCGACTTCGCCCCGTACGAGGCGCTGATCGATGGCTTCCAGGACGAGGGCAAGACGCTGCTGTTCGTGGGCAACGCGGACGGCCCGGTTGGCCTGATCGCCCTGCGCGATACCTTGCGCGCAGAGGCCGCCGAGACCCTGACCCGGCTGCGTGGGCTCGGCATCGAGCGGCTGATCATGATCACCGGCGATCGCCGGCAAAAGGCCGAGGCACTGGCCGCCGAGCTCGGCATCGACGAAGTGCATGCCGAGATGCCGCCTGAAGACAAGGCCGGCGTCATCGAGCGCCTGCGCGCCGAGGGCCGCCGCGTCGCATTCGTCGGCGACGGTGTCAACGACGGGCCCGCGCTGAGCGTGGCCGAGGTGGGTATCGCGATGCCGCGCGGCGCCGATATCGCCAGGGCGACCGCCGACATCGTGCTCATGGACGATCGCCTGTCGGCGGTGGCCGATGCCCGCGAGATCGCGGGGCGGACCATGCGCCTGATCAAGCACAACTTCAATGCCGCCGTCGGCATCAATACCGGCATCCTCGGCGGCGCGGTCTTCGGCCTGCTGTCGCCGGTGGCGAGCGCGCTATTGCACAACGGCGCAACCATCGGGGTGCTGTTGAACGCATTGAAAGGCGTCACGCTCGAGGGGCAAGCGCAGCGCCCGCTGCCGGAGCACCCGGCGCGGCTCACCGATGCAGTCGATCAGTAGCTTTGGGCCGGGCGCCCGCGGGCCGGCGCGCCCAGTGCCGAATGGTTCTGCGCACGCGGGCGTGGGCGGGTAACCGGCAGCGGGCTGCCGGCATTCCGCCAGCGAGCCGCTCGCGACTCAAACGCGGCGGAATCCGCGCAATTGCCGCATCGGCGTCCCGAAGAACGCAAGCACCGTCAGGTCTTCCTCGATATCGAAGAAGGCGTGATCGCAGGCGGTGCGCACATACATGATCGACCCCTTCTCGACCACATGCTCCTCATCCTCGACCCGCAGGCGCGCGCGGCCCTCGAGCACCAGGTAGAGCTCGTCCTCCTCGTGCGCGCTCTGCATTTCCCTCGAGCCCGCCGGCAGGTGATAGATGGAGCAGCTCATGGACGGCGTGCGCAGGATCTCGTGCAGCCGGGTCGCTCCGGGCTCGATGGTCGCCATGATCTCCGGCAGTTGCAGAATCAGCCAGTTCTTCTCGTCCACTTGCTATGCCTCCGATGGGGGTTCCCGCACGGGGCGGGCGTTGCTGGATCGGCAACCCCGCAACACACTGCCGTGCGAAGCCGCAAAAGCCCGCATGGGCTTTACGGGCATTATCCAATTGGGAATCATTCGCTTCAACCCAGTACCCGGTGTGCGATGCCGTGGATCAATCTACTGGCGACTTTGCGCTCCCTCCGTGTTCATGTGTCGATTTCCTTACCGACGCTCCCCGCGTCGCAGCGCCGACTTTGCGCCCGCGCAGATCGGCCGCGCCACACGTCTCTCGTTGCCGAACGGCAGCGTCCACCGCCGGCGAGCCGCTTACCGGCGCAGTTCCGGTTTATGCCGGGGCTGCTGCATTGCCGGACAGTAAGCGCCCCGCTCGGGCCTGTCGCCGCGTCGCCGCAGACCGCGTAAAGGCAGCGCAGTGAGCGCCGTGGATACGCGCGGTTGCCGCACGCGTTGGTAAAATGCAACAAACTTGACGCAGCTCACTGATTGACCCGATCAGCACACGAAAGGAAACTAACACTAATGCAAATACAACGCATTCTTATTAATATAGAGGCAGCAGATCGCTCTCCGGAGAATGCTGCGAGCCATCGATATTCGTAAAGAGGCACAACAATGACACAGCATTGCCTGTCGGCCGGTATAGCGCTGGCCCTCACCGCCGCGGTTCTACCGCAGGCGCAAGCGCAAACACTCGAAGAGCGTGTCCTGCGACTGGAGCGGGAAAACCGCGAGCAGGCCGCGGCACTCGAGCGTCAGGACGCCACGATCGCGGAGCAAAAACAAGCCCTTGAAGGGGCGCCCGAGCGCCTGGAAGCGGTCGAAGGGGCCATGGACAGCGACGCGGGCGGCAATTGGTTCGAGAACATCGAGATTGCCGGACTGATCGAGGTCGAGGCTGCCTACGTCGACCCGTTCGAGGGTTCGTCGGAGTCCGATATCGTGCTGGCCACTTTCGAGCTCGGTATCGCATCGCAGGTGACCGACTGGGTGGAGATCGGCGCCGCCCTGCTCTACGAAGAAGACGACACGCCGCTGGAAGTCGATATCGCCTATGCGACGATTTACAACCCGGATGTCTCGCCCGTCTACTTCACCGCGGGCCAAGTCTATGTGCCCTTCGGCGCCTACGAGACGAATCTGGTCTCCGATCCGCTGACGCTCGAGATCGGCGAAGCCCGCGAGACCGCCGCCGAGCTCGGCTTCATCTACGAAGGCTTCAGCGGCAGCGTTTACGCCTTCAACGGCGACAACAAGGTCGACGGCGAGAACGAGATCGGAAGCTGGGGCGCAAACCTGGCGTTTTCCCGAGAGCAGGACGGGATGATTTGGACCGTCGGCGCCGGCTACATCAGCGATCTCGGCGACTCCGACTCGCTGCAGGACGGCGTCGCCGACAACCGCGAAGCACGCCTGGAAGAGTTGCTGGAGGCCGGCGATCCCGCCGCCGACGACTTCAGCACAGACCCCACCGAACGGACCGGCGGTTGGACCGTGAACGCGGCCATTGTGCTCGGCAGTTTCAACCTGATCGGCGAGTACCTGTCGGCCGCCGAAGAGTTCGACGACGCGAGCCTCGCATTCGGCGATCACGGCGCCAAACCATCCGCATGGAATATCGAGGCGGGCTTCGGCTTCGAAGTGCTGGGCAGGGAGTCCGTGGCGGCGATCGCCTATCAGGGTACGGACGAGGCGCTGGCCTTGGAACTGCCCAAGGAGCGCTGGCTGGTGGGCTGGTCCATCGGCATCTTCGACAATACCGCCCTGTCGTTCGAGTACAGCTACGACACGGACTACAGCGAATCCGACGGCGGCACCGGCGAGAACGGCAGCGCCTTCGTCGCCCAGCTCGCGGTCGAGTTCTGAGCCCGCGTCGACAATGGTGAATGGACTCGGGGCCGGCATGCTGCCGGTCCCGAGCTCGTGCCCGTCGGCAACGCCCCCCTTCGGCAATCCGGCTTTGCGGCTGCACCGCACGCCGGCACTCCACCGCCGGACCGCCTCCCCGACCTCCACGCGGCCTCGCCAAAGACAGTCGCGGCGGACCGCAGAAAAAAGCAACAAGAATGATTCGCATTAGTATTGCTTTTGGAGTCCGGACTGCTTAGTATCGAGACAGCCAACCAAGGCGTCACCCCAGTTTTGCCGTCAACCCAGCATCGATCGGAGGCCATCATGACCCCAACCATGCGCCAGCACTCGCCGTCAGCACAGCAGGGCTCCGGCACGCCGCCGGATGCTCAGCGCATCCGAAGCAACGAGTTGTTGAAGGGAAGCCGCCGCGTCGTGATCGAGCATGGCAATGCCAGCTACACGCTGCTGTTGACGCGCAACGACAAGCTGATTCTCGTCAAATAGAGAAACACCGGGGGGGTCGGCGGCGAGCCCTTTTGCCTCGATCCCGCCACTCGCACTACACCAAGGATGCGCGCGGAGCCTTCATGGCCGAGCCAGCGCCGTCGCGGCGCTGTTTCAGGTCATACCACCAACACCTGATGGTCGCCCGCAACATCCAGCGTGCCGCGCGTGCCTGCAACCGGCACAGCAACGAAGTGCCGGCGCTGCGCCGCGCTTTCGCTCGCCGCGCGGCCCCCGTAGGCAGCGCCGGCCAAGTCAAGGGCAGGATCGCCAGCCCACGCACGGGCAAGCGGGAAGCGCCGCCCGCTCGGGCATCGCTTCGGTGTCGACGATGGCCGGCGACGCCCGTCGAGGTCCGCGGCAGAACGCCGGGCATGCGCTCGAGATCGCGGCGCATCTTCGCCAGCAGAACCCCCTGGTCGAGCTTTCCGGGGACGAAGTCCACGATAATGCTGCCGCACGCGGGGTTGCTGCGAATGCCGGTCACACCGGTTTGTTCCCGCAGCATCGCGACGAGTCCGTCGCTGCTGCGGGGATCGCGTGCGAGGGATGCCACTTTCAGCCGCATTCGTCCCGGAATACTGTGTCGGATCTCGATCATGTTCGGCTATCCGATGATTACTGATGAATTGGGCTATATTGTACTGAGAATCATTACTATTAACAAGGTTGAACAGTCAAGCACGGGGCGGCCCGCGCCTGCATTGCCCCAGAAAAGCAATTGCGAACGCTTTGCATTTATTTTTCGAAAAGGCTAAAGTCTGAAAACGCCTGCACGACGCGCAAGCGCTTGGCGCGAGCTCGGCATGCACGACAGTCGGATCGTAAAGTCGTGCAGCAGAGCCCGGATCATACAGCGCCCGCATCCACCGCCGGCTGATCGGCAACAAACCCGCGGCCGCCAGTCCTAGCTGGATCGGGATCGGGATCGGGATCGGGATCAGAGTCCGGATCCGCGCTAACTTCCGGCGCAATCGTTTTCACCAGACCTCTCGTCCAGCGGGCACCCGGCCCGCGACTCCTCTTTAGACCGCCCAGCCAGACGTGACCTCCCCGGTTACGCAAGCCGGCGGTTTTCTTTTTCGAGCAGCGGCGAATCCGAGAGGACGCCATGTCCATCCGGTCCGGCCCCATGGAGCTCGGGCATTGCGCCGACACTCTCTGGCAACCGGCACCGACGCGAATCGCGCTCGGGCATGGCCGTGGCGCCCGGTGCTTCGGCGGGGTTTGTCCGAAGCCGCATGGCTCGCTCAATATAGCAATACGAATCGTTTGCATTTCTTTTAGTCTAGCCGTTACGATTAGCATACTGACTGCTTCGATCGCTGCCGTCGGCTGACCTCGACGCACACCGCTGATCCGAACCTCAAGAGGAGAGCACCCAAGTCATGTTTATCGCCATGAATCGGTTTCGCATCAATCACGGCTTCGAGGATGCGTTCGAGCAAATGTGGCAGATGCGCGATTCGCGCCTCGGCGAAGTCCCCGGGTTCCGGCGCTTTCGCCTGCTCAAGGGCCCCGACGACGGCAGCACCCGCCTCTATGCATCCCATACGCTGTGGCAATCGCGTGCGCACTTCGATGCTTGGCGAGACTCGGAGAATTTCAAAAGGGCACATGCGCAGGCGAAGGCTCCCCAGGGCACCTATGCCGGCCACCCGGAATTCGAGGGATTCGAGGTCGTGCTGGATGAGCACTACGATGCAATCTGACCCCAAGCGCATGCCCGCCGATGCCACGAACGAAGATGCCGCGCCGGACAGCCGGGAAGCGCTGTGGCAGCGATGGCAAGCCCTGAAGGCACAAGGCCAGCCGCTGCGGGCGCGCGACGGGGCTCTGGCGTTGGGTGTCAGCGAAGCGGAACTGGTCGCCGCTGCGCCGGAAACCCGGACGCTCTGCGCCGATTGGGGCGAAGTGCTCGAGGGGCTGCGCGCGGTCGGTCCGGTGATGTCACTGACGCGCAATCATGCAGTCGTCATCGAAAAGACAGGCATTTTCGAAGACGTCTCCATCTATCCGGAGCACGCCATGGGCCAAGTCGTCGGCGAGGCAATCGACCTGCGTCTGTTCCTGCGTCACTGGCGCCATGGCTTCGCGGTGCGCGAGAGCGCGCGCAGCGGTACCAGGGAAAGCCTGCAATTTTTCGATCCGTACGGCGTTGCGGTGCATAAGGTCTATCGCGTCGACGGGACCGACGGCGAGGCCTGGTCATCGCTGATCGCGCGGTTCGGCGCAGACCAACCGCCGCAGATGCCGGAGATCTTGCCCGAGACGCCCGCCGCCCCGCCGAAACCGGACCACGAGATCGACCGTGACGGCTTGCGCGCCGCTTGGCAGTCGATGACCAGCACACACGATTTCTTCGGCCTATTGCGGCGTTTCGCGGTCGAGCGCCGGCAAGCGCTACGCCTGGCGGGTGCCGACCTGGCCTATCCGGTGCGCGCGGACAGTTATCGTTGGATCCTCGAGCACGCCCGCGATCTCGATCTGCCTCTGATGCTGTTCGTGGGCAACCGGGGATGCATCCAGATCCACACCGGACCGGTCGCGAGACTCACCACGGTCGAGCACTGGTACAACGTCCTCGACCCCGACTTCAATCTGCATCTGCGCGAGCCGGCCGTCAGTGACTGCTGGGTCGTGCGCAAGCCGACCGAGCGCGGCATCGTCACTAGCCTGGAGTGCTACGACGACCGTGGCGAGTTGCTGCTGCAATGCTTCGGCAAGCGCGAGGGGGACGGTTCGGAATCACCCGTGTGGCGGGAACTGGTCGGAACCTGCCCGACGCCGGAGACCTGACGTGAAAGGTCAGCGGACCGGCAAGCCGGCACGGCATGCACTCGCATTGGTATGGCTGTCGGTGCTGGGGCTGTCGATGCCGGCGGCATCGGCACCGGCATCGGCGGACGGCGGCGCCCCCTCCGCGCGCCTGGTGTCGGTGGACGGCGCCATCACCGAGATCGTGTATGCACTGGGCGCCGAGGACCGCCTTGTCGGCGTCGATACCACGTCCAAGTACCCGCCTGCTGCCGAGGCGCTCGCGAGCGTGGGCTACAAGCGCTCGCTCTCCGCCGAGGGCGTCTTGAGCCTGCAGCCCGACCTCGTGCTCGCCACCGACGACGCCGGCCCGCCCGAGGTGCTGCGCCAAATCGACGCTGCCGGGGTGCAGGTCGAGCAAGTGCCGGACGAGCCGACCATCGAAGGCCTGCACAGCAAGATCGACACCGTCGCGCGGCTATTGGGCCGGGCGTCCGAAGGCAAGGCCTTGCGCGGACGTATCGACGCCGAGCTCGATCGGCTGTCCCGGCAGATCCGTCCCGCCGGCGACCCGCCACGCGTCCTGTTCCTATTGCATACAGGCGCCGGCAACGATCTCGCGGCAGGCCGGGATTCCGTGGCGGATACCGTCATCCGGCTCGCCGGAGGCGAGAACGTGCTGCACGACGCATTCAGCGGCTACAAACCGCTCGGCCCCGAGGCGGCGCTGGTCGGGGCGCCGCAAGTCATTTTGGTGACGAAGCGAAACCTCGACGGTCTCGGCGGCATCGACGGCCTGCTGCGGCACGCCTCGCTGTCGGCGACTCCGGCGGGCAGCGCGCGTCGGGTCGTGGCGATGGACGGCCCGCTGCTGTTGGCGTTCGGACCGCGTCTGGCCACCGCGGTCGCCGAACTGGCCGCGCACCTGGGAACAGCACCATGAGCGTCCACGATGAGTAGCGCAGCACTCGGCGTGCGCGGCGCCGCTGCAATCTTCCGGCACCACTCGCTGCAGCGCCTGAGCCTGATCGGCCTCGGCACCTTGACCGTTTGCGTTGCGTTGCTGTCCATCGCCATCGGCCCGGTCACGATCCCCGTCGCCGACGTGCTGCGCGTGATCGGCGGCCTGCTGGGCCTGCCGGTTGCGGAAGTGCCGCCACAATACGAGGCCGTGATACTCAACATTCGCCTGCCGCGCACGCTGCTCGGTCTGCTGGTGGGCGCGAGCCTGGCAATCGCCGGGGCGTCGCTGCAGGGACTGTTTCGCAATCCGCTTGCGGACCCCGGACTCATCGGCGTTTCCGCGGGCGCGGCGCTGGCCGCGGTCTCGGTCATCGTGCTCGGCAGCAGCGGGCTGACATTTCTGACCGGCGCGCTGGGCGCATTCAGCCTGCCGCTGGCCGCCTTCGCCGGCGGGCTTGTCACGACCATGCTCGTCTATCGGCTCGCGAGCGCAGACGGGCGAACGTCGGTGACGACGCTGCTGCTCGCGGGTATCGCGATCAATGCGCTGTGCGGCGCCGGCACCGGCCTGCTGACCTATCTCGCGGACGATCAACAACTGCGCACCCTCACCTTCTGGAGCATGGGCAGTCTGGGCGGTGCCACTTGGGCCGCGGTCGGCAGCACCGCCGTGCTGATAGCGATACCGCTGTTGTCGCTGCCGCTGCTGGCGCGCACGCTGAACGCGTTGTTGCTCGGCGAGGCCGAGGCGGGGCATCTGGGCATCGCGGTGCAGCGCATGCAGCGCGTGATCGTCGCGCTGACGGCGCTCGCCGTCGGTGCGGCGGTCGCGGTCAGCGGCATCATCGGTTTTGTCGGCTTGGTGGTTCCGCACCTGCTGCGCCTGGCGCTTGGCCCGGACCATCGCTTCCTACTCCCCGGCGCGGCGCTGCTCGGCGGCAGCCTGCTGCTGCTCGCCGACCTGTTCGCCCGCACTGTCGTGACGCCGGCGGAACTGCCCATCGGCATCGTCACTGCCTTGCTGGGCGGCCCCTTCTTCCTGGCGCTGCTGATGCGCTGGCGGAGGCACGCGCTATGAGCGAGAGCCCCGGCCGTCCGGCGGCTCGGACGCACCCCGCGGACGACGCAGCGCGGGTGCTCGCCGCCGTCGATCTCGGGTTGGTGCGGCGCGGCGCACGACTGCTGCACGGCGCGAGCCTCGCGGTCCGGGCAGGCGAGGTGCTCGCCGTGCTCGGCCCCAACGGCGCCGGCAAGTCGACGCTGCTGAAGTGCCTCGGCGGCGAGTTGTCCCCGTCCCGTGGGTCGGTGCACTTGAACGGGCAACCGCTGAATAATTGGAGCCCCGGGGAGAGCGCCTTGCGCCGTGCCGTACTCCCCCAGCACAGCCCGCTCAGTTTCCCGTTTACGGCATTGGAAGTGACCCTGATGGGCCGGATACCCCATGGCGGCCCGGGGCCCGGCGACGTCGGCATCGCCGCCGAAGCCATGTCGGCGGCCGCGGTCGAGCACTTGGCCGACCGCAGCTATACCACGCTGTCCGGCGGCGAGCGCCAACGCGTGCACCTTGCCCGGGTCCTGGCCCAGATCTGGGAGCACTTGCCGGAGCACGAGCCCCGCTATTTGCTGCTGGACGAGCCCACCGCGAGCCTGGATCCGGCGCACCAGCACGCGACGCTGACACTGGCGCGGCAATGGGCGCGCCGGGACGTCGGCGTCGTGGTCGTGCTGCACGACCTCAACCTTGCCGCGCAGTACAGCGATCGCGTTGCCGTGCTCAAAGCCGGGCAGATCCTGGCGACAGGCACCCCCGCCGACGTTCTGCAGCCGTCGCTGATCGCCGAGGCATTCGGTCTGGCGGTGCACGTGCTCGCGCATCCGGATCTGGGATGTCCGCTGATCGTGCCTCGCGCCACACCGCAAGCGCCGGTCGCGGGCTCGGCACGATGAAGGACCAAGCCCAAGGCATCGCACGCATGCAGGATACGAACCAAGCAACGCACGGGCGATCGCAAGTCGAGCGCGTGGATTTGGCACGGCTCTTCGCCAATGAGGGCGCCGATGCTTTTGCCGATGCCTTTTCCGGATCGCATCCGGTCCATCCGTTCGTCGGCCTTGGGCCGGTGCCGCAGGAATCGGTCGGGGCAATCTGGCAAGAGATGATGGACAGACCGCGGCAGCAAACCTCCGTCGCGTACGTGCACGTCCCCTACTGCGTCAATCGCTGTCTGTTCTGCGGGTTCTATCAGAACGCCTGGCGCGACTCCGAAGGCCCCGTCTACGTCGATGCGCTGATCGAGCAGCTGCGCCGCGACCGCGACCGCCCCTATCAGTCCGGCGCCCCGGTGCGCGCGGTGTACTTCGGCGGCGGTACGCCGACGCTGCTGTCCGCGCGGGATCTGTCCAGGGTGATCGAGGCGGTGCGGACCTACCTGCCGCTGGCGCCGGACTGCGAGATCACCGTCGAAGGGCGCGTGCACGGTTTCGATCTCGACAAGGCCGCGGCCGCTTTCGACGCTGGCGCCAATCGCCTCTCCCTCGGCGTGCAGACCTTCGATGAAGACCTGCGGCGGCGCCTCGGACGTAAGACCGACCGGCGAGCCTTGATCGCATTCCTCGAGGCCCTGCTGCGAATGGATCGCGGTGCCGTCGTCATCGATTTGATCTTCGGCCTGCCGGCCCAGGACGCCGCCGTCTGGGAAACGGATGTCGGCACCGCGATCGCGCTGGGCATGGACGGCGTCGATCTGTACTCGCTGAAGTTGATGCGCGACACCCCGCTCGCGCACGCCGCCGAGACCGGCAAGCTGACCCCGGCGCCGGCCGAGGCCCTCGGCGCCTACTACCGGGCGGGCGCCGAGCTGATGCAGGCAGCGCGCTGGGAGGCGCTGTCGGCCAGCCATTGGCGCAGCGGCACGCGCGAGCGCAACCTCTACAACCTGTTGGTCAAGTCAGGCGCCGACTGCCTGGCCTACGGCGCCGGCGCCGGCGGCACGTTGCACGGCCCGGACGGGGCCTACGCCTACCGCAACACGGCCGATCCCGCGCACTACCGCGAGTGTATCGCCCGCGGAGAGCCCGTGGTTGCCGGACTGATGCGCCAGGCGCCGCAGGCACCGCTGTACAATCGCGTCAAGGCCGGCATGGAGCTCGGGCACCTCGATCTGCGAACGCTCGTCGATCTGCCCGCCTGTCCGCCGGACTTCGACCCGCGGCGCGCCCTGGGGCCGTTGCTCGATCAGTGGCAGCGCGCCGGCCTGCTGACCCGCGACGGCCCCTGGGCCGACCTGACCCTGGCCGGGCGTTTCTGGCAGGTCAGGATGACGCAGAACCTGCTGCGGTGGCTCTCGCAGGCACTGGATGACGCGAACGCGACGCCGCAAGCCCCTCCCTCCACCGACAGGCACCACCGCCAATGACAGCGCAGCGACTCTTCTGCTTCGGCCTCGGCTACACCGGCCTGCGCCTGGCCCACGCCGCACGCGCGCTCGGCTGGCAAGTCGCCGGCACCTGCCGCACCGCGGAGAACCGCGAGCGGCTGCGCCAAGCCGGCATCGCCGCTTACGTCTTCGACGGCAGCGCGCCGATGGCCGACGCCGCGGCCGCGCTCGCCGGCAGCACGCTGCTGCTCTGCTCGGTGCCGCCGGACGCGGAGTCCGACCCGGTCCTGCGGCTGCATCGCGACGACATCGGAGCGCTCGCCGGCACACTGCGCTGGATCGGGCTGCTGTCGACCAGCGGCGTCTACGGCGACTGCGGCGGCGCCTGGATCGACGAGAGCCGCCAGCCGAGCCCGCTGACCGGCGACAACCGGCGCCGGGTCGAGGCGGAGCAGTCATGGCTCGCCTTGGGCGCCGAACGTGCGATTCCGGCGCACGTCTTTCGCCTGCCCGGCATCTACGGACCCGACGGACGCAGTGCCGTCGATGCAGTGCTGGCCGGGCGGGCGCGGCGCATCGTCAAGCGCGGCCAGATCTTCAACCGCATTCACGTGGACGACCTGGTGACGACGCTGCTGGCCTCGATGCAGCGCCCCTGCGCCGGGCGGGTCTACAACGTCAGCGACGACGAGCCGGCACCGGCCGATGCGGTGATCGCCTACGCGGCGACACTGCTCGGGATGGAGCCGCCGCCGGAGGAGCCCTTCGAGGACGCCGAGTTGTCGCCGTTCGCGCGCCACTTCTATTCCGAGAGCCGGCGTCTGCGCAACGAACGAATCAAGCGCGAGCTCGGCGTCGTGCTCCGCTACCCCAGCTATCGGGAAGGGCTCGGCGCCATCGCCGGCGCACTGACCGAGGCCGACCGCGACGGATGACCGCGACGGCCGACAACAATAAGCCCCTCGCAACGGACTCGGCGTGGCGTGCGCCCGGTCCCTGTAACCAGTTCACCGACACAGCCAGCCAAGCCCTGTCCTTCGGCCCTTGCCGCGGGGACGCGACCGCGAGCGGTGTGGATCCAACCCTTCGGAGGCCCACCCATGCATCGCTCCCATCGGCGCATCGCCCCGGCGATCCGCGCACTCTGCATCGCTTCGACACTGCCGGCCCTGTCCGGCTATGCATCGGCCGAGACTGCGGCCGATGACGGCGGCGTCGTCCTCGGCCCGCTGACGGTCACGGCCACCAAAACCGATCTGGACATCTCAGTGCTGCCGGACTCCGCCAGCGTCCTCGAGCAGTCAGACATCCGCACTCGCCAGCCGCAGGATCTCGGCGATCTGCTGCGGGACCTGCCCAACGTCGATATCGGCGGCGGCCCGCGCGGCATCGGCCAGACCGTGACCATCCGCGGCCTTTCCGACGAGCGCATCCTGTTCCTGCTCGACGGCGCCCGGCAGAACTTCGCCCGTGCACACAGTGCCAGGGTCTTCGTCGAGCCGGACCTGCTGCGGCGGGTCGAGGTGCTGCGCGGTCCGGCCTCGGTGCTCTGGGGCAGCGGCGCGCTCGGCGGCGTGGTCGCGCTGGAGACCGTGGACGCCGCGGATCTGCTGAAGCCGGACCAGGACGTCGGCGCCCGCGTCAAGGCGGGCTATCAGGATGTCAACGGCCAGTGGATGGGCGGTGCCGCGGTCTACGGCCGCGCGGGCGGGCAATTCGACTATCTGCTCGACCTGGCCTATCGGGACGGCGGCGACATCCGGCTCGGCGACGGCAGCGACCTCGACAACTCGGCCTACCAGCGCCTCTCGGGCCTGGCCAAAGGCAGCTGGAGCCCGGACGGCATTAACCGCTTCAGCGCGAGCTATATGGGGCTCGACGAAGACGGCGAGGTGCCCTCCAACCCGCAGACGGCCGGCAGCGACGACAGCCTCGTCGACCGCACGACGCGGCAGGACAATCTCACGCTGCGCTACCGCTACGATGACCCCGACAACGCCCTGCTGAATCCGTCCGTCGTGTTGTATCGCAACAAGACCGACATCGAAGAAGACCTGGTCAGCCGGCCGCGCAGCGATTCGACCGAGCTCATTACCACCGGCTTCGACCTGCGCAATACCATGCGCTTCGGTACCGGCAGCAGCGTCGCCCAGGTGCTTACCTACGGCGTCGAGTACTACAAGGACGAGGTCACCGCCAGGCGCGACGGCGCGCCGAGAGAGAGCTTCCCGGACGGCTCCCAGCAGATCTTCAGCGCCTACCTGCAGGACGAGATCACGCTGGGCCGGCGCCTGACGCTGGTGCCCGGCATTCGCTGGGACAACTACCGCGGCGAGGCGGAGCGCCTCGACGCCGACGACAACGAAGACAGCGCCTGGTCGATCAAGCTCGGCGCCAGCTACAAGGTCACCGACTGGATGGCGCTGCTCGCGAGCTACAACGAGGCGTTCCGGGCGCCGAGCATCTCGGAGCTGTTCGTCTCCGGCGTGCACTTCAGCTGCGGGCGGGGCTGCCAAAACCTGTTCGTGCCGAACCCCGACCTGAAACCGGAAAAGGCCCACAACAAGGAAATCGGCATCAGCCTGTTCAAGGACGACCTGCTGACCCCGGGCGACGCGGGCCGCTTCCGGGCGAGCTTCTTCCGCAACGACGTCAGCGACTTCATCGACCGTTCCGTGCTGTTCACGTTCCGGCCCGTGCCCGGCAACCCCGGCCCCGGCGGCGTCAGCACATCGGACAACGTCAGCGACGCGCGGCTGGAGGGCTTCGAGATCGAGGCCTTGTACGACGCGCCGCGCTGGTTTGCCGGGCTCGCCTATGCAAGAACTCGCGGCGAGGACGAAGACACGGGCGATCCGCTCTCCAGCGTGCAGCCGGACGCATGGATCGCGCAGGCCGGGCTAAGGTTTCCCGCCCAAGGCATCCGGCTCGGCTGGCGCGGGCGCTTCGTCGACGCGCAGGACCGGGTGCCGCCGGGTGGCGAGGAATCCGACAGCTACGACGTGCAGGACATCTGGCTGAGCTGGGATCCGGTAGGCAGCCCGCTGGCGGGGCTCGGCGTCGACGTGGGGGTCGACAACCTCTTCGATGCCGACTACACACCCTATCTCTCGGCCTTGCAGGCGCCCGGGCGCAACATCAAAGTGGCCGTGAGCTATCGGTTCTGACACATGGTCCGAATGGCAACCGGGAACACCGTGCGCAAGCGGGATAGCGCGCGCTGCTCGGGGTGTTCGGGATGGCGGGGCTGACCGAGGCCCGGCAAAAGGAGGCGCAGAGGCCGAGATGAGCGCCGGCACCAAGGCGTGCCGGCGAGTCCGGCCTGCCGCGGACGGGGCAGGACGCCCCGGCGTTTCCGGTCCGGGGGACAAGCCGACTCCTTGCCGCTATCGTCCGGACGCTCGCGTCGCCGTCAGCAGCACATCGGCCCGTCGAAACGGCGCGCCCCGGAAAACACTGCTCGAACAGTCGCCGGCATTGGCCGCAACGGCGCCGCGATCAGCCAACTAGGGCGCGCGATCGGACCATCCAGCGTCGATCAGCGTCCGTTCCTCGGCCGGAACCAGCGCGGCGCCGGCGCCCATGCGGTCGAGGGCCGTGGAAATAGGATCCTCATCTCCGCCCGCCGGCACAAAGCGCTCAGTATCCGCCTCTGCGGCGGCGACCTCTTGCTCTACCAGGGTATCCGGCGCCCAGCGGCCGTCTTCGTCCCGACAGGCCAGCCCCAATTCGACCGCAGTCCCGCGGCGCACTTCGAATTCGCGGCATAGCCTGGAATCGTCCAAACGATAGGTCGCGAGCGGCATCACCGACGCGTCATCTTTTCCGGCGATCAGCAAGCTCCCGCTGGGCAGTGTCTCCAAAGCCTCCTGCAGGACCGCGTTATCGACGATGGCGCTGCCCGGGGGTGCCGTGGGCATCAGCAGCGAGATCGTCGAGACAGCGCCGATCGCCAGCACGATGCCGGCCGCCGCCGCCCAGCCGAGGCCGATACGGGTGCGTGGCCGCACGACGGTTTTGCGCGGACGCAGCGGGACGACGCGCGCGTCCGGTGCACCACCCTGAACGGTATCCAGCAGGCGCTGCGGAACGGGCTCTTCCAGGATCTGATCGAGGCCTTGTGAAAGCCATGCGTTGGTCGACCGCAGTTGCTCTACGGTCTCGCGCGCATGTGCGTCGGTTGCCAGACGCGCCTCGATCGAGGCGGTTTGCTCGGCATCGAGCTCGCCGTCGACATAGGCCATCAGCAGCTCGAAATCGGGATGCGCTGTCATCGCTCAACGCCCTCCCGCGGCTTGGCTGTCCGGCGACTCGCCGAGCAGCTCTTGCAGCCTAAGCCTGGCGCGTGCCAAACGGCTCATGACGGTGCCGATCGGTATCGATAGAAGCTCGGCGGCTTCCTTATATGAGTACTGCTCGACGCCGACGAGGGCCAGCACGGCCCGCTGCTCCGGCGGCAACCGTTCCAGCGCCTTGGTCACTTGCGATAGCATCATCTTACCCTCACCAACACGGTGCGCCCCTGGATCGGCGGCCGCCTCGATCTCGCCGGGATCGGCCGACCGCCCGCGGCGCCGGCTCCGCCGGATATCATCGATACGCACCGTCTGCACGATGCGGAACATCCAGCTGTCCAAGCGAGTACCCGGCGCCCACTGATCCAGTCGGGTCAGTGCTCGTTCACAAGCAATCTGCACGAGATCGTCGGCATCCTCTTGGTTTCCGGTGAGGCCAACGGCGAATCGCCGCAGCCTCGGCAACAGTTTGACCAGTTCTGCCTTGATCTCGTCGCTCATAATCCGAGTATCCGCTTGTATCGATAACGCTGTCGCGCACGAGTTATTCCCGAGCGTCCATTCACGGCCTGACCGGCCTTGCCCCGGGGTAGTGTCGGTCGTCGATCGGGGAGTGCCGGAAGGCGGAATCATTTCGCTGCCGGCGTCACGCCTCAATTGCCGATTGCACATCTGTTGTACGGGATAGCCAACCCCATATTGGAGCCGCCGCCCCGGACGGCAAGCCGGCGCGATTCGGGGCCGCCAACCCGTCGAGGCATCGTTGCGTTGCACACCCAGTGCGTGGCCGAGCCTTGCTACGGACCACAAAATCCTCGTCCCAACATCGCTTTCAGACTATGTGCCCGAGAAAATTCGTTATCGCGCTCATGATCGTCTTGTGTGTCCATCTGGTCTCGATGGCTGGCTGGAGTTGGTGGCCCGACACCGTGATGCCGACGGCTGTCGCGAGCGATGATGACGACGACGATGACGATGACGACGACGACGACGACGACGATGACGATGACGACGACGATGACGACGACGATGACGACGACGATGATGACGACGACGACGACGACGACGACGACGATGACGACGACGATGACGACGACGATGACGACGACGGACAGCTCGAGCAGGAATTTCAGAGCGCCGAGGTATTGAGCATTGCCGACGGCGAGCCTTGGGTGTCTCGAGAAATCATCGGCCTCGATCTGACGCGACAGGACATCGCGACACTCCGGCGGCTCGGGTATTCGGTCATTCGCTCGGTCCGTTTGACGCAGCTCGGAGTCCTCAGCACGCGGCTGGAGGTCCCGCGCGGTTTAAAGGAGACCGACGCCCTTGAACAGGCCCGAGGCAACCTGCCGAACCGAATCTTCACGCTCAACCACGTCTATCGACTCGCGGCTCCCGCTTGTGTCGGCGAGCGCTGCGTACCCCACCGCCTGATCGCCTGGCCGGATCCCGGAGACGGTTCCTGCGGGGCAAAGGTCAGTATCGGCATGATCGATACCGCGGTTGATCAGGGTGAGGCGGGACTCGATTTCCGCGCCTTTCATTTCGCGCGTTTCACCGATGCCTCGCGAGATTCCGACAGCAGTCACGGAAGTGCGGTGGCCGGACTCATCGCCGGCGGGACCGATCGCGGCATCCCCGGGCTGCTACCCAAAAGCACCCTCTACTCGGCGGACGTCGTCGGTACCGACTCGCGCGGGAACGCCTATGCGACCGCGGAGGCAATGGCGCGCGGAATCGACTGGCTGCTCGACAAGCCGCTCAATGCCATCAACATCAGCATGAACGGCAGCGCGAATCCGCTGGTCGAGAAAGCGGTCTCAAGCGCCGCGGCCGCAGGCATCCCCGTTGTAGCGGCCGTCGGCAACGACGGCAACAGCAGTGACCCGTATTATCCCGCCGCCTATCCGACGGTGATAGGCGTGACCGCGGTGGACGCAAGGCGCCGGCTCTACGGCAGCGCCAATCGCGGCGAGTACGTCGCGCTGGCCGCCCCCGGGGTCAACGTATGGACCCCGTCGGCGGGCGGCGGAGAATACCGGACCGGCACGTCGTTTGCGGCCCCCTTCGTCACCGCCGCGGCGGCCCTCCTGCATCATGGCGGCGTCAGCGACAGTGATGCCCTGACGCGACAGCTCGCGGAGCGCTCGCTGGACCTAGGCCCCCCGGGGCGGGACCCGTTATATGGCTGGGGCCTGATCCAAAGCGACGAGCTCTGCCCTTGATCGAATAGGCGCCGCAGCCGGATAAGACAACCGCCCGCCCCGCTCGGGCGGCTACCCCTGGGTGCTCGGGCACATCATCGGCAAGAACCGCCGAGGTAGCGGCCCTCCCCCATCTGCACCTCGGGCGCAACCCGCAAGTCAGGCGCGGCGCCGCGACGAGTTACCCCTGCGCTGTTGCCGACGCGAACGCGGCACCGGATGAGGGGCGTACGCCCCGCTCGCAAACCACGCCAAAGCCGCTTGGGCGGGAGTGAAAATCGCGCCCGGCGGCCACAACTCCGCTCGGTCCGTGGGCACTCGGCAGTCGGCGGTCGGCGCACGCAATCCAAAATCTCTCCGCTCGGGAATAAGCAGCTTCTTCGATCGTTGTCTCTGGCAACGGGCGATGCGCGAACGATGGTCGAAGTCGACCGATATCCATCGCCCGGCAGGTATCGACACCGACCTAAACCCCGAATACAAGAGATCACCCCCATGAGTGCGTCTACGAGTCACTGTAACGAAGCGTTCTCGTTGGTTCGGCGCCCGGCGCACGGCCCGGGCACGGCGTCCGCGTGGCTGGCATTGCCGAAGCACCCGGACCCGTCGGCGATTCCCCTGGTAGCGGTTCACGGCATCCAGCGCGGTGCCCGTAGCCAAGCCGCCTTGTTTGCGGAGGAGGCAGCGAAAGCCGGACGAGTCGTTATCGCGCCTTGTTTCTCGAGCAAGCGCTTTCCCGGCTATCAGCGCGTGATCATGCCGCAACGCGCCGACTTGGCGCTGCTCGAGCTGCTCGACCGCATCGGCCGCGAAGGGATGTGCGATACCAGTCGTGTGGCCCTGTTCGGCTATTCAGGGGGCGCCCAGTTCGCGCATCGGTTCGCCTTGTTTTATCCGCACCGCATTGCATCCCTCTCCGTGCTCTCCGCGGGCTGGTACACCTTTCCGGACGACGCCCCCTACCCCTACGGCCTAGCGTCACCCAAGCGCCGCGAGACGCCTTGGCTCTCGTCCATGGCGAGCGGCCTCGATCGCTTTCTGGAGCTGCCGATTACGGCCTTGGTGGGCGCGCTCGACTGCACACCGGACAGCAATACGCGCAGCAATCGGCGCGTGGACAGCCAGCAGGGAACCCATCGCCTGGAACGGTGCACGCGCTGGCACAAGGCACTCGTCGCCGCCGCGGATGCGCGCGGCATCCAGCCGCGCTCGACGCTGCACATCCTGCCCGACTGCGGCCACGACTTCACGGAGTGCGTCCGGCAAGGCGGCGCGGCGCGGTTGGTGCTGCGCGGCGTGCCGGACGCCGAGCATCTTTCCCGGGGCGCGGCCTGCAGTGCGTCCTCGGCCGCGTGAAAGATCAGCACGCACAACATCCGCTGGACATCACAACAGAGGAACCGAAGACCATGATCACCCCCGTCACGACCAACAGCAAAGATCTCCTGGCATCGGCGAAGTGGGCCTTCGCCACCCGTCGTGTCGCACGCGCGGATGCGGTGCAGCTGATTCGCCCGGTAGCGCAGGCGGTTTCCGGCGACTTGGTGCTGGCCCGGGTTGCCCAAATCGGATCGCATCAAAGGGTCCAACTGACCGAGGGCCGTCCGTCGACCTTGTATCCCGGCGACCTGATCGTTGCGGCGTGCGGTGCCCGTTACGCGGCCGATCAGTTCGAGGGAATCGCCCGGATCGATCCGAAGGGCACCGATCTCCTTGCCGGGGGCGGATGTCTCGGCATCATGCGCACGCGCAACAGCAAGATGCGTCAGCCGACGCGTGTCGTACCGCTGGGGCTCCTGGCCGACGCCGAGGGCAATGTCATCAATCTGGACCGTTACGCGCTGCCGGCCAAGCGCACCCGCACCGATGCCTGCGTCATCGGCGTCATCGGCGCATCCATGAACGCGGGTAAGACAACCGCC
The DNA here is from genome assembly GCA_021736785.1 of Thiohalocapsa sp. Lineage (GTDB taxonomy): Bacteria > Pseudomonadota > Gammaproteobacteria > Chromatiales > Chromatiaceae > Thiohalocapsa. Next base: position 659 of record JAIPFF010000049.1, on the reverse strand, counting down.
GCCGCCGCCTTCATTCGCGGATTGCGCGCGGGCGGATTCCGCGTCGGTGCGATCAAGGCGACCGGTACCGGCGCATTCGGGGACTTCAATGCCTACTTGGACGCAGGCGCGAACTGGGTCGGTGATTTCACCTGCGCGGGGATGGTGTCTACCTACCTCCAACCGATCGAGCGCATCGAGCAGGCCCTGGCGACGCTGATCGCCACGGGTACCGAGGCCGGCTGCGAGGTGCTGGTGGTAGAGCTCGCGGACGGCGTGCTGCAAGCGGAAACCGCGGCGCTGTTGCGTCGAGCGGACGTGCGCGGACAGTTCTCCGGCTTCCTGTATGCGGTTCCCGACGCCTTGGCCGCGCTGGGAGGACAAACGGCGCTGCGCCAGTTCCGGATCCAGCCTCTGGCGCTGACCGGACTGATCACGACGTCGCCGCTCAATGTCGAAGAGGCCAAGGCGGCGACCGGCTTGCCGGTGCTGTCGAAGGAGGAGCTCACCGACCCCCTACTGGCCGCCGCACTGACGCGCAGCGCCACGTCCGCTGAAGCGGAGCAGCTGGCGGCATGAGCCGGATGCCCCCCATCGGCGGCGAGCGCCGCTGGCTGCGCATCGCGGCGTTGGTGTGCCTGGCGCTGGGACAGGCAGCTGCCGCCGGAGCAGCGGCGCTC